>NZ_JBIBYN010000003.1:0-75275 GCF_043083325.1 Streptomyces sp. NPDC014734 | reverse complement strand
ACCCCCACCTACCCCCGCCCCCCCCCCCCCCCCGGGGGGGGGTCGCCGCCCCCCCCCCCCCCCCCCCGCCGGGGGGGGGCGCCCGGGGGGGGGGGGGGCCCCCCCCCCCCCCCCCCCCCCCCCCGGCGCCGGACCGCCCCGGTCCGGCCCGTCCGGGGCACTCCGAGTCCGGGCTCGTCCGGAGGGCCCGCGTCCGCCCCGAACCCGCACCGGGCCACTGACCGCAGTACGGCAAACCCAGCACGCAGCAGCACAGGGAAGGACTCCCGCCCGTGGCCACCTCGACTCCCACCCGGGACGCGTACGACCCGCCCCCGGGCGGCACCCGGCAGACCCCGGCCCCACCGCGCCGACCGACCTGGCGGAGCCGGCTGTGGCGGTTCGACGACAAGGCGTCGCCGTACGCCTACATCGCCCCGTTCTTCCTCGTCTTCGGCGCCTTCGGGCTCTATCCGCTGCTGTACACGGGGTGGATCGCCCTGCACCGGGTGGAGATGACCGGCCTCGACCACATGGAGTGGGTCGGCTGGGAGAACTTCGACCGGATCCTGCACGACCCCGAGTTCTGGACCGCCGTCGGCAACACCTTCGCGATCGGGGTCATGTCCACGGTCCCGCAGCTGCTGGTCGCACTCGGTCTGGCCCATCTGCTCAACTACCGGCTGCGCGCCAGCGCCTTCTGGCGCACGGTCGTCCTCACCCCGTACGCCACGTCGGTGGCCTCCGCCGCGCTCGTCTTCGCCCTGGTCTTCCGGGCCGACGGCGGGCTGCTGAACTGGGTGCTGCACTTCGTCGGCCTCGGCGACACCAACTGGGCCAACGGCCACTGGACGTCGAAGATCGCCATCTCCGTCATCGTGATCTGGCGCTGGACCGGCTACAACGCGCTGATCTACCTCGCCGCCATGCAGGCCGTGCCGACCGACCTGTACGAGGCCGCCTCGCTGGACGGAGCCTCGCGCTGGCAGCAGTTCCGCAAGGTGACCATCCCCTCGCTGCGGCCCACGATCCTCTTCACGATCGTCATCTCGACCATCGGCTCCATGCAGTTGTTCGGCGAGCCGCTGCTGCTGGAGGGCGGCAGACTCGGAGCCACCGGCGGCAACGAGAATCAGTACGAGACCCTCAGCGTCTACCTCTACAACTACGGCTGGAACCTGGGGCATCTCGGTCCGGCCGCCGCAGTTGCCTGGGCGATGCTCGCCCTCCTGCTGCTCATCGCCGCGGTCAACTGGCTCATCGGCCGCTTCGTACGCACATCCGCGGTCTGACCGGGAGCGATTTCCATGACCATGACCAGCCCCACCCAAGCCCCGGAACCCGCCCTCGCGCGCACGCCGCACCGGCCGGCCCGGCGCCCGATCCGCCTCCGGCCGGGCGCGGGCAAACAGCTTCAGGGCGGACCGTTCGCCTACGCGGCGCTCGCCGTCGTCGGCATCGGCTCGCTGCTGCCGCTCTACTGGACGCTGGTGGCCGCGTCCCACACCCAGGACGAGGTGCTCGCCACCACACCGCCGTTCCTGCCCGGCGGGCGACTGCTGCACAACCTCGACGCCGCCTGGAGCCAGGCGAACCTCGGCACGGCGATCGTCAACAGTGTCATCGTCTCCGGCTGCATCACCGCGGCGACCCTGTTCTTCTGCACGCTGGCCGGTTACGCCTTCGCCAAGATGCGGTTCCGGGGCCGCGGCGCGCTGATGACCGGCGTCATCGCCACGCTCACCATTCCGCCGCAGCTCAGCGTCGTCCCGCTGTTCATGATGATGTCCGACATCGGCTGGGGCGGGAAGCTGGAGTCGGTGATCTTCCCGACCCTGGTGAGCGCCTTCGGGGTGTTCTTCATGCGGCAGTACCTGAGCGAGGCCCTGCCCTACGAACTCATCGAGGCCGCCAAGATCGACGGCGCGAACAACTTCCGCATCGTGCGCAGCGTGGTGCTCCCGGTCGCCCGTCCCGCGATGACGGTGCTGGGGATGCTCACCTTCGTACAGGCGTGGAACGACTTCTTCTGGCCCTACCTCGCCCTCAGCCAGGAGAACCCCACGCTCCAGGTGGCCCTCGGCCAGCTGAACGCCTCCTACACCCCCGACCAGAGCATCGTCATGGCCGGTGCGCTGATCAGCACCCTGCCGCTGCTGGTGGTCTTCGTGATCTTCGGCAAACAGATCGTCGGCGGGATCATGTCCGGTGCCGTCAAGGGCTGATCCGGCGTCCGGGACCGTTCGGCCGTCAAGGTCCGCCCCGGCGCCGCGGGCCGACGCCACGCCGACGACCGCCGTGACGCCACGGGCCGACGCCACGCCGGACGCCGTCGTGGCGTCACCCGCCCCCGTCCCCGTCCCCGCCCCCGTCCCGTACTCGTACTCATCCCCGTACTCGCCCCCTCCACCCCGTCCCTCCACCCCGTCCCTCCACATCTGGGAGCGCTCCCGCATGACTGCTGTACGACCCGACACCGCCCCGAAGCAGGCGCCCGAGACCGCGCAGTTCCCGCCCGGATTCGTCTGGGGGGCGGCCACCGCCGCCTACCAGGTCGAGGGCGCCGCCACCGAGGACGGCCGCACCCCGTCCATCTGGGACACCTTCAGCCACACCCCGGGCAAGGTCCACAACGGTGACACCGGGGACGTCGCCGCCGACCACTACCACCGCTACCGGGACGACGTGGCGCTGATGAAGCGGATCGGCCTGACGGCCTACCGCTTCTCCGTCTCCTGGTCCCGGGTGCAGCCCACCGGCCGTGGCCCCGCCGTCGAACGCGGACTGGACTTCTACCGTCGTCTCGTCGACGAACTCCTCGAAGCGGGCATCTCGCCCGTCGCCACCCTCTACCACTGGGACCTGCCCCAGGAACTGGAGGACGCGGGCGGCTGGCCCCAGCGGGAGACCGCCGAACGGTTCGCCGACTACGCCGCCCTCGTGGCGGGCGCCCTCGGCGACCGCGTCCCGACCTGGACCACCTTCAACGAGCCGTGGTGCACGGCCTTCCTGGGCTACGGCTCCGGCGTGCACGCCCCCGGCCGCACCGAACCGGCCGCCGCCCTGCGCGCCGCCCACCACCTCAACCTCGCCCACGGCCGCGCGATCGAGGTACTGCGCGACCGCCTCCCCGCCACCGCGCGGACCTCGGTCACCCTCAACCTCCACCACGTCCGCCCGCTGGGCGACGCTCCCGCCGACGCGGACGCCGCCCGCCGGATCGACGCGGTGGGCAACCGGATCTTCACCGGTCCGATGCTGCGCGGCGCCTACCCCGAGGACCTGCTCGCCGACACCGCGCACCTGGTGGACTGGTCGACGCTGGTCCGGGACGGCGACCTGGCCGCCGCCTCCCGCCCGGTCGACCTCCTGGGCGTCAACTACTACACGCCGACGGTGGTCTCCGCGCCCGTCGACGGCCGCGGCGACGCGCGCGACGACGGCCACGGCAACAGCGACCATTCCCCGTGGCCCGGCTCCGAGCACGTCGCCTTCCACCTCGCCGAGGGCCGGAAGCGCACCGCGATGAACTGGGTCATCGATCCGGACGGCCTGTACCGCCTGCTCCTCGACGTCTCCCGGGAGCACCCCGGGCTGCCGCTGATGGTCACCGAGAACGGCGCCGCCTTCGAGGACCACGTCACGCCCGACGGCCGGGTCGAGGACCCCGAGCGCATCGACTACCTGCACGGTCACCTCGACGCGGTGCGTCGCGCCGCGGCCGACGGCGTGGACGTCCGCGGCTACTTCCTCTGGTCGCTGATGGACAACTTCGAGTGGGCGTACGGGTACTCCAAGCGCTTCGGCGCCGTCCACGTCGACTACGCCACCCAGCGCCGCACCCCCAAGGCGAGCGCCCACTGGTACGCCGACGCGATCCGCCGCCACGCCCTGCCCCCGCGCACCGGCCCCCGCTGACCCGCGACCCCCGCACGCCCCTCCCCGCGAGACCCGGCCGCCGCGCCGGGTCCTCGCCGTTTCCGGGCCCCGCCACGACCGGGGGCGCCCCCCGGTCGTGGGAGCGCTCCCGTGCACGTCGGAGAATGGAACCGCCGGGCCCGGACGGAGGCCCGCGGCCCCGGCGGCAGGACTTGGTCCGGCCAATCCGACTATGAGAAATTGACCGCGAACGGGAGGCAGCCATGGCGGCAGCGCGAGTACGGAGCGGCGGGCGGCCCACGCTCGAAGAGGTCGCGGCGCGGGCGGGGGTGGGGCGCGGCACGGTCTCACGGGTCATCAACGGCTCGCCACGGGTCAGCGCGCACACCCGCGAGGCGGTGGAGGCGGCCGTCGCCGAGCTGGGCTACGTACCCAACCGCGCGGCCCGCGCGCTGGCCGGGAACCGCACCGACGCCATCGCGCTCGTCGTGCCCGAGCCGGAGACCCGCTTCTTCGCCGAGCCGTACTTCTCCGACATCGTGCGCGGTGTCGGCGCGGCGCTCGCCGACACCGACATGCAACTGCTGCTCACCCTCGTCGGCAACGACCGCGAGCGCCGTCGGCTGGCCCAGTACCTGACCGCGCATCGGGTCGACGGCGTGCTGCTGGTCTCCGTTCACGCCGACGACCCGCTGCCGGACCTGCTGGAGCAACTCGGCATGCCGGCCGTGATGAGCGGTCGCAGGTCCGCCGACGAACCGCTCGCGGCGGTCGACTCGGACAACTTCGAGGGCGCCCGCGCCGCCGTCGACCATCTGGTCTCCCGGGGGCGCCGCACCATCGCCACCATCACCGGCAGACTCGACGTCTACGGCGCCCGGCGCCGCCTCGACGGCTACCGCGAGGCACTCCGGGACGCCGGACTCACCCCGGACGAACAGCTCGTCGCCCAGGGGGACTTCACGGAGGAGGGCGGCACACGGGCCATGCGCGAACTGCTCGCCCGGCGTCCCGGGACCGATGCGGTCTTCGCCGCGTCCGACGTGATGGCGGCGGGCGCCCGCCAGGTGCTCCGCGAGGCGGGCCGACGCATCCCGGACGACGTGGCCCTGGTCGGCTTCGACGACTCGGCGGTGGCCCGTCACATGGACCCGGCGCTCACCAGCGTCCGCCAGCCGATCGAGGAGATGGGCCGCACGATGGCCCGCGTCCTGTTGCAGGAGATCGCGGGCGACAACCGGGAGCGCCCGCAGATCGTGCTCCCCACACAACTTGTCGTGCGCGACTCGTCCTGACGGCCCCGGCGGCGGGAGTGGTCCCGCCGCCCCCACGGAGGTGACACCTCCGTTTTTCACCGGTCCTCCACGAATACGTCATCCTTCACCTAAGGTTTCCCGTGTACGGCGAATGTGTGACGCACCACACAACGTCACGCGATGGGCCGCCGGGTGCGTTCCGGTGCGGCTGTGCATCTGGGGGGCCTCATGCACGTGATGAAGAAGGGTTCCAACGTCGGTCTGGCGACGTTGAGCGAGGATGTCGGCTCCGTCATGGTGAGCCTGGCGTGGAGCAGCGACACCGGTGAGGGCGATGCCGATGTCTCCGTGCTCCTCCTCGACACGAATGGCAAGGTCGGGAGCGACGCCGACTTCTGCTTCTACAACAATCCGGTCGCCGGCCGGGGGAGCGTGCAGCTTCTGGGGAAGACGCCCACGGCCTACGGCAGCGAGGACCGGATCGGTTTCGATCTCGACGCGGTGCCGCAGGAGGTCGAACGGATCGTGGTCGCGGCGAGTCGCTACGACGAAGCCAGGTTCGGGGACCTCGACGACCTGCGTCTCACGCTCGCGGACGGTTCCGGCGACGAACTGCTCCAGTTCGCGGTGGAGGACGCCGGAGAGGTCAGCGCGCTGATCTTCGGCGAGCTCTACCGCCGGTCCGGGGCGTGGAAGTTCCGGGCGGTCGGAGACGGCTACGCGTCCGGACTGGCCGGACTGGCAACGGACTTCGGCGTCGACATCGACGACGCGGAGGAGGAGACCACCGGGGGCGCGGTGGAGTCGGCGGGGGCGTACGAGGGGTTGGTGCCCGACGTGTCGGTCGGGCACCCCGGTACGCCGTCCGGCGCCGGTGCGGCCGGACCGCCCGCGGCACGGCCCGTCGTCCCCGCCCAGGCTCCGGAGGCAGACCCCGCCCTCGGGCAGTCGCCGGAACGGGCGAAGCCCGTCCCTCGTCCCCGTACGGCCAGGAAGAAGGTGACGCTCCCCAGGAACCCCAGGAAGTCCCTCGCCGACAACGACGCGTGGCGCACCGCGCGGCTCTTCCCGGCCACGGCGCTCAAGAATGACCGGGAGCGCGAAACGCGCGCCACCTCGGTCCTGCTGTCCGTGATGGCCCAGGTACCGGAGTTCGGCCGTCGACTCACGGCGGGCTTCGGCGCACCCGCCGGACGCATGGAGACGTTCACCGAGGTGTCGCTCCCGCACGGGGACACACCCCGACGCCCGGACGGAGTCATCAGGGTCGAACGAGCGGGCAAACTGTGGACCGCGCTGGTCGAGACAAAGACGAACGGCAGTGCCCTCAAACCGGACCAGGTGCAGGCGTACATGGACATCGCGGCCCGGCGCGGGTACGAGGCCGTGATCACTCTGTCCAACGACGTTGCTCTCGAAGGCAGTTCGCTCGTCGATGTGAGGGTCGACGGCCGGCGCAAGCACAAGGTGGCGCTGAGGCACCTCTCCTGGGCCGAGGTCGCCCACCAGGCGCAGATGCTCATCCAGCACGAGGGCGTGGGCAACGCCGCCCACGCATGGCTGCTCCAGGAACTGCTGCACTATCTCCAGCACGAGAACTCGGGCTGCCACGGATTCCAGAACATGGGGGCGGCCTGGGTCCCGGTGCGCAGGGGCATCGACGACGAGACCCTGTGCCAGGGCGATCCCCGCGCCCTGGAGGTGATCGAGAACTGGGAGCGGCTGATCCGGCAGGTCTGCCTGAGGCTGGGCGGCGAACTCGGGCAGAAGGTGCTGCCCGTGCAGCGGGCCGCCCGGCGTGGCACCGACCCGCATGTCCGCCGGATGGAACAGGCCGACCAGCTCTGTCTGGAAGGGCGGCTGCAGGCAGCCGTCCGGATTGAGGGAACGCCGGGGGTCCTCGGTGTCGTCGCCGATCTCAGGACCGGGAAGCTGCGCACGTCGATCGAGATTCCGGCACCGGAGTCGGGCTACCCGCTGAGCAAGGCCAAGCGGTTGATCCGTCAGCTGGCCGCCGCTCCGGCCGATCTGCACATCGAGGCCGTGGTCGAGGGCGACGGGACGGGGCCGCGGGGCACTCTGGAGCGGTTGCGCCCCGAACCCGCCGACATCCTGCCGAGGGGCGGCGCGCAGCTCGTAGGCTTCCGGCTGTCGCTCTTCAAGGGCATGGGCAGCGGGCGGGGCAACGCCGAGTCCGGCTTCATCCGGAGCGTCGACGCGGCGGTGGGCCGCTTCCACACCTCCGTCGTCGCCCTGCTGGAGGTCCGGCCCCGCGGTTCCCGGGCAGACCCGCCGACGGCCGTGGGCTGATCCCCGGGGAGGGGTGGGGCGAGCTTTACCGGTAGCGCTCGTCGGCGACTCGCTCCGCGCCGCCAGGGAGGGGCCGCGGGCCCCTCCCGTCACCGGAAACGCCCGCGCCGCCAGGCGGGTTCCAGCGCGCGGACGCGGGCCGTGTGCTCCCTCACCCGCACGAAGAACCCCTCCTCGTCAGCGTCCAGTTCCGCCAGCAGCCGCTGATGCAGCTCCCACGCCTCGGCGGTGATCTCGTACCGGCACGCGGTGCACCGGTACGAGTCCGGGAGGTACGGGCGCAGTCGGCCGCGACACTGCGGGCAGATCATGGGTCCCCACATATCCGGGCTGGGTGTTGCCGCAGCTCCAGCACGTCCACCAACCGCCGACGTTCCGACTCATCTGGTTGCCGCATTTGGGACACTGCATGGTGCCGTCCTCTCTCACGGGTGGGTGGTGACCCGCCCCGGATCGCTGTCCGGCCGGGACACGAGTGGCCGTGACACGGGTGGCCGGGACGGGAATCGGCGGCCGCACGCCTCATTTCCGCGCCTTCCGCCAGGCCCGGCCGAGCCGTACGGCGGTCGGGCACGGGGCGCCGGAGAGGCACGTGGCGCACGTGTAGGTGTGGGCGACAAAGGTGCGGTACGGCTCGTCCCGGTCCGGACAGGAACCCGCCGTCGTCGTCACCGGGGGGCGGCTCGTTGTCGATCTCGGCCCAGATGATGTCGCCGTCCTCGGCCCGGACATGGCCGTACCGGTCGGCGGTTCCGAGCGCGGTGAGGATGGTGGAACGGATGACGGGGCTCATTTCGTCGGGGAGGTCCGCCTCGATGCGGATCACGCCGTGCACGCTGGTGACGCGGGGCTCGGTGCGTGTCGCGGAGGCGAGCATGACCGCGAGGGCGAAGGCGTGCGGAGGCACGACAGACATGGCTCTCCCTGTCGATCAGGCCCGTCACTTTTCGTAAGGCTGAATATTCAGCTTCGACCTGATGGGTTAGCTTTGTCAATGTCGGCTGTCGACTTCCGGAGCTGCGCACATGCCACGTGAAACGCCTTATTTGCAGGTGGCCGATGCCCTGCGCGCACGCATCAAGGCGGGTGAATGGAAGGTCGGCGACAAGCTCCCCTCACGTGCACGGATCGGTGAGGAATACGGCGTCGGCCAGTCCGTCGCGCAACGTGCCATGGAGCGGCTCATCATCGAGGGCCTCCTCGAAGGACGGGCCGGATCGGGCACCTACGTCAGCCGGCCCCGCGAACGCCTGCGCATGGTCCGTTCCCGGCAGCACGAGGGCTGCGGCGGCAGTCCGTTCCGCGCGGACATGGAGAAGCAGGGGCGCGACGGCCAGTGGGAGTCCAGCAGTGCGGCGCGAACGCCGGCGCCCGACCGTATCGCCGAGCGCCTCGCCATCCGGCCCGGTGACATGTGCGTGGTCACGAACTACGAATACCTCGCCGACGGGCTGCCGGTGCAGCTCTCGCGGTCGTGGGAGCCGATGGCCATCACCGACGGCACCCCGATCGTCCTGCCGGAGATGGGCCCGCACGCCGGTGCCGGAGTGATCGAGCGGATGCGTTCGATCGGAGTCGACATCACCAGCGCCGTCGAGGTGCTGCGTCCGGCACGTGCCTCGCAGGAGCAGGCCAACCTGCTTGGGATCAGCGTCGGTGACCTGGTCATGGTGGTGGAGCGCACGTACTACGACGCCGACGGGAGGCCGGTCGAGGCCGCCGACATCGTGGTGCCCGACATCCGGTGGGAGATCGCCTACGAGATCGACATCGACCCGGCGGCCACCTGAGCGCACGCGTGCGGGGGCGCGGCCATCCGACGGCCCGCCGCCGGACGCGCGAAACTCGGGTCCTCGGGAAGAGTGGAGCCCGGATCCTCCGGACGCCCGGAACCCGGGTTCCGCGGAGGCGCGAGACTCAGGTCCTGGTGATGAACGACCGGATCAGCATCACCACGGGCACGGACAGAAACGCACCACCCGCGATGTTCTTCCCCGCCATGAAGAAGGCGGCAGCACCGATCATTGCGCAGATCGTCAGGAACAGGGCCGATCCCTGCCCCGTACTCGCCGCGGAGATCTCCGCCTCCGCCTGCCGCTCCTCGATCTTGATGCGTCCGGTCGCGGCGGTCTCGGCCATGGCCAGGATCCGGTCGGCGGCACCAGGGAGGATCTGTTCGTACTGAGCCATCGTGCGGGGGTCGGGAAGCGGCCCTGCCCAGGACCGTTCCATCTCGATGCGGGCTTCGTGGAGTTCGGCGAGCCCCCGTACGTCTAACGGATCACCTGAGCCATCGAATGAATGCTCTGGGCGACTGCCCGTCCTACCAGTTTCCACGCCAGTGTCACGGGGTCGGCCTGCGACGTTCTGGCTCGGGACGCCGCCAAGCGCGGGGAGGGATCCAGGGTCAGCGTGGCGAACCCCCTCGTCAAGTTCGACGACTTGCGTGGAGTCCGGCTCCTGCGCTGGGCCTCTTGTGATGTCGTCATGTCGCAACGGTACCCCCATGCGTGTCCTGAAGGAACGAGCATATGTGGAGACCGGTTGCCGTCCGTGCACCACGAGTTGGAGGGCGCACGCCGTCCCCGGGCGTACGAATGCCCCTCCCGTCGAGGCGGAAGGGGCGGTGCGGGAAGGCCCCACCACCCCGGAACGTTCCGGGGTGGTGGGGCACGACTTCGCACAGGTGGGGCCCACGGGACATGAAGAAGGGCCGACCCGTTTTCACGGGCCGACCCTCGATCATTCAGGGTGAGTAACGGGACTCGAACCCGCGACATCCTGGACCACAACCAGGTGCTCTACCATCTGAGCTATACCCACCATGCCCGGTCGTTTCCGACCGGCCGAGAAAAAGTGTACAGGGTCCGGGAGGGTGCTCGCGCCACCATTGTTCCGCCGGCGGTCGGAGCCCCCGAAAGGCCCATGACCAGTGGCTTCACCGAAGGGCGGGGCACGCCCGGAAGGCCCCGCCCCACCGGCCCCGGGTGGACGCGGGCCGGGTGCAGCCTCGGGACACGTTCTCGTGCGTGTCGGGCGCCGCGGGACGGGCAGGACCTCGGGGCGTGTCCTACGGGGCGGGTGGGGCGACGCGCGCCGCGACGGCCTTCGCCCGGTCCGAGTCCGGCCCGGGCTGCGGGACGAAGATCGCCTCGCGGTAGTAGCGCAGCTCCGTGATGGAGTCGCGGATGTCCGCGAGAGCGCGGTGGTTGCCGTTCTTCTCCGGACTGTTGAAGTAGGCCCTCGGGTACCAGCGGCGTGCCAGTTCCTTGATCGAGGACACATCGACGATCCGGTAGTGCAGGAAGCCCTCCAGCGCGGCCATGTCCCGCGCCAGGAATCCGCGGTCGGTGGAGACCGAGTTGCCGCAGAGCGGGGCTCTGCCGGCCTCCTTCACATGCTCACGGATGTAGGCGAGCACCTGGGCCTCGGCGTCGGCCAGGGTGGTGCCCCGGGCCAGCTCGTCGAGGAGGCCCGAGGCGGTGTGCATCCGGCGCACCACCTCGGGCATCGTCTCCAGGGCCGTGTCCGGCGGGCGGATCACGATGTCCACCCCTTCGCCGAGCACGTTCAGCTCCGAGTCGGTGACCAGTGCGGCCACCTCGATGAGTGCGTCTTCCGTCAGCGAGAGCCCGGTCATCTCGCAGTCGATCCACACCATGCGGTCGTTCATGACCCCACCCTACGGGGCACTCCGTTGACCCGGGAGGGTCGGGCGCCCACCGGCGTACGCGTCGGGGCCCTGCTTCCCGTGCTCCGGGTGCCCCGCTCCGATCGCCGACGACGCCACGGCGTGCGCGGCGGACGGAGCCGTGGCGCGTCGACCGCCCGAACCCGCCTGGGCGGGTACGACGGACTCGATGACGTCGCCGATGTCCGGGCCGCCGCCCTGCGGACGACGGGCCCGGTACGCGGCCCGGTACGCGGCGGGGGAGGACCCGAGCTGGCGCCGGAAGTGCCCGCGCAGCGCGACCGGCGAGCGGAAGCCGCAGCGGCCCGCGACCTCGTCGACCGAGTACTCGGACGTCTCCAGCAGCCGCTGCGCCTGCAGCACCCGCTGAGTGATCAGCCACTGGAGCGGTGCGCTGCCGGTGAGCGAACGGAACCTGCGGTCGAAGGTCCGCCTGCTCATGTAGGCGCGCGCGGCGAGCGTCTCCACGTCGAACTGCTCGTGAAGGTGCTCCAGCGCCCAGGCCACGACCTCGGCGAGCGGGTCGGAGCCGATCTCCTCGGGTAAAGACCTGTCGAGGTAGCGCTCCTGGCCGCCACTGCGCCGCGGTGGCACGACCAGCCGACGGGCCAGCGCCCCGGCGGCCTCCGTGCCATGGTCCGTGCGGACTATGTGCAGGCAGAGGTCGATCCCGGCCGCGGTCCCGGCCGAGGTGAGCACGTCGCCGTCGTCGACGAAGAGTTCACGCGGATCGACGTGCACCGACGGATAGCGCTTGGCCAGCGTCGGCGCGTACATCCAGTGTGTGGTCGCCGGGCGGCCGTCCAGCAGGCCGGCGGCGGCGAGTACGAACGCCCCGGTGCACAGCCCGACGATGCGGGCCCCCTCCTCGTGCGCACGACGCAGCGCGTCCAGCGCCTCGGTGGGCGGCGGTGAGGTGATCGAGCGCCAGGCGGGCACTACGACGGTGCCGGCCCTGCTGATCGCCTCCAGCCCGTAGGGCGTGGTGAGTTCGAGTCCCCCGGTGGTCCGCAGCGGCCCCTCCTCCCCGCCGCAGACGAGAAGTCGGTAGCGCGGAACTCCCGCGTCCTGTCGGTCGATTCCGAACACGGAGAGCGGGATCGAACTCTCGAAGATGGGGCCACCGCTGAACAGCAGCACGGCGACGATCTCACGTCGTCGTCGGCCGCTGAGCTTCCGTACAGCCTCCGTTGCGGTGGCGGAGTCCTGGCTCATGACGCTAAGCCCCCCTCGGTGTTCGCGTCTTCCTGGTCCTTGCGGGCCTGTCGCTCCTGCACGTTTCCCCTCGGTCCTGCACGAGTCCCCGGTCCTCGATACCCAAGATCGAATCTACTGCGTCCCGCGGTGCCGGAGTGACAAGTTCACCAACCGGCGTTATGTCGACAAGGCAACTTGGCGGGAAGCATTCGATCACGAAGCGTTTCACTCGACGGCCGCGCAGGGAAGTGGGCCTCGCCTTGATGGCCCGTCCCCGTCGGGTGGAATCGTACCGCGCGGTCTCTTCCTTCCTGGTGGCAAGGGGGTTGATCGGCCATTTCGGCAAGGAACCGACAGGGGTGTGAAGTTGGCTGAAAATAGATGGTTGTGCATACGTGATTCGGTCAGTCGACCGGCGCACAACCTCGCCGAGCGACTGCTTCTTTGCGCCCCCGGGGCAGGTGGGCGCCGAATCGGACGGCATGCCGGGGCGGCGTCGGCGGGCGATCGGATTCCGACCGATGGGCCGGTATCGATCCGTGGTCGCGCGAGACCTCCGGGCGCGACCGGTGGGGCGGGGCGGGCGACATGTGTTCGGGAGACAGATTGTCGTCCCGAAGTCCGGTCGGCGGGCGGTGATCCGTTCCCCGGCGGAGGCGGTGATTCCGGGGTGGCGGCGGGATGGCGGACGGGTCGCCGACCGGCTCCGGGCGGAACGGGTCGGGCCGGCCGTCGTCGGTGTACCGGGCAACCGGCATTGCCATCCGGGGTCCGCCTCGGGCATGCTCCGTGAAACGTCGCGCGTGCTTTGCACGGGTCTGGGCAGTGGAGGAATGGCGCCGTACCCTTGGGGGTAAGGGGTTGGGAAGATGATTCCCGGACACCGCCACACCGCCCGCTGACGCACCTTCCCCAAGTCGCTCTCCTCACGAGGACTCTCTTCGCCGAGACACCGATGGCCGGTCACGAAATCCCCGAACCCGCCGACCGCAAGCAGGTGGCCGACGCCATGTCGGACCCGCAGGCGGTCGAAGAAACGCGTCATTCCTGCGATCCCGCCTTTCGGCATGGTGTCGTCGTCGGCTTCGACGGCTCGACCTCGAGCGAGCGTGCCCTCGCGTACGCCATCGGCATGGCCCGTAGATCGGGTTCCGGCCTGATCATCGTCCATGTCGCCAACCGGCTGCCGACCACCGTCTGGGCAGGTTGCGAGCCGCCCGTCTTCGTCGACGTGCCCGACCACCGCACCGAGGTGCTCGGCCTGGAGCTCGCCTGCGCCGACTACCTCTCCGAGGTTCCGTGGGTGCTCGTCGAGCGCGGCGGGGACATCTGTCACGAACTGGAGGAGGTCGGCCGGGAGTACTCGGCGGACGCCATCGTCGTGGGTTCCACGCACGGTGTGGTCGGCCGCATCTTCGGCTCGGTGGCGGGGCGCCTCGCGCGTCGCGCGCAGCGCCCGGTCGTCGTCATCCCCTGAACGGCCCCGTCCCGGCCGCTCCCGCCGCGGTCCCTCCCGTGGGCGGTCGAATCGGCTCGTCCGACGTGGCGTCAACTCGCCTGCGAAAACCGGCGCTCCGGCGTCCTGGTGCGGTGGCCCACCTGCGGGCGAAAGGTGCATACCGGTCAACGGGTGGCAGGGTGGGCTCGTGTGAGGGGATCGCAACACGGACAACGGTGCGCCCACCAGACCCGCGAACACCGTCGATCCGGGCACCGGGCCCCGCCCACCGGCGCTGCCGGCGTTCGGTATCGGTCACCCCGCAGCCGTGTGCGAGGCCGGTTCGGGGTGCCGGGAGGCCGGCCGGGGCGCGGTCCGGTGTGCGGGCGCGTTCCCGCGCGACCTCCGGTTCGTGGCCCCCGGCACGGTCCGTGGCTTCCGGGACGGCTGGTGGTCTCCGGCGCCGTCCGTGGCCCCGGGGCGGTGCGCGGCGCGGTTCGCGACCGAGTGCGGGAACGGCCCCGTCCCCGCCCCGTGACGGGCGGATACGGGGCCGTGCGGGCCGTGCGGCGGAGGTGCGCGCGGGGTGCGGCCCGGGTGCCGCTACTCGACGGTGACGGACTTCGCCAGGTTGCGCGGCTTGTCGATGTCCCGGCCCATGGCCAGTGCCGTGTGGTACGCGAAGAGCTGGAGCGGGATGCCCATCAGGATCGGGTCCAGCTCGTTCTCGTTCTTCGGCACGACGATGGTGTGGTCGGCCTTGTCCTGCACCTGGTGGGCGACGGCGAGGATGCGGCCGCTGCGGGCCTTGATCTCCTCCAGCGCGGCCCGGTTCTTCTCCAGCAGGTCGTCGTCCGGCACGATCGCGACCGTCGGCATCGCGGGCTCGATCAGTGCCAGCGGCCCGTGCTTCAGCTCGGACGCCGGGTACGCCTCCGCATGGATGTACGAGACCTCCTTGAGCTTCAGCGACGCCTCGCGGGCGACGGGGTAGCCGCGCACGCGGCCGATGAACATCATCGACCTGGCGTCCGCGTACTCGGCCGCCAGCCGCTTGATCTCGTCCTCGTTCGCCAGGATCTCGTCGATCTGGGCGGGCAGCCTGCGCAGTCCCTCGATGATCCGCTTGCCGTCGGCGACCGACAGGTCGCGGATCCGGCCCAGGTGCAGGGCGAGCAGCGCGAACGCGACGACCGTGTTGGTGAAGCACTTCGTGGAGACGACGCAGACCTCGGGGCCGGCGTGCACGTACGTGCCGCCGTCGGCCTCCCGGGCGATCGCGGACCCCACCACGTTGACGACGCCGAGCACTCGGGCGCCCTTGCGCTTGAGCTCCTGGACGGCGGCCAGCACGTCATACGTCTCACCGGACTGGGAGACCGCGACGTACAGCGTGTCCGGGTCGACGACCGGGTTGCGGTAGCGGAATTCGGAGGCGGGCTCGGCGTCCGCCGGGATCCGGGCCAGCTCCTCGATCAGCTGGGCGCCGATCTGGCCCGCGTGGTACGAGGTGCCGCAGCCGAGGATCTTGATCCGGCGGACCCCGCGCGCCTCGCGGGCGTCCAGGTTGAGGCCGCCCAGGTGCACGGTGGCGAACCGGTCGTCGATCCGGCCGCGCAGCACCCGGTCGACGGCTTCGGCCTGCTCGGAGATCTCCTTGTGCATGTACGTGTCGTGGCCGCCCATGTCGTACGACTCGGCCTCCCACTCCACGGTGGTCGGCGTGGCCGTCGTGGACGAACCCTCCGTCGTGTACGTGCGGAAGTCGTCGGCCTTCAGGGTGGCCATCTCGCCATCGCCGAGGGTGACGACCTGGCGGGTGTGGGCGACCAGGGCGGCGACGTCCGAGGCGACGAACATCTCCTTCTCGCCGATGCCGAGCACGACCGGGGAGCCGTTGCGGGCGACCACGATCCGGTCGTTGAAGTCGGCGTGCAGCACGGCGATGCCGTACGTGCCCTCGACCGCGCGCAGCGCCTCGCGGACCTTCTCCTCCAGGGTCTCGGCCTGGGCGCGGGCGATCAGGTGGACCAGCACCTCGGTGTCGGTCTCGGAGAGGAAGACGACGCCGTCGGCGACGAGCTTCGCACGCAGCTCGGAGGCGTTGTCGATGATGCCGTTGTGGACGACGGCGACCTTGTTGTCGGCGTCCAGGTGAGGGTGGGCGTTCTCGTCGCTCGGGGCGCCGTGGGTGGCCCAACGGGTGTGCGCGATGCCGGTGGTGCCGCTGAAACGCTTGGGGACGCGGGCCTCCAGCTCGCGGACCCGGCCCTTCGCCTTGACCGACTTCAGGACGGCGGGCTTCCCGGCCGCCGCCTTGCCGGTGATGGCGATGCCCGCGGAGTCGTAACCCCGGTACTCCAGCCGCTGCAGCCCTTCCAGCAGCAGCGGGGCCACATCACGCTTCCCGATATATCCGACGATTCCGCACATAGAGTCTCTGCCCCTCCATCGATGTACCTGTTGTGCCCGATGCCGGGCGCTCGGTGCCTGGGCCCCGAGGCGGGCGCTCCGGCCGTGGGTGGTCCGGTCAGCCGTAGACGATGCGGCGCAGCTGGCGGAGCGAGAGCTCCGGCGGCGCGACCGCGCGGTGCGGCAGTTCGGCGGCGATCCGTTCGAAGATCTCCGCGTTCACCAGGCCGCCGGACTGCAGTTCCCGGTGGCGGCGGCGGACGAAGTCGTCGGTCGTCTCGTCGAAGTACGCCAGCACGTCGAGCACCACCCGGGCCGCCTCACCGCGCTGGAGCGCGGTGCTGCGCACCAGGTGGTCGATGAGGTCGTCGTGCGACGGGCGGCGTTCGAGCACCCGTCGATACTGCGGCGGGCGAGGCGCTTACGCAACAATTCTGCCCGATATCGGGCAGGGATTGATGTGATCACGGTCTCGTGCGCCCCGGAACGTGTGCCGAGGCGACGGTCCGGGAGGGGTGACGGCCCAGGAGGGGCGAGGAGGCGCTTCGGGGCGGGTTGGGGGCGGGTTGGGGGCGCTTCAGAGGCGCTTCAGGACGGCCTGCTTGGCGGCGCTGAACTCGTCATCCGTGAGCACCCCCGTCCGGTGCAGTTCGCCGAGCTCCCGAAGGCGTCGCAGCAGCACGTCGTGGTCGTCGGCGGGAGGGGTGTCCGCGCCGGGGGCGGGCGAGGTCGCCTGGGTTGTGGAGGGTGCCAGGGTCTTCGCGGTACGCGCGTCGGCCGGGGTGTGGCTGCCCGTCGCGGTGCCGGATTCCGGTTCGCCGGGCAGCCGGACCAGGACCGCGGCCGCGACCAGCGCCGCCGTGTACTCCTTCTTGGAGAGCCCCCACAGGTCCAGCGCGTACGGGTCGTACTCGGCGGCCGGGGCGGGGGCCGCGCTCATGCCCGGGGTGCCCCGGACGAAGCGCAGATGGCCGTTCTCCAGGCCGATGGCGGGGATCCAGTGCACCTCGGTCACCTCCGACACCGGGAAGGCGACCGGGCCGCCGGAGCTCTTGGCCTCCTTGGCCTTCCAGTTCCAGGTGAGGCGGATGATCTCCCCGTCGAACGAGGCGGTGCCGTCCCCGCCGCCCCCGGCGACCGGCACCGCGGGCCCCGGCAGCAGGAAGCCGTCCGTCGGTCCGGACGGCACCTGCTCGACCAGCAGGGCGTTGCGCACCTCGTCGACGAAGTACTCCGCCACCCCGACGCGGTCCTTCTCCACGGCCAGCCGGTACGGGTCGGCGGAGTCCTTGAGCCGGCCGTTCGCGGCGCGCAGGACCGGGCAGGCGCCGTCGCGCAGTCGCAGGTGGAGGACGCCGCCCTTGCGGCGCGGTTCGAAGGCGATGCCCGCCAGGGCGTGGAGTGGGACGACGCGTTCCCCCAGCTCCTGGCGGAGGGGATGCACCCCCTTCTCCCGGCCGGGCACGATTCGCACCGCCTCGCCGTCGAAGGTCCATGTTCCGTCGCGCTGGATTATTTCCGCCATGCGCCGGATTCTCTCAGGCGCCGTACGGGGTTGTGGTCTACACCTTGACTGTGTGTGGATCGGACGATACGCATGGTGATGGTTCGGCTCGGTCAGGACATCCAGCAGGTGCGAACCCGTCGAAAGGGACCTGGCTCGTGAGACTGCACGGAACACGGCGAACACAGCGAACGCAGAGGTCACAGCGAACGCAGGGGGAACAGCGGGCACATCGGGCACAGCCGACGCGGCGGACCTGGCGGGCTCGGTGGGTCCCTCGATGGGCCCGGGGGGAGGACGGGATCCGACGGGCCCGGCGGATGCTCGCGGCACCGGGCGTCGGAATCCGGCGCGTCGCGCTTCCGCGCCTCCTCGGTTCGCTGCTGCTCGTCACGGCGGCCGGTGTCTCCGGCGTCGGCGCGGCGCAGTCCGGAGCGGCCGCGGACAGCCGCTCGACCCCCACCGGCACCTCGCCGCGCCCGCTCGGCCGCACGGTGCCCGCCCCCGCCCGGGTGAAGCCCGCCGGCTCCCCGTACTCCCTCACCGCGAAGACCGCGATCCGGGTCGAGAGCGACTCCGCCGAGGCCCGACGGATCGGCGACTACCTGGCGGGTCTGCTGCGCCCGTCCACCGGCCACCCGCTGCCGGTCACCGGCCGGGGCGCCGACGGCATCAGGCTCCGGCTCGACCCGCAGGACGGCGGAGCGGGTGACGAGGGCTACACCCTGAGGTCGGACCCCGAATCCGTCACCCTCACCGCGCGCACCCCGGCCGGGCTCTTCCACGGCGTCCAGACGCTGCGTCAGCTGCTCCCGGCGCGGGTGGAGGAGAAGAGCCGCCAGAAGGGCCCGTGGCAGGTCGCGGGCGGCACGATCGAGGACGTGCCCCGCTACGCGTACCGGAGCGCCATGCTGGACGTGTCCCGGCACTTCTTCTCCGTCGCCGAGGTCAAGCGCTACATCGACCAGCTCGCGCTGTACAAGCTGAACACGCTCCACCTGCACCTCTCCGACGACCAGGGCTGGCGGATCGCCATCGACTCCTGGCCGCGGCTCGCCACGTACGGCGGGAGGACGGAGGTCGGCGGTGGAACGGGCGGCCACTACACGAAGGACGACTACAAGGAGATCGTCCGCTACGCCTCCTCCCGCTACCTGGAGGTCGTTCCGGAGATCGACCTGCCGGGCCACACCAACGCCGCGCTCGCCTCGTACGCGGAGCTGAACTGCGACGGCGTCGCGCCGCCGCTCTACACCGGCACCGATGTCGGCTTCAGCTCGCTGTGCGTCCCGAAGGCCGTCACGTACGGCTTCGTGGACGACGTGATCCGTGAACTTGCCGCGCTCACCCCCGGCAAGTACCTCCACATCGGCGGCGACGAGGCGCACTCCACCAGTCACGACGACTACGTGACCTTCATGAACAAGGCGCAGGCCGTCGTCGGCAGGTACGGCAAGACCGTGATCGGCTGGCACCAGCTGACCGGGGCGACCCCGGTCGCGGGCGCGGTCGCCCAGTACTGGGGCTACGACCGGACCGGTGCCGCCGAGCGCGAGCAGGTGGCCGCCGCCGCGGCGAAGGGCACGAAACTCGTGCTGTCCCCGGCGGACCGCAGCTACCTCGACATGAAGTACGACAAGGACACCGAACTGGGCCTGTCCTGGGCCGGCTACGTCTCCGTCCGGCGCAGCTACGACTGGGACCCGGCGGTCTACCTGGACGGCGCCCCGGCGGGTTCCGTCCTCGGCGTGGAGGCGCCGCTCTGGTCGGAGACGCTCACGAACAGCGACGAGATCGAGCGGATGGCGTTCCCGAGACTTCCCGGCGTCGCCGAGCTGGGCTGGTCGCCCGCGTCGACGCACGACTGGGACGCGTACAAGGTGCGGCTGGGCGCGCAGGGTCCGAGGTTCTCGGCGCTGGGCATCGACTACTACCGGGCGCCGGAGGTCCCCTGGGCGGCGGAATGACCTCTGGGTGGCGGAGGTCCCCCGGGTGCCGGAACGACTCCTGGACGGAGGCGGAATGAGGCGAACGATGTCCGCCCGTTTCGGCCCCGGCGTCCCCCTGCTGCGGCCCCGGCGTCCGCCCGGGGCCGCAGTGCGGGGCGGTCCGGACGCGGGGCGGAACCGCTGCGTGCGCCCCGCCCGAATCCGCCCGTCCGAATCCGCCCCGTCCCGCATGCCGCCACGTCAGGCCGGCAGCCCCAGCTCCCTCGCGATCAGCATCCGCTGGACCTCGCTGGTGCCCTCGCCGATCTCCAGGATCTTGGAGTCGCGCCACATTCGGGCCACCGGGTACTCGTTCATGAATCCGTAGCCGCCGTGGATCTGGGTGGCCTCGCGGGCGTTGTCCACCGCCACCGTCGACGAGTACAGCTTGGCGATCGCCGCCTCCTTCTTGAACGGCTCGCCCGCCACCAGGCGGGAGGCGGCGTCGCGCCAGCCGATCCGGGCCATGTGGGCGCGCATCTCCATGTCCGCGATCTTGAACTGGATGGCCTGGTTGGTGCCGATCGCCCTGCCGAAGGCGTGTCGCTCACCGGCGTACTTCACCGACTCGTCCACACAGCCCTGGGCCAGGCCCGTGGACAGGGCGGCGATGGCGATCCGGCCCTCGTCGAGGATGCGCAGGAACTGCGCGTAGCCCCGGCCCTCCTCGCCGAGCAGGTTCTCCAGCGGGACGCGGACGTCGCTGAAGGACAGCTCGCGGGTGTCGGAGGCGTTCCAGCCGACCTTGGAGTACGGGGCGGCGACGGTGAAGCCGGGAGTGCCGGACGGGACGATGATCGAGGAGATGCGCGGGGCGCCGTTCTCCTTGTGGCCGGTCACCGCCGTGACCGTGACCAGGTCGGTGATGTCGGTGCCGGAGTTGGTGATGAAGCACTTGGCGCCGTTGATCACCCACTCACCGGTGGCCTCGTCGCGCACCGCCGTCGTGCGGGTGCCGCCCGCGTCCGAGCCGGCCTCCGGTTCGGTCAGGCCGAACGCGCCGAGCGCCTCGCCCGAGCAGAGCCTCGGCAGCCACTTCCGCTTCTGCTCCTCCGTGCCGAAACGGAAGACCGGCATCGCGCCGAGCGACACCCCGGCCTCCAGCGTGATCGCCACGGACGAATCGACCCGGGCCAGCTCCTCCAGGGCGATCCCGAGGGCGAGGTAGTCCCCGCCCATGCCGCCGTACTCCTCCGGGAACGGCAGCCCGAACAGGCCCATCCGCCCCATCTCCCGCACGATCTCGTACGGGAACTCATGGCGCTCGTAGAAGTCGCCGATCTTCGGGGCGACGACGTCGTGAGCGAACTCCTCGACGGTGCGGCGCAGTTCCTCGTGCTCGGCGGTCAGCCGGTGGTCCAGGGACATGGCAGGTGTCACTCCTTGTGGGACGGGCGTCATCGCACCGAGAGCGCGCGGACGGTACGGGACGGGCTGGGTCGGCCCAGGTGTTCGGCGAGCCACACGCTGGTGGCGGTGAGCGCGTCGAGGTCGACCCCGGTTTCGATGCCGAGGCCGTCGAGCATCCACACGAGGTCTTCGGTGGCGAGGTTTCCGGTGGCGCTCCTGGCGTACGGGCAGCCGCCGAGGCCGCCCGCCGAGGCGTCCACGGTGGTCACTCCGTGCTGGAGCGCGGCGAGGGTGTTGGACAGGGCCTGGCCGTACGTGTCGTGGAAGTGCACCCCGATGGTGTTGGTGCGCACGCCCTCCTCGTTCAGCTCGGAGAGCAGGTTCTGCACGTGGCCGGGGGTGGCGACGCCGATGGTGTCGCCGAGGGAGAGTTCGTCGCAGCCGAGGTCCATCAGCGCCTTGGCGACCCGGACGACCTGGTGGACGGGGACGGGCCCCTCCCACGGGTCGCCGAAGCACATCGAGAGGTAGCCGCGGACGTGCACCTTGTCGGCCTTGGCACGGGCGACGACCGGTTCGAACATGGCGAGCGACTCGGCGACCGTGCGGTTCAGATTGCGGGCGGCGAACGTCTCGGTGGCGGAACCGAACACGGCGATGCGGCGGGCGCCGAGCGCCAGGGCCCGGTCCAGTCCGCGCTCGTTCGGCACGAGGACCGGCAGGGCGACGCCGTCGATGTCCGCGAGGCGGGGGAACAGGTCCTCGGCGTCGGCGAGTTGGGGCACCCAAGTGGGGTGCACGAAGCTGGTCGCCTCGACGGTGGTCAGACCGGACGCGGCGAGGCGGTGGATGAACTCCGCCTTCACCTCGGTCGGTACGACGGACTTCTCGTTCTGCAGCCCGTCGCGGGCGCCGACCTCGTGGATGCGCACCCGGGGCGGCAGGTCCTGGACGGGCACGGTCATGGGCAGGGTGCGGGGTGTCATGCGTCCTCCCCGGGAGTGTCCGTGGTGGTTGCGCCGGATGCGGAGGCGGCGTCCCCGGACGGGGCCACGACGGCGAGGACCTGGTCCATGGCGACCGTGGCACCGGCGGTGACGTCCAGTTCCGTCACGGTCCCGGCGTGCGGGGCGGAGATGACGTGCTCCATCTTCATCGCCTCGACGACGAGCAGGCTCTGACCGGCCACGACCTCGTCGCCGACCGCCACCTTGACCACGGTGACCGTTCCCGGCATCGGTGCGGCGAGGGTGTCCGCGCCGGACCGGGCGGCCCCGGCGAGCGACGCCGCCACCGGGTCGTGGTCCTGGACGTGCCAGGTGTCGCCGTCCCGGCCCAGCCAGATCCCGTCAGGGGAGGCGGCATGGGTGAAAGCGTGGGTGACACCACCGAGTTCGAGGACGATACGGTGCCCGGTCAGCTCGACCGTGCGCGCGGTCTCCGGGCCGCCGGGTGTCGGGGCCAGCGGGCCGCAGGCACCGGTCGCGGGCACCGGCGGACGGGCCCCCTCCCCGACATGGCCGAACGCCAGCTCGGCGCCCGCCGCGCGGGTGCGCAGCGACACCTGCACCGGGTCGTGACCGGGCAGCCGGAAGTGGCGCACGGTCGGGGCCGGGGTGCCGCCGAGGCGCCAGCCGCTCGCCGCCGAGAACGGGTCGGCCCAGGCCGCGGCGGCAGAGGCGGGCTCGGCGGCCGGTGCGTTCTGCCGCAGCAGCGCCGCCGCCGCGTACACCTCCTCGGGCACACCCTCGGGCACCAGGCCGTCGACCTCGCGCTCCACCAGCCCGGTGTCCAGCTCGCCCGCCGCCACCGCCGGGTGGGCGAGCAGCCGGCGCAGGAAGCCCGCGTTGGTCGGGACGCCGAGGATCACCGTGTCCGCGAGCGCGGCGCGCAGCCGGCGCAGCGCGGCGGCCCGGTCGGGCCCGTACGCGATGACCTTGGACAGCATCGGGTCGTACAGGCTGCCGACCGCGCCGCCCGCGGCGAGTCCGGAGTCCGTGCGCACGCCGCCGCCCCGCGGCTCGTGCAGCGCGAGCACCGTGCCGCCCGACGGCAGGAAGCCGCGCGAGGGGTCCTCGGCGCAGATCCGGGCCTCGATCGCGTGCCCGGTGAGCGTGATGTCCGTCTGCCCGTACGGCAGTCGCTCGCCCGCGGCGACCCGTAGCTGCCACTCGACCAGGTCCAGGCCGGTGATCAGCTCGGTGACCGGGTGCTCGACCTGGAGGCGGGTGTTCATCTCCATGAAGTAGTACGAGGCGGGGTCGTTGCCCGGGACGATGAACTCCACCGTGCCCGCGCCGACGTAGCCGCAGGAGCGGGCCGCCTGGACGGCCGCCTCGCCCATCGCCGCCCGGGTCCCTTCGTCGAGCAGGACCGACGGCGCCTCCTCGATGATCTTCTGGTGGCGGCGCTGGAGCGAGCATTCGCGCTCACCGAGGTGGACCACGTTGCCGTGGGCGTCCGCCAGTACCTGGATCTCGATGTGCCGGGGCCGGTCGATCCACCGCTCCACCAGCAGCGTGTCGTCGCCGAACGAGGCCCGTGCCTCCCGCCGGGCGGCGGCGATCTCGTCCGCGAGCAGCGCCTCGTCGCGTACCAGCCGCATGCCCTTGCCGCCGCCGCCCGCCGAGGGCTTCAGCAGTACCGGGGTGCCGATCTCCCGGGCCGCGTCGGCGAGTTGGGCATCGGTGAGTCCGGTCCCGGAGGAGCCCGGCACGACCGGGACCCCGGCCGCCGCGACCGTCTCCTTGGCCCGGATCTTGTCGCCCATCAGCGCGATGGCGTCGGCGGGCGGGCCGATGAAGACCAGCCCCGCCTCCGCGCAGGACCGGGCGAAGCCGGCGTTCTCGGCGAGGAAGCCGTAGCCGGGGTGGACGGCCCGCGCGCCGGTGCGGCGGGCCGCGTCCAGCAGCGCGGGCACGTGCAGATAGCTCTGCGCGGCGGGTGCGGGCCCGATGCGTACCGCCGTGTCGGCCTCCCGCACGTGCCGGGCGTCCGCGTCCGCGTCGCTGAACACGGCGACCGAGCGGACGCCGAGCTCCCGCAGCGTGCGGATGACCCGTACCGCGATCTCGCCCCGGTTGGCGACCAGAACGGTGTCGAACATCGTCATCTGTTCCTCACATCCGGAAGACGCCGAAGCCGGGCGCCGCGGGGTCCTTCTGGGGGAGCGGGGCGTTGGCGCACGCGGTGAGGGCGAGCCCCAGTACCTGCCGGGTCTCCATCGGGTCGATCACACCGTCGTCCCAGAGCCGGGCGGTGGCGTAGTAGGCGTTGCCCTGGGTCTCGTACTGCTCGCGGACCGGGGCCTTGAACGCCTCCTCGTCCGCCGCGCTCCAGTCGTCGCCCAGCTGGTCGCGCTTGACCGTCGCGAGGACGGAGGCGGCCTGCTCGCCGCCCATGACGGAGATCTTCGCGTTGGGCCACATCCACAGGAAGCGGGGGGAGTAGGCCCGGCCGCACATGGAGTAGTTGCCCGCGCCGTACGACCCGCCGACGACGACGGTCAGCTTCGGGACGCGGGTGCAGGCGACAGCCGTCACCATCTTGGCGCCGTGCTTGGCGATGCCGCCCGCCTCGTAGTCGCGGCCCACCATGAAGCCCGAGATGTTCTGGAGGAAGACCAGTGGGATGCCGCGCTGGTCGCACAGCTCGATGAAGTGGGCGCCCTTCTGGGCGGACTCGGAGAACAGGATGCCGTTGTTGGCGACGATCCCGACCGGGTGGCCGTGGACGTGCGCGAAACCGGTGATCAGCGTCGTGCCGTACTCCGCCTTGAACTCGGCGAACCGCGAGCCGTCCACCACCCGCGCGATCACCTCGCGCACGTCGTACGGGGTCCGGGAGTCGACCGGGACCGCCCCGTACAGTCCGGCGGGGTCCACCTTCGGCTCCTCGACCGGGCGGACCGTCCACGGCAGCGCGCCGCGCCCGGGCAGGGTGGCGACGATGTTCCGCACGATGCGCAGCGCGTGCGCGTCGTCCTCGGCGAGGTGGTCGGTCACGCCGGAGGTGCGGGAGTGCACCTCGCCTCCGCCGAGCTCCTCCGCCGTCACGACCTCGCCGGTCGCCGCCTTCACCAGCGGCGGGCCGCCCAGGAAGATGGTGCCCTGGTTGCGGACGATCACCGCCTCGTCGCTCATCGCGGGGACGTACGCACCGCCCGCCGTGCACGAGCCCAGGACGGCGGCGATCTGCGGAATGCCCGCCCCCGACATCCGGGCCTGGTTGTAGAAGATCCGCCCGAAGTGCTCCCGGTCCGGGAAGACCTCGTCCTGCATCGGCAGGAAGGCCCCGCCCGAGTCGACCAGGTACAGGCAGGGGAGCCGGTTCTCCAGCGCCACCTCCTGGGCCCGCAGGTGCTTCTTCACGGTCATCGGGTAGTACGTGCCGCCCTTGACGGTCGCGTCGTTGGCGACGATCACGCACTCCCGGCCGCCGACCCGGCCGATGCCCGCGATCACCCCGGCCGCCGGGGCGGCGCCGCCGTACAGCCCCTCGGCCGCCAGCGGGGCCAGCTCCAGGAACGGGGAACCCGGGTCGAGCAGGGTGTCCACCCGGTCCCTGGGCAGCAGCTTGCCGCGCGCCACGTGCCGGGCGCGGGCCCTCTCACCTCCGCCCAGTCTGGCCGTGGCGAGCCGCCCTCGCAGCTCGTCGGCGAGCGCGTGATGCGCCGCCTCGTTGGCCTGCCAGGCCTCGGAGGCGGGATCGGCCGCGCTGGCCAGCACCGGTGCCTGCTGCATCGTGTCGAGCCCCCTTGCCCGTACCGCGGTGTTCGTGGTCGCCGCCCGGTGGTCGCCGTCGTCGCCGCCGGACCCGGTCCGGGCGGGATCAGCCGCCGGGGCCGGGCCCGGCGGATCAGGTCCCGTCGGGCCGCGATGGTTAATGAACGTTAACGCCTTTCGGCTTCAGGTTAACGAGCGCTAACAGGGTTGTCTAGAATGAATCCTCATGAGCACCCATGCCGCCGCCCGCGTCGCGGCCCCCACCCGCCGCGAGCAGATCCTCAAGGAGGCCGCCCGGCTCTTCGCCGAGCGCGGCTTCCACGGCGTCGGCGTCGACGAGATAGGCGCCGCCGTCGGTATCAGTGGTCCCGGTCTCTACCGGCACTTCCCCGGCAAGGACGCGATGCTCGCCGAACTGCTGGTCGGCATCAGCGAGCGGCTGCTGGCGGGCGGGCGACTGCGCGTGTCGGAGGACGCGGCCCGCGGCGACGGCTCCCCGCAGGCCCTGCTGGACGCGCTCATCGAGGGGCACATCGACTTCGCGCTCGACGACCGCCCCCTGATCACTCTCCACGACCGTGAGCTGGACCGCCTCCGGGACGCCGACCGCAAGCAGGTCCGCCGGCTCCAGCGGGAGTACGTCGAGGTGTGGGTGGAGGTGGTCCGGGAGCGATACCCGGACCTGCCCGAGCATGAGGCGCGGGCCGCCGTCCACGCCGTCTTCGGGCTGCTGAACTCGACCCCGCACCTGGCTCGCCCCGGCGCGCAGCCGGATCGTGCGGGCACGGCGGCGCTGCTGCACCGGCTGGCGCGCGGCGCCTTCGAGGCGGCGGCTCGCCGGTAGAGCCGTCGGGGCGACGAGGGCGACCGGAAGAGATGTACCGGACGGGTTCTCCGGACGAGGTATCCGGGCGAGGCATTCGGGAGGGGCCTTCCGGCGAGGTGAAGGGGATTCCCGGCGAGGTATCCGGAAGGGCTTGCGGGCGAGGTGTTCGGAACGGCACCCGCCCGGGTGCGCGGTCGCGAATTGCTCCGGGCGGGCGGAGACGATCCCGGTATTCCTCTCCCTTTTCCTCGACCGGGGCTGTCGGTCGCGGTGTCGCGGTGTCCCCCGGGCATATGGTTTGAGCTGACTCGCCACGCCTGATGGGGAACGTGAATGAAAGCATGTCAGGTTTCGGTCGTTGTCCCCTGCTTCAACGAGGACGAGGTGATCGAGGCATTTCACCGCACGCTGGTCTCCGCTCTCGAACCGACCAGGCGGACCTTCGAGATCTGTTATGTCGACGACGGCAGCAGTGACCGGACCAGAAGCAGGATCGGTTCCTTCGCCACCGCGGACCGTCGGGTCCGGTACACCTCCTTCAGCCGCAATTTCGGCAAGGAGGCCGCCATGCTCGCGGGGCTGCGCATGTCCCGCGGCGAATCCGTCGTCCTCATGGACGCCGACCTCCAGCACCCGCCCGATCTGCTGCCCCGCATGCTGGAGCTGCGGCGGTGCGGCTACGACCAGGTCGTCGCGCGACGGGACCGGACGGGCGAGGGCGCCCTGCGCACCTTCCTCAGCACCGCCTACTACCGGGCCATGGGGCGGTGCATGGACGTCGAGGTCGTCGACGGCGAGGGCGACTTCCGGCTGCTGTCGCGCAACGCCGTGGAAGCCGTGCTCGCGATGCCCGAGACGAACCGGTTCTCCAAGGGGATCTTCTCCTGGATCGGCTTCGACACCGCCAGTTTCACCTACCAGAACATCCAGCGTGCGGCGGGACGCTCCAAGTGGGGCGGCAGGCGGCTGTTCAACTACGGGGTCGACGGACTGATCTCCTTCAACAGCCGCCCCCTGCGCCTGGCCATCTACGTCGGGCTCGCGCTCGCGCTCACGGCCCTGGGATACGCCCTGTGGATCATCGCCGAAGTGGCGCTGCACGGCGTCGGCGTCCCCGGCTACACCACTCTGCTGACCGCCGTCGTCGCACTCGGCGGAATCCAGCTCGCGACGCTCGGCATCATCGGCGAATACGTGGGACGCATCTACTGCGAGGCGAAACGCCGTCCGCACTATGTCGTGCGCGAAACGAACGAATCATCGAAGGGAATGTCGGCCGGCTTTCACGACCGGAACCATGCGGAACGGCCCGTGCACACGAAGGAACGGCCCCGCCCGAGACCCGTCGGGGCGACCGCGATCGGCGCCTCCAGATTCCGTACGATGCGTCAGTTCATCATTTTCGCGGCGATCGGAATCATCAATACGGCGGTATACCTTTCGGTGTACGCCACGCTGAACACCTGGATTCCCTATCTGGTCGCACACGTCATCGGATACACGGTCAGCGTGCTGGGTTCGTTCCTGCTCAACTCGTACCTCACCTGCCGTACGAGGCCGACCTGGCAGGCACTCTTCCGGTATCCGCTGTCGAGCATCGTCAATCTGGTGCTCACCGGTGTGCTGCTCTACCTCGGCGTCAGCAGGCTGGGCCTGGGCAAGAACGTCGCCGCCCTGGCCGCCGGAATCCTCGCGACCCCCTTCTCCTTCCTGCTCGCCCGCTGGGCCATCGACTCCGGCGCCGACCGGACCCGGCGGCGCGCAGCCCGGCCGGTGGCCGTGCCGGGCACACCACCCCCTGACTGACCCCCGTCCTCTCCGCCGATCCGTCCGCCTCCCCACAGCGCCCGCGCGCTCCGGTCTCCCGACGCGCACGGAGTCTCCCGCCCCCCCGACACCCACGACGCGAGCACCGTACGGAAGGCATCAGCACGCATGACCGCGGAATCGCCGAAAACCGCTGACGACCGGTGGAAGGACGGCCGGCCGACGGGTGAAGGGGGGCCCCGCCCGGACGACGGCACCGGCACGAGCACGGACACCGGCACGGACGCCGGCACGGGCACGAAGACGGACGCGGGACCCGGCTCCGGTCCCGGCTCCTCGCGATGGCGTGCGACGGCCGGGACGGCGGCGCTCACCCTGGTGCCGCTCGCCCTGCTCGGCGCGGCTTTCTGGATCGGCCGCCTGGTCCGTCCCGGAGCGGACGACTGGTGCTTCCTCCCGGTGATCCGCGACGAGGGCGCCTCCGGGATGATCGCGAAGTTCTACCTGCACGACAACGGACGCCTCGCCAACGCGCTCCTGGTCATCGCGTACGGAGCTTTCGGCGTCGCCGGACACCAGTGGTTCGCCCTGGTGAGCGGGGTCGTCATGCTGGGCATTCTCTGGGCGCTGATCGCCTCCGCGCTGGGCAGGGCCCGACTGTCCGCGCCGCGCGGACTCGCGCTGCTCGTGGCGGCGACGACGGCGGTGATCTTCTTCCTGGCGACGCCGAGCCCGTACAAGACGTTCTACTGGCCCGCCTCCTCGGTCTCGCACACCATGTCGCCCGTCCTGGCCTGCCTCGCCGTCATCCCGCTGCTGCGCGCCCGCACCCGCCGGGGATGGGCCCTCGCGCTGGGTGCCGCGCTGGTGACCGGGGTCTTCATCGGCACGCTGTCGGAGGAGACGGCGGTCGTCGCCCTCGTCCTGCTCGTCACCGTCCTGCTGCTCAGCCACTGGGCGGTCCCCGGGCCCGACCGCACCCGCACCCGCCTCTGGTCCGTTGTCGCGTTCGCCGGGGTCGTGATCGGGGCGGCCATCCTGTACCTGTCACCGGGGGCCCGCACCCGGCGCGAGCGGTTCGGCGCCGACTCCACGTCCATGTTCGGCCCGGACGCCCTGGGCACGGCGCTGCGCGCGTTCGGGCAGATCCTGGAGACCGTCGTCACCACCTGGCAGTACCTGGGGGCGGTCGCGGTCGGCGTCCTGCTCGGCCTGCTGGTGCGCCGGGAGGGGGAGCGGCGGGACGGGCTTCCCGGGCACCGGGACGGGGAACGAGGGGACGGTTCCCCGGGCGGCCGGGACGGGGAACGAGGGGACGGTTCCCCGGGCGGCCGGGACGGGGAGCACGAGGAAGGACTCCTGGGGCGCCGCCCCTTCGTCCCCGTCCTCGCCGGTTTCCTCGCCTTCCTGGTCTCCGGATACCTGTGCACCGTCGTCGCCTACCCCGCCTTCGGGGCGAGCGTCGCGATCGCCCCGCGCATCTGGGGCGACTTCCTGCTGCTGTACGTGCTGCTCCTGGTCTGCGTCGGGGCCCTGCTGGGACGGGCCCTGCGGGCCCACCGCCCGGGACGGCGCACGGTGACGGCCCTCGCCGTCGGTGCGGCGGCCGTGTGCGTGCTGACCTGCGTCGGCCTCGCCGTGCCGTTGTTCCGGCTCGAACAGCAGATGGACGTACGGGCCCAGCGCTGGGACCGCCAGGACCGCTTCCTCAGGGACGGGGCGGCGCGCGGCGCCGAGGTGCTCCCGTACACGCCGGTGTCCGTCGCCGCGATGGGGGAGCCGTTCGGCGACCACGGAAAGCGGCTGTGGCCGGGACAGTGCGTCGCCCGCTACTACTACCTGAAGAAGATCACATACTCGACGCGACTGCCCTGAGCGGGCACGTGACGGCCACGTCACGACCACAGTCGTATCAAGATCCCGGCACACTGCGCACACCTGACGGCACAATGGGTTCATGCCGATACCCAGCCGTGCCGCCCTCGTCGACCACCTCGTGCGTACGCGCATCGCCGGAAATGTCGCCACACCCCGCGACAACAACCTCTCCCACTACCGCAAGCTCGCCAACGGCGACCGCCACTACTGGCTGGGGCTGGAACTCGGGGACCGGTGGCGCGACGAGCAGGACGTACTGGCGGTGATGGCCGAGCGCTGCGGCGTCAGCGACGACCCGGAGCACAGGTTCGGCCAGGACACCATCGACCCGGAGCTGACCGTCGACGCCCTGGAGCGGATGGCGGCCCTGTTGCGGAAGGCGGCGGATGGGTCGCAGCGGGTGCTGTTCGCGACCGGGCATCCGGGCGGTCTGCTCGACGTGCACCGGCAGACCGCGCAGGCGTTGCGGGCCGCCGGATGCGAGATCGTACGGATCCCGTCCGGGCTGGTGGCCGACGAGGGCATGGTGTTCCAGTTCGCTGACGTCGCGGTGCAGGAACGCGGTGCGACGCTCTGGCACACGCACTCGCCCGCCCCGATGGCAGCGATCCTGGACGGTCTGGAGCGGGAGGGGCGGCCACTGCCCGACCTGGTGGTCGCCGACCACGGCTGGGCGGGGTGCGCGGCGCAGCGCGGGCTGGACGCGGTGGGTTACGCGGACTGCAACGACCCGGCGCTCTTCCTCGGCGAGGCGGAGGGCACCCTCCAGGTTGCCGTGCCGCTGGACGACCACGTGCTCGATCCGCGCTTCTACGACCCGTTGACGGACTACCTGCTGGGCGCGGCCGGGCTGCTCTGAGGACCGGCGGCCCGCACGGCGGGCCCGCCCGCCGTGCGCTCTCCCCGGTGCCGGGCGGTACGCCGGTCAGTCGGCCGTCCGGCGCAGGACCAGGCTGACGAAGCCGAAGCAGTCCCGGTAGACGCGCAGCCATTCGGAGCGCCGGATGCCTGCCGTTTCGAGCACCTGCGGGCTCTCCGGGTCGGCCGGATTGTCCAGGGCCCACGACGCCAGCGTCCCCCAGCACGCCCACTCGTAGGCGTCCAGTTCCGCGCGGGTGCTGACGTGGCCGTGCACGGGGGTCCATCCGGCGGCGGCGACCCGGTCGACGGTGGTCGCCAGGTCGGCGAAGTCGCCGAGCATCTCCACGGCCTCCGGGGACGGCTCGCGTTCCCAGAACCCGTCACCGATCAGCACCCGTCCGCCGGGGGCCAGGTGTGCGCGTGCTGCCGCGAGCGTGGGCAGCAGCCCGCCGAAGGCATGGGCGGCCCCGACACTGAGCACCAGATCGAATCCGTGCGGGGAGGAGAACTCCTCGGCGCCGCCGTGGTGCAGCACGAGACGTTCCGCGACGCCGAGCCGGTGCGCGTTGCGGCGGGCCTGTGCCAGGGCGTCCCCGGATATGTCCACGCCCTCGGCGTGCAGTCGGGGACGCGCGTCCAGGGCGCGCAGAAGCCATTCCGCGCCGCCGCAGCCGAGGTCGAGTACGCGCTCGTCGCCGCGCGGCAGCCCGTGGTCCAGCAGACCTCGCACCGAGTCGTCGTCGAGCGGGGCCTTGATCGGGTGGTGGGTGTGGGCGATCCCGGAAAGCTGTTCACGATTCATCGCCGCAGCGTGTCAGCGCGGTGCCCGCCGTGCATCCGGATTTCGCCGCCGCGCATCCGGTGGTGGTGCGGCTGTCAGTCCCGGGGGACGCGGATCACGCCCTCCTGGATGACACTGATCGCCAGCCTGCCGTCCTGGGTGTGGATGCGGGCCTGTCCGAGTCCGCGCCCACCGGAGGCCGACGGCGACTCCTGGTCGTACAGCAGCCATTCGTCGGCCCGGAACGGCCGGTGGAACCACATGGCGTGGTCCAGGCTGGCCCCGACCACGTCCCCGATCGCCCAGCCCCCGCGCCCGTGGGCGAGCAGCACCGAGTCGAGCAGCGTCATGTCGGAGACGTACGTCGCCATGCAGACGTGCAGCAGCGGGTCGTCCGCGAGCTTTCCGTTGGTGCGGAACCACACCTGGGACCGGGGCTCGCGCGGCTCGCCCGCCGTGGCGAACGGCGGCGCGTCCACGTACCGCAGGTCGACGGCGGCGCGGGCCTCGATCAGCCGGTCCACGATCCGTGGGTCGTTGAACCGGTCCGCGTACCGGGGCAGCATCTGGGCGGCCGTCGGCAATGTCTCCGGGTCCGGGGCGGGCGGCATGTCCGCCTGGTGCTCCAGGCCCTCCTCATACGTCTGGAACGACGCCGAGAGATGGAAGATCGGCTGCCCGTGCTGGACGGCGACGACGCGGCGGGTGGTGAAGGACCGCCCGTCCCGGATGCGGTCGACGCTGTAGACGATCGGCACGCCCGGGTCGCCCGCGCGCAGGAAGTACGCGTGCAGGGAGTGGGCGGTGCGATCGGCGGGGACGGTGCGGCCCGCGGCCACCAGGGCCTGGGCCGCGACCTGTCCGCCGAAGACCCGGGGAACGACCGCCGAACGGCTGGCGCCCCGGAAGATGTCCTGCTCGATCCGCTCCAGGTCGAGCAGATCGAGCAGCGAGTCGAGTGCCGTGCTCATGGGAGGGACGTCGCCGCTCTACAGGCCCATGGACTTGGCGATGATCGACTTCATGACCTCGCTGGTGCCGCCGTAGATGCGGTTGACCCGGTTGTCCGCGTAGAGGCGGGCGATCGGGTACTCGTTCATGTAGCCGTAGCCGCCGTGCAACTGGAGGCAGCGGTCGATGACGCGGTGTGCGACCTCGGTGCAGAAGAGCTTGGCCGACGCGGCCTCGGCGGCGGTCAGCTCACCGGCGTCGAGGGCCTCCAGCGCGCGGTCCGCGACGGCCTCGGCGGCGTCCACCTCGGCCTGGCAGGCCGCCAGTTCGAACTTGGTGTTCTGGAAGGAGGCGACCGTCTTGCCGAAGACCGTACGGTCCTGGACGTACTGCTTGGCGAACGCGACGGCGGCCTTGGCCTGCGCGTACGCGCCGTAGGCGATGCCCCAGCGCTCGGACGGAAGGTTCTGGCCGAGGTAGTGGAAGCCCTTGTTCTCCTCGCCGAGCAGGTCCGTGACGGGCACCTTCACGTCGACGAACGCCAGCTCGGCGGTGTCGGAGGTGCGCAGGCCGAGCTTGTCGAGCTTACGGCCTATCGAGTAGCCCTCGGACGTGGTGTCGACGGCGAACAGCGAGATGCCGAAACGGCGGTCCTCGGCGGTCGGCGCGGACGTGCGGGCGCAGACGATGACCCGGTCGGCGTGGACGCCGCCGGTGATGAAGGTCTTGGAGCCGTTCAGCACGTAGTGCGTGCCGTCGTCCGAGAGCTTGGCGGTGGTCTTCATTCCCGCGAGATCGGAGCCGGTGCCCGGCTCGGTCATCGCGAGTGCCCACATTTCCTCGCCGGAGACGAACTTCGGCAGGTAGCGCTTCTTCTGCTCCTCGTCGGCGAGCATCTTGATGTACGGAAGGGCCAGCAGCACGTGCACGCCCGACCCGCCGAAGGTGACGCCCACCCGGGCGGTCTCCTCGTACTGGATGGCCTCGAACTTGTGCGTCTCCAGGCCGGCGCCGCCGAACTCCTCGGGCACGTTGATGCCGAACAGTCCCAGCTCGGCGAGCTTGCCGTAGAGCTCGCGCGGGACGATGCCCTGCTGGAACCACTCGTCGTAGTGCGGGACGACCTCGGCCTCGATGAAGGCGCGGATGGTCTCCCGGAACGCCTCGTGGTCCTCGTTGAATACCGTACGGCGCACGGGGTGCCTCCTTGGTCGGCTTCGGACGGCTGCGAGCCGGGATCCCGGACCCGGGATACGGGCTTCGGCGGGGTCGGCTAAGCGCTTGCTCAGATAATGTCAGAAGTTACCCGGCGGTCACAGGTGCTGTCCAGGGTCGCCCGCCCGGGGTGACGAGCGGCACGCGCCCACTCTCCCGGCTCGTTCCGCGCCTCGTCTCCCGGCCCGTTCCGTGCTTCGTCTCCCGAACCGGTCGTCTCCCCCCGGCAGGCCCCCATCCGCTCTCCGGTGTTCGAAGCGCGTGCGGGCTCCCCTCGGCCGGTCGGCCGGAGGGAGCCCGCACGAGGTGACCCCTCGGTGTCCCTTCGTCCTCTGGCTCCTCAGTCCCTTCGTTCGTCCCCTGTGTCCCTGTGTCCCTGTGTCCCCCCGTTCCTTCGGGTGGGTGGGCTACTGCGGCTGGAAGGAACGGATCTGGTAGTTCCCCTGGAGGTTGCCGCCCTTGCCGGCGGCCGTGGAACCGACGCGGCCGTTGTAGTTGGTCTTCGTGTAGTACTGCACGCGATGCCCCGTCGAGTTCCACACGGAGCGCACGTTCTGGCCGCGCTGGATGAAGGAGCAGTCGTCGGCGGTGTTCGCCCGTTTCTTGTCCGACCACTGGCAGCGCGTACCCCCACCGTTCCAGTCGCTGTAGATGCAGAAGTACCCGGCGGTACAGCTGTAGGCGGCCGCGGCCCGGGGTGCCTCGGCGGAGGTGATCTCGGCGCCCGAGGCGGCGGGTCCGGCGGCGAGCCCGAGAGCCATGGCGATCGAGGTGACGGCGAGCGCGGTGAAGCGGTTCATGACGGAAACCCCTCTCCTGACGGTGATCGGGATCGGCCCCAGATCACCGGCAGCCTGGCACGGCTGTGACCTGCGCAGACAGGCGCGGTTACGGGGCGCTCGAAGCGACTCCGGACGCGCGTGGCGCTCCGCCGCGCACCGGCGTGCGTGACGCCGGACCGGTCGGCCGTGGACGGACCGGGGGTATGCGTGCCCCGTTCCGTCGTGGCCGCGGCACCCCGGGGCGAGGCCGGTCGCGGCGCACCCGGACGAGGCCGGTCGCAGTGTCATGGAACGAGGTCAGTCGCGGCGCCAGGAGGTCAGTGGGACGCCGCGCTCGTCCCAGGTCTCCTCCTCGCGGAGGGAAACGGGACTGCCGTCGAAGAACTTCAGGGACCCCAGGACCCCGTTGGGGTGCCACTCCTTGAACTCGCCCACCGCGCGTCCGGCCCGCACGACACCCTCGGAGCGGAGGGTCCCGTCCCGGTACCACTCGCGGGACAGCCCGTCCGGGACCCCATCGGTGTACTCGTCCAGGCTGATCAGGCGTCCGCCCGAATATTCGGCGAGTTCGCCGGTGTGGAGTTCTCCTCGATAGAGGAAGCGCTGATTGCCGTCCATGTCGACGTCCGGGTCGTCCACGTCGATTCGCTGCGCGGAAGCCATCGGCAGAACCCCGTTCCCCGTCTGCCGGCGGTGCGTCGGTGAACCGCCGTGGTCGGTCATTGTCGCGGTAGTTCACCGGCCCGGTCGGGGTGCTGCCGGGTCCCGTCGGGGGTGTCGTCCGGTCCGGTCGGGGTGTCGTCCGGTTCGTGCGACGGCGCGTACGGCCGCACACGTCCTGCACGATCTACGCCAAGCGCACAACCGTTCATGATACGACTAATCGAGACATCTCTTTCAGCCGGGGTCAAAGCGGGAAAAGAGATGGACGAAGGGCCCGGGGTTCGACCGAACGGGCCGAGGCGAGCGGGCGGAACGGTCCCGGCACAGGCCGGCGGACCAGGCCCCAACGACATACGTCGCGGACGGTCTCTCACGTACCGCGAACTCGCGGACGACGTAGCACGAACCAGTCGCATCACGGAATCAGTCGCAGCACGCATCAGGGGCCCGCCCGATGCCCGCACGGGCACGCGGCGGTACGTGAGATGCCCTGTCCCGGCCGATCCACGACACACGGAGGTCCCATGTTGGGGGTGGAGCACCCGGAGGCGAGTTGGGTACAGGTGAATCTGTCCCCGCAGCAGCGCTCATGGCCGTGTCTGTACGAATGGCTCACCGGTACCGCGTACGACCTCCTCGACGCGCAGACCGCGCGGGCGTTCTTCTTCATGCACAAGCCGCCGGGCCTGAGGGTCCGATTCCAGGCGCCTGAGGCGGGGGGAGTCGTCCTGCTCCGGGCCGAACTTCTGCGTCGGATCAAGGAGTTCGACGGATTGGCAGGCCCTCCGGTGTGGGTGGTGTACGAACCGGAGTCGTATCTCTTCGGCGGAGCCGCGTCCATGCCGTGGGTGCACGAGCTGTTCACGGCCGACTCCCTGGCCTGGCTCGATCACCACGCCCGGTGCGGGAGCGGCGGCGAGCAGGCACCCGCGGACTGGCGGTTCTCCCTCGCACTGCTGCGGGAGATGTTCGACGGCCTGCACATCGTCGGATGGGAGCACCGGGGGGTCTGGGACGTGGTGCGCGGCGACGCCGGGCGCACCCTGCCCGGTGGGCTGCGGGACGACGCGCTCCGGCAGGCGGCCCGGGGCATCCGCGCCTACTGGGAGCGCCCGCGGGCGCGACTGCTCGACGGTCTGCCCGAGGGGCGGCGCACGGCGCGGGAGCTTCATGGCGAGGCGGTGCGCGGGGCGGCGGACCGCTGGCGCACCGGCTACTTCGAGTCCGGTGAGGCGGCGCGCGGTCCACGTCGTGCGGCTGCCCATGCCGTGATCTTCCACTGGAACCGGGGACGGTTCTCGACCGCCAGGCAGAGCTTGATCGCCGAGGCCCTGGCGGACGACGGGGCGGTGGACTGACATGGTCGACATTCGCGTCAACTCCCGTACGGGCGGCAGTCGTGACGCGGCCGGAGCGCGGCCGTTGGGCGGTGCCGCTCTCGTACGGGCTTCGGGGGTTCCGTTCTCGACGTGGACGGCCGCGGGCGGATCGGGGCTGTTCGGGGCGGTCGTCGAGCACGCCGACACCGTCGAGCGGCATTCCGCGACGGCCCGTTGGCTGGCGGAGCGGCTGGGGCGTGTCGTTCCCGACCCGCGCCTGACGGCCGCCGACCGCCGAGCCGTGCTGGCGCTGCGTCGGCGACTGCACTCCGGCGCGGCACCCGGCCCGGCGGACTACGGCTTCCTGGCGGGACTCGCCGTTGTGCCCACGCAACTCTCCAGAGATGTGGGGGAGTTGTGTCTGGCCGCCGAGTCGGCGCAGGCGAATCGCGGAGAGCTGGAGAGGGCACTCGACAGCGAGTGGGCGCGGGTCGGTGAGCTCGTCTGGGCGCTGGTGTCGTCGAGCCCGGTTCTGCGGGCGTTCCTGGGCGTCGCGACACCGGGGCTCGCGGCGGAGGTGACGGCTCGTCTGGCGGCAGGCGAATCCTGGAGCGGGAAGCGGTTGCGGAAGCGTTCCGCGTACCTGTGGCGGGCCGTGGGGCGGGCTGCGGCGAAGACCACACCCCGGGGGTGGGTGGGGCAGGTCGCCCCGGTCCCGATCGGCCGAGGGGGGCCGACGTCCGGGCTCGCGGGGCCGCTGGTGCGCGACGGCGTCGGCGACGGTGGCTACGGCTACGGCTACGGCTACGGCTACGGCTATGGCGACGGCTGCGAGGGCGTCGGGCCGGGCGGGCCCGGCGATGGGCTCCTCCCTCGTGGCGCCGTGCTGGAGGCGTTGGCCGCCGATGCGATGGAGAACGTTCACGAACTGCGCACCGGATCCGGGGCGGTGGACCTGCGGACGGCCGATCCGGTGACCCTGCTCGCGCCCGCTCCTCTGCACCTCACCGAGGACGGTGCCGGTGCTGACGGAGGGCCCGGAGGGACGCTGTGCTGCTACGTACTCGATCCGGGCGCCCCGGGGCGGTTGCGCAAGGTGGCGGTCCGGCGTACCGGGTTGCTGCACGTACTGCTCACGCTGTTCGCCGAAGGTCCGTGCACCATCGCGGAGTTGGAGGGTGCGCTGCCGACCGCGGCCCCCGGGGTGCTGCGTGCGTTCCTGGCCCATCTGATGGGGCTGGGCGTGCTCCAGGTCTGCGTGGCCCCACGTCATGCGGTCAGTGCCTGGACCCCGGCCGGCCGGGCCGCCGGAACCGGCGTGCTGCCCCACCCCGCTACCGCGTCGGACACGGGAACGGAGAGGCGTACGGGGGCGGGAAACGCCATCGGGTCCGGGACGGGCAGCGGATCCGGGACGGGCAGCGGCGGCACCGCCCGGCCCGGAACGGGGGCCGGTGACGGCGATCCGGACGGCTGGTTCCTCGATTCCTACCGCCGCCTGGACGCCCGAGTGTCCGACGCGGCAGCCGCCCGCGTCCAGCGTGCGCTGCGCACCGCCCACCGACTCGCCGCGTTGCGCCGCGCCGACCACGAGGCCGCCGCGGGTACGGCACCGTCGACTCCGGGGGGCGAGGAGCTGGACGAGCGCCCGCGCCCGGTCGGCGAACTCCTGGCCGCCCTGCTGTCACCGGACGCGCCGCAGCCGCCCGTACCGGCGCCCTACCGATACCCGGGATGGCACCCGGCCCACGCCCCGCGATCCGGGTACGCCCGGCTGCTCGCCCACCTTGCCTCCTGCCGTGACCGCCGCGTCCAGGTCGACGTGGACGACGACCTCCTGGACGCCCTCGGGGCCCCGCCTGCCGAGGAACTCGTGCCTCCCTGGCCGATGGACTGCCTGCTGCGCCCGCTGTCCGGGGCGGGACCGGTCGCGGTGCTGGAGACGGCATCGCCCGCCGGAATCATCGACGCCCGGTTCACCGAGGCGCTGCGGACCCTGTACGGCGGCTACGACACCGCCGACGCCTACCGGGAATTCCTCGCCGCCGTGGAGCGGCGGTCCGGGGCGCGATTCGTCGAACTGCTGGTTCCGCCGGTCACGGACCGTGCGGCGAACACCATTCGTCGGCCCGTTCTCACCCGCTGGTGGACGGGGGATCCGAACCCGTCCGCGTACTTCGGCTCCGGTGGCTCCGGTGGCTCCAGTGGCTCCAGTGGCTTCGGTGGCTTCGGTGGGGCTGGTGGGGTCGGTGGGGCCGAACCGCGGTACCTGCCGCTGGACCGCATCACCCTGCGGCGGTCGGGCGACCGGATCGTGGCCGAGGCCGACGGCGAGCGGGTGCTGCCCGTCTATCACGCCACCCGCAGCCCGATGCCGCCGTACGACCGCCTGGTGCGGCTGCTGCTGTCCGCCGGGCATCCCTGGGCGGGGAGCGTGCTTCGCCTTGACGGTGTCGCAGCCGCCTTCCCGGCGTGCGAGGAGGCCACCCGCACGCCGCGCCTGACGGTCGGCACGGACCTGGTCATCGCCCCGGCCACCTGGCGGGTTCCACGTACCCGCCTGTGGCGGCGGGACGACGGGGACTTCGAGCGGGTGCGGGCGCTCGCCTCGCTCAGACGGTCCTCCGGGATGCCGCGATTCGTCTTCGTGCGGCCCGTGTTCGAGGCCAAGCCGGTGCCGGTCGACCTCGAAGCGCTCACCGCGCTGAACGTCATCGAACGGACCTGTGCCGCGCTGCCCGGCAACGAACTCGTCGTCGAGGAGATGCTGCCCGGCCCGGTGGCCGGACCGCGGGGGCCGGTGCTGCGCGACGCGCTGCACCGGGGTGAACCGGTCGCCGCCGGACTGGTCCTCAGGACCCCCTTCGACCGCACGGCCGACGAGCTGGCGGTGTTCACCGCCGCCGCGCTCGCCCACGACGTCCCCGGCCCGTCCGCACCCGGTGCGGCGGCTGCCGGGGCGGCCCACACCCAACAGGAAACACCCGGGAAACAGGAGGAAACATCATGCCCATCATGGAACTCACCGACCTCGACACCCTGATCGACGAGCTGGACGAGAGGATCACCGGCACCGAGCTGCCCGCCGTCGAGGCGGCCGACAGCCTGGCGTGCACCATCATCGTCTGCCAGTCGACCCTCTGTGGATCCGCCATCAACTGCTGACGGCGCACCACCCGGACAGCTTCTGTCCACCGTTGAGTTGAACGGAGCCACCCGGACCCGCTCCGGGTGGCTCCCCCGACGAGGAGCCCCGATGCACCCAGGCAGCCAGGCCCCGCCGCACCGTGCGGCGTTCGACATCGCCGTCCGACTTCTCGACGACTTCTCCGGGGCCGAGCCCGCGACGCCGGACCCCGGCATCCCCGTCCTGGCCCGTCTCGTCGCGGAGGTGCGCGTCAGACCGGGGACGGAACCGTGCGGACCGGTCATGGAACCGTGCGGACCGGCTCCGGGAGTGCCCAACCGTGCGACGGAGATGCCCAACTGCGCGACGGAGACGCCCGATCGCGCGACGCGGACGCCAGGCCCCGTGGCGGAGACGCCAGGCTCCGTGGCGGAGACGCCAGGCCTCGCAGGGGTGGAGGCGATCGATCCCGCGGTGGTGGCGAGCGCCGGACGCGCGGTGGCGGTGTGGGCGCGGAACATCGGTCGCGGAGCCTGCCATTCCGGCCTGTACGACGGAGGGCTGGCCGGGACCCTCGTCGGTCTGCGGCTCGGCGCCCGCCTCCACCCGTCGCTGCACCGTGCCGCCGACCGGCTGCGCGACCACCTCCTGGAACGCGCGTGGGCGCGTCCCTGGCGCGCGGTGGACGTCGGCCTCTCCGACTACGACCTCATCTGCGGGCCGTCCGGCACGATGCTGGCGCTCTGCGTCGGGGTTCCCCAGCCGAAGCGCAGTCAACTCCTGCCGTTCACCACACACTTGACGGAGCTGTGCGACAGCGGCGATCTGCGTCGGCTGCGCACCGGCCAGTACGCCGGACACCCGCATCTTGACTGGTTGCAGGGCAGGGTCAACACCGGCATGGGGCACGGCGTCGCCGGACTCGTCACCGCGCTCACCGCCGCGGTCCGCCGCGTCGGGCCGTGGCCGGAACTGCTGGACGCGTTGCGCGGCGCCACTCGCTGGCTGATGCGGCAGTCCTTCGACGACGCCCGGTCCATCCGGAGCTGGGACGGCGCCGGACTCGACGGTCCGCCTCCCGCCGGGGCGCGGGTCCGCCAGGCCTGGTGCTACGGCGCCCCCGGAATCACCTGGGCCCTGTGGGACGCGGCCGACGCCCTGGACGACCGTTCGGCGGCCGACTGGGCGGCGACAGCGTTCACGGCCCTCGCGGAACGGTACGACGAGGAGTTCCACCTCTTCGGCGAGCCCCTGACCGACCGGCTCGGGCTGTGCCACGGCGCGGCGGGCGTGCTGGCCGTGACGGACGCGTTCCACCGGCACGCCCACCTCCCGGCCGCCGCGGCACTGCGCGACCGCCTGGCCGGGTACCTGGGCCGACGGCTCTCCGCCGCCCTCGCCCCCGGTAGACCACCGGACACGAGCCTGCTCGTCGGGGCGCCGGGGGCCCTGAGCGCACTGCTCACCGCCACCCACGACGCCCCGCGCGACTGGTTGCCCTGCCTCGGCCTGCGGTAGCCGGCACTCGTCCTCCCGGTCGGCCGGTGTGCCGACGTCTTCCGGACCGGCGCCGCCGGTTCCCCGCGCCCGGCACGCGCAGGGTGCTCGAATATCGTACGAATGCATACGAAGCGTGTACCGTCCCCGCGCTTCCGCGTTCCGCGCGTCACCACGCACCGCCAGGAGAAAAGGCCCCACGCCATGAACAGCAACGAGACACCGCGCGTCCCCGTCCCGGTCCCGCGCGCCGGGCGCACCGGACCCGCCGGGTCCGCACCCACGACGGCCGCGTACCGCGGGATCGTGGGGGGCCGCGCGAAGTGAGCCACGACCACCACGACGAGCGCCCGCGCCTCACCCCCGAGCAGGCCGCCGCCGCACTGAGCCCTCCGGCCGGACGCACCGGTGGCGACCTCGTCGTCGAGACCCTTCAGGGACTCGGCGCGGCCACCGTCTTCGGCCTGCCCGGCCAGCACGCGCTGGCGTTGTTCGACGCGCTGCGCCGTTCGGCCCTCAGCTACATCGGGCTGCGGGTCGAGAACAACGCGGGCTTCGCCGCCGACGCGTACGGCAGGATCACCGGTGAGGTGGCGCCGCTGCTGCTGTCCACCGGGCCGGGTGCGCTCACCTCCCTCGCCGCGCTCCAGGAGTCGGCGGCGGCCTCCGCCCCCGTGCTGGCGATCTCCAGTCAGGTACCGGTCGCGGGCCTGGACGGCGGACGCCACGGCTACCTGCACGAACTGCGGGACCAGAAGGCGTCGTTCCGTGACATCGTGAAGTCGGTCCACATCGTGCGCACGGCCTCCCAGATCCCGTCGGCGATCGCCGCCGCCTGGGAGTCCGCGTTGACCGCCCCGCACGGTCCGGTGTGGGTCGAGATCCCGCAGGACGTGCTCGTCGCCGCGACCACCCTGCCGGTCGTCACCGCGATGGACGCCACCCCGCGCCCGTCGTACGCCCGCCCCGAGCTGACCGTCGCCGCCGCCGACCTGCTGTCGAGGGCGGTGCGTCCGGTGATCGTCGCGGGCGGCGGGGTCGTACGGTCCGACGCGTCGGGCAAACTGCTCGCACTCGCGGAGAGGCTCGACGCCCCCGTCGTCACCACCTTCGGCGGCAAGGGCGCCTTCCCGTGGGAGCACCCGCTCTCGCTCCGGTCCTGGCTGGAGGACCGGCACACCACGGACTTCCTGGAGGCGGCAGATGTGCTGCTGGTGGTCGGCTCCGGTCTCGGTGAACTGTCCTCGAACTACCACACGTTCAGACCGCGCGGACGGGTGATCCAGATCGAGGCGGACGTCGGCAAGCTGGAGTCCAACCATCCGGCACTCGGCATCCACGCGGACGCCCGCGAGGCCCTGGCCGACCTCCTGGAAGCGGTGGACCGCAGGGAGGACCCGTCGGCCGCGGACCGCGTCCGTGCGGTGCTGGAAGCGGTGCGGGAAAGGATCGACGGGCAGGAACTCGCCCTGGAGCAGCGGCTCGTCGCCGCCGTCCGGCAGGCGCTTCCCGATACGTCCCCCAGCTTCTGGGACATGACGATCCTCGCCTACTGGGCGTGGTCCGCGTTCGACGCCCGCCGCCCGAACACCATGCACTCGGCCCAGGGGGCCGGCGGCCTCGGCTACGGATTCCCGGCGGCCCTCGGCGCGGCGGTCGCCGACCCGACGAAACCGGTCCTGGCGGTGTCCGGTGACGGCGGTGCGATGTACTCGATCGCGGAGCTGGCCACGGCCCGGCAGTACGACCTCCCGGTCACCTGGCTGATCGTCGACGACGGCGGCTACGGCATCCTGCGCGCGTACATGACGGATGCCTTCGGCGCGTCCACGGCGACCGAAGCGGTGACCGGATCCGTGGCCGAAGCCGTGGCCGGATCCGTGGCCGAAGCCGTGACCGAACTCGCCCGTCCGGACTTCGTGGCCCTCGCCGAATCGTTCGGTGTCCCCGCCGTCCGTACGACCCCAGAGCGGCTCGCCGACGACCTGGCGAAGTCCCTTGCGGAGCCGGGCCCTTCGGTCGTGGTGCTGCCCGCCGTGCTGCGGATGTTCGAACCGACGCACCTGTAGGCGGTCCGGGCGTCCCCCGCCCCTCCCCGCCGATCCCGCCCTTCCCCGCCGATCCCGGGCGTCACCGACCGTGCCCGGGCGGCGGGGTCTCGGTCCGGCGGGGGCCGGAAGCTCCGGGTCCGGATGCCCCGGACCGGGAATGGTTCAGGTTCCGGCGACCGCCGCGCCGATGCCCACGGACTTCTCGATCGTCTCCAGCCGGTCCAGTCGGCCCCGGAGGAACTCCTCCTGCTGTCCCGTGGTCAGGGAGCCCGGAAGGTCCCTGGCCGCGGGCATCAGGTCGGGGATCGTCCGGAAGACGGCGCCGGCCGCGACACCGTGGCCCCGCAGCCTGGCCCAGTAGAGCGACTTGCCGACCGTGTGCAGCGGCACGGTCATCTCCGTACGGGGCCTCTTCGAGGCCCTCAGCCTCAGGGCCTCGCGCCCCAGCGCGCGGGACCCGACGTCGCCCAACCGCTGGAGCACTTCCAGGGCGGCGTACAACTGCCCGCAGAGGTGGGCGTCGGTCGGCTGGTCTTCCGGCATGATCTCTCCCCGTCGTTCGTCGGCAGAGGGCATCCCTACCCGGGCTGCCGAGCGGAGAACACGCCTGGGCGGTGCACGGCCTCTCCGTCCATCAGCGGTCATCGCCGTCAGGCATGCCGGTGCACACCGTACGAAGACGCCCGGACGGAAGATCCGTATGAACCGGCCCCATCCTCTGCGAACGGTGCGAACCGTGCGAACGGTGTGGGAACCCGTGCGCCGGGCCGTGACGAAGGCCGCTTCAGCCGGTCACGAACCGGCGAGGTCGCCGACCCTCTTCAGTACGGAGCCGAGTGTGTCCACCGCGGAGCCGTGCCGCCTCGCGCGTGCTGCCCGATCCGCCGGTACCAGGCGTGCGGCGGTCTGCACGGCATAGGCGTCCGGGTCGCCGAAGGAGGTCCGCGGGTGCTCTCCCGTATCCGCGCAGTGCGTCGTGACTTCCTTGACCGCCCGGAGCACCACTGCCCGGTCCACGCCCGGCTGCATGGCCAGCCGTACCTGGAAACGCGCCATCCACTTCTCGCGGTCCTTGTCCCTTGCCGCGTCCGTCGTCCGGTCCCTCTTCGCCATGTGCCCTCCCGGGGGCTCGGTGATCGGCAGCCATCCCTCATGAAGTTGGACGCCGGGGCACCGAGGCGGGTTGCGCGAACGGGAGACCGATGAGCCCCGGGTGACTTCCGGAGGCCGGCAGCGGCTCCACCGGTCCGGCCCACGGCCCCGTGGCAGTCGGGGCGAGCGAAGGGCCCGGCCGGTGGTCCCGCCGCGCCCCGTTCCGTCCGTCCGTCCGGCCGGGCAGGCGGTCGGACGGGCGGTCGGACGGAGGCCCCGAACCCGGTCGGTCGGTCGGCGTGGGCCGAACGTCCCGGCGCCCTCCTCCGAAGGACCCGTTCCTTCTCCCACCGCCCCTCGCGAGCGAGGTTGTTATGTGACAGTGGGATGAAATCCGCTGCCCGGCGCGTTGGCGCCTTGCGGCAGAGCAGGTGGAACGGGAGGCATGCGGTGACGGACGCAGGGGACACGGCACGGGCCCCGGGATGGGTGCGGCGGCTGAGCGGCTACGCGTGGCGCTACCGGGGCAACGTGCTGCTGGCACTCGGGTCCTCGCTCGCCGGCATGGCGGTGATGGCCGTCGTCCCACTGATCACCAAGGTGATCATCGACGATGTCGTCGGGGACCGTACCCGGTCCCTCGGCCTCTGGACCGGGTACCTCCTGGTCGCCGCCGTGCTGGTGTACGCGGCCACCTACATCCGCCGCTACTACGGCGGACGTCTCGCCCTGGACGTGCAGCACGACCTGCGCACCGAGATGTACGGGACGATCACCCGGCTCGACGGCAGGCGGCAGGACGAGCTGTCCACCGGGCAGGTCGTCGGGCGCGCCACCAGCGACCTCCAGCTGATCCAGGGGCTGCTCTTCATGCTCCCGATGACCATCGGGAACGTGCTGCTCTTCGTCATCTCCCTGGTGATCATGGCGTGGCTCTCGCCGCTGCTCACCCTGGTCGCGGTCGCCGTCGCCCCCGCCCTCTGGTACATCGCCCGCCACTCCCGCGCCCGGCTCTTCCCCGCCACCTGGTACGCCCAGGGGCAGGCCGCCGCCGTCGCCGGGGTCGTCGACGGGGCCGTCTCCGGGGTCCGGGTCGTCAAGGGGTTCGGGCAGGAGGAACAGGAGACCGGCAAGCTCCGTGAGGTCGGCCGGAAGCTGTTCGCCGGGCGGCTGCGGGCGATCCGGATGAACTCCCGCTACACCCCCGCCCTCCAGGCCGTTCCCGCGCTCGGCCAGGTCGCCATGCTCGCCCTCGGCGGCTGGCTCGCCACCCGGGGCGAGATCACTCTCGGCACGTTCGTCGCGTTCTCCACGTACCTCGCCCAGCTCGTCGGGCCGGTCCGGATGCTCGCCATGGTCCTCACCGTCGGCCAGCAGGCCCGGGCGGGCGTCGAACGCGTACTGGAACTCATCGACACCGAACCGACCATGAAGGACGGCACCAGGGAGCTTCCCGCCGACGCCCCGGCGAGCGTCGAGTTCGACGACGTGCGGTTCGGCTACGCCCGCGACGAGGACTCCGGGGACGGAGCCGGGAGCCGCCCCGTTCTAGACGGCTTCTCGCTGACCATCGAGCCCGGTGAGACCGTCGCCGTCGTCGGCGCGTCCGGCAGCGGGAAGTCCACCGTCTCGCTGCTGCTGCCGCGCTTCTACGACGTGACGCACGGTGCCGTCCTCGTCGGCGGCCACGACGTCCGCGAGCTGACCCAGTCGTCCCTGCGCGCCGCCATCGGCATGGTGCCGGAGGACAGCTTCCTCTTCTCCGACACCATCCGCGCCAACATCGCGTACGGATTCCCCGACGCCACCCCGGAGCAGATCGAAGAGGCGGCCCGGACCGCCCAGGCCGACCGGTTCATCGCGGAGCTCCCCGACGGCTACGACACCGAGGTCGGCGAGCAGGGGCTCACCCTCTCCGGCGGCCAGCGCCAGCGCATCGCCCTCGCCCGTGCCATCCTCACCGACCCCCGGCTGCTCCTCCTCGACGACGCCACCTCCGCCGTCGACGCCCGGGTCGAGCACGAGATCCACGAGGCGCTGCGGCAGGTGATGTCCGGCCGCACCACCCTGCTGATCGCACACCGCCGCTCCACCCTCGGCCTCGCCGACCGGATCGCCGTCCTGGAGAACGGGCGGCTCGCCGACATCGGCACGCACCAGGAACTGGAGGGCCGCAGCGCCCTGTACCGGCGGCTGCTCACCGACCCGGACGAACTCGGCGGCACCTCGCCCGGGCACCGTCCGGCCGGCCCGGCCGGCAACGCCGCCGAGGACGACCGCGCGCTGCGGGAGGAACTCGACGCCGAACTGGACACCGAGTTCGACGCCGAGCGCGGGATCAGCCCCCGCCTGTGGGTCCGCAAGGACGAGCCGCGCGACACCGGGGCGGCCGGCATGCCCGCGACGCCCGAACTGCTGGCCCAGGTCGAGGCGCTGCCACCGGCCATCGACACCCCCGACATCGACGAGGCGCGGGCCGTCCGCGCCGAGGAGTCGTACGGGCTGCGCAGGCTGCTGCGCGGCTTCGGGCTGCCGCTCCTGGTGAGCCTGGCGCTGGTCGCGGTGGACGCGGGTGCCGGGCTGCTGCTGCCGGTCCTGATCCGGCACGGCATCGACCAGGGCGTCACGCAGCTCGCGCTCGGCGCGGTCTGGGCGGCGTCCGCGCTGGCCCTGCTGGTCGTGGTCGTGCAGTGGGCGGCCCAGATCGGCGAGACCCGGATGACCGGCCGCACCGGCGAGCGGGTGCTCTACTCACTGCGACTGAAGATCTTCGCGCAGCTCCAGCGACTCGGCCTGGACTACTACGAGCGCGAGCTGACCGGGCGCATCATGACCCGGATGACGACCGACGTGGACGCGCTGTCGACGTTCCTGCAGACCGGTCTGGTCACCGCCTTCGTCTCCGTCGTCACCTTCTTCGGCATCATGGTCGCGCTGCTGGTCCTCGACGTGCAGCTGGCCCTCGTCGTCTTCGCGACGCTTCCGGTGCTGGTCATCGGCACCGTCTTCTTCCGCCGCAGGAGCGTCCGCGCGTACGAGCTGGCCCGGGAACGGATCAGCGCCGTCAACGCCGACCTCCAGGAGTCCGTCTCCGGGCTGCGGATCGTGCAGGCGTTCCGCCGCGAGCACGACGGCGCCCGGCGGTTCGCGGAGCGCAGCGACCACTACCGCGAGGCCCGGGTCCGCGGTCAGTGGCTGATCTCGGTCTACTTCCCGTTCGTGCAGCTGCTGTCGTCGGTGGCCGCGGCCGCCGTGCTGGTCGTCGGTGCCGGCCGGGTCGACAACGGCACGCTCACCGCGGGCGCGCTGGTCGCCTACCTGCTGTACATCGACCTGTTCTTCGCCCCGGTGCAGCAGCTCTCCCAGGTCTTCGACGGCTACCAGCAGGCGACCGTCTCCCTCGGCCGCATCCAGGAGCTGCTGCGCGAGCCGACCTCCACCGACGCCCCTGACGAGCCGCTGGACGTGACCTCGCTGCGCGGTGAGATCGCCTTCGAGGACGTGTCCTTCGCCTACGGCTCCCAGGAGGGTGCCGAGGACGCCGCCGAGGCCGCGCTCAGCGGAGTGGACCTGCGGATTCCGGCGGGCCAGACAGTCGCCTTCGTCGGCGAGACGGGCGCCGGGAAGTCCACCCTGGTCAAGCTCGTCGCCCGGTTCTACGATCCCACGGGCGGCCGGGTCACGGTGGACGGCACGGACCTGCGCCGCCTCGACCTCACCGCGTACCGGCACCGGCTCGGCGTCGTGCCGCAGGAGGCGTACCTCTTCGCGGGCACGGTCCGGGACGCCATCGCGTACGGGCGGCCCGGGGCCGCCGACGCCGAGGTGGAGGCGGCGGCGCGGGCCGTCGGCGCCCACGACATGATCGCCACCCTGGACGGCGGCTACCTCCACGAGGTCGCCGAGCGGGGCCGCAACCTCTCGGCCGGACAGCGTCAGCTGATCGCCCTGGCCCGCGCCGAACTCGTCGACCCCGACGTCCTGTTGCTCGACGAGGCGACCGCCTCCCTGGACCTGGCCAGCGAGGCCCTGGTCAACCAGGCGACCGACCGCCTCGCCGGGCGGCGCACCACCCTCGTCGTCGCCCACCGGCTGACCACGGCCGCCCGCGCCGACCGGATCGTGGTGATGGACCACGGCCGGGTCGTCGAGGACGGCACCCACGACGAACTGCTCGCCCGGGAAGGGCACTACGCGGAGCTGTGGCGCACCTTCATAGGAGAGGACGAGCCCGCCGGCGTATGAGCCGCGGGTCCACCCGCGCGCAACGGTGGGCGGGCGGCGGACGCGGCGACGGGCGGGACGGGAGCCACGGTGGCGGGACGGGAGCCACGGTGGCGGGACGGGAGCCACGGTGGCGGGCGGGGCGGTGAGTGAACCGGTGGACGGGATCGTCCACCGGTTCCGCGGTCAGGCGCCGATGCCGGAGATCTTGCCGCTGCGCAGGTCCGAGCGGACGGTCAGGTACGAGTACGTGGGGTGCTTGCCGGTGCTCCAGGTGAGACGCACGGTGGACCAGGTGTGTCCGGCGCCGCTGTCCTCGGGGGTGACCCGGAAGGCGAGCGGGGTGTTCTGGGCGCGGAGCACGCCGTCCGCGTGGTTGCGCTTCTCCCAGGCGGCGAGCTCGGTGCGCAGGTGAGGGGTCAGGTAGAAGGACCTGAGCGCGGTGGCGAGGCTGCCGCCGCCCTCCGCGGACACGGCGTCGATGTAGGCGCCGTAGAAGTGGGCGACCTGCTGGTACGCCGGGGTGCCGGCGTCGGTGCGTACCGTCGCCGCGGTCGTTCCGGCACGCGGGACCGCCGCGGTCGCCGGGACGGCGGCGGTGGCGGTGAGGAGCGCGGTGGCGAGCAGCGCCCCGCCGACGACGCGTCGTCGGCCGGAGCGCTGAGGGGTACGGAGTCGGAGCATGGCAGTTCCTGCCTTTCGTGTGGCTCTGCCTTGTGGGATCCATGCTGTGGCGATTCGGTTGCCCGTGACGCGGAGCACGCCGCGCGCAACCTCCGGATGGGCTCCTGCGTCGTACGCATGTATGCAGATGTATCGAGCAAGGGTTCATGTGTTCGATCGGTCGATGGGGCTGCTGGTGACCAGAGGGACGGGAACGGCCGGGGGAACGGGCGGAGCCGAAGGCGCCGAGAGGGCGCGACGCCAGGGACCGGCGCGGCTTCTCGCCCTGGCACTGGTGACCGTTCTGGCGCTGGTGCTCAGCGGCACCTTCGCGAGCAGGGCCGACGCCGTGACGGCCTGTGCCGGGCGTCTCGCGAAGACGGTCCCGTTCAAGACCGGTGAGCTGCGCGTCTTCAAGAGCCGCGCCTACGCCTGCGCCGTCGCGGTCGCCACGAAGTCCGGGCCGGGCCGCAAGATGTCCGTGACGATCCAGCCGCGCGGCGGCGGCCCCGTCGTGGACAGCGGCACGTACACCCGTCAGGCCGGTCCGGTGACGGTCCACGCGCTGAACCGGTGCGTCCGGGCCTCGGCCACGATCGCGGGCGCGTCCGGCTCCACCGGCTGGATCCTCTGCTGACGGTCCGCCCGTGCGCCGGGACGGGGCGGAAACGTTCCCTCGGCGCGTCAACAGGGTCTGGCGGCCGACGAGTTGCCCCGCTAGGTTCACGGCGACGGTTGTGAATCATGGGGAGGGTGCATGCGCAAGGCGCTCAGAGGAGCCCTGTCGCTCGCGGTGTTCATCGGCACGGTGGGGGCGACCGGGGCGACGGCGGGAACGGCCACCGCCGTGGAACCCGCCGCGATCCGGGCCGCGGCCGGCAACGACGACGGCACGAGCACGGACATCAAGGACCGCATCCTGGCCATCCCGGGCATGAGCCTCATCGAGGAGAAGCCCTACGCGGGATACCGCTACTTCGTCCTCAACTACACCCAGCCGATCGACCACCGGCACCCGTCCAGGGGAACGTTCCAGCAGCGCCTTACCCTGCTGCACAAGGACACGTCCCGCCCGACGGTCTTCTACACCAGCGGGTACAACGTCTCGACGAGCCCCAGCCGTTCGGAGCCCACCCGGATCGTCGACGGCAACCAGGTCTCCCTGGAGTACCGGTACTTCACCCCGTCCCGCCCGGCACCCGCCGACTGGTCCAAGCTCGACATCCGGCAGGCCGCCGACGACCAGCACCGGATCTTCACCGCGCTGAAGCGCATCTACACCAAGAACTGGCTGACCACCGGCGGTTCCAAGGGCGGCATGACCGCCACCTACTACGAACGCTTCCACCCCCGGGACATGGACGGGGTCGTCGCCTACGTCGCGCCCAACGACGTGGTGAACAAGGAGGACTCGGCCTACGACCGTTTCCTCGCGCATGTCGGTACCAAGGAGTGCCGCGACAAGCTGAACGGGGTGCAGCGCGAGGCGCTGGTCCGCCGCGGCCCGATGGAGAAGAAGTTCCGGGAGTACGCCGCCGCGAACAGCTACACCTTCGACACCGTCGGCTCGCTCGACCGCGGTTACGAGGCCGCCGTCATGGACTACGTCTGGACGTTCTGGCAGTACAGCCTGCTGTCCGACTGCGACACCATCACGGCCGACGCCAAGTCCGCCTCCGACCAGGAGATATGGGACTCGATCGATTCGATCTCGGGCTTCTCCGCCTACACCGACCAGGGCCTGGAGAAGTACACCCCGTACTACTACCAGGCGGGCACCCAGCTCGGTTCACCCACTGTCAAGCAGCCGTGGCTCGGCGGACTGAGCCGGTACGGATACCAGCCGCCGCGCAACTTCGTGCCGCGCTCCATCCCGATGAAGTTCGACCCGTCCGCGATGCGGGACATCGACACCTGGGTGCGGCACCACGCCACCAACATGCTCTACGTCTACGGGGAGAACGACCCGTGGGGCGCCGAGCGCTTCCGGCCGGGCACGGGCGCGCGGGACAGCTACGTCATGACCGTGCCGGGCGGCAACCACGGGTCCAGCGTGGCCCAGCTCGTCGAGGACGACCGGACGAAGGCCACCGCCGCCATCCTGCGCTGGGCGGGCGTCGCCCCGGCCGCCGTGCGGGAGGACCCGGCCAAGGCGAAGCCGCTCGCGACGTTCGACGCCCGGCTCGACACCCGCAACGACGTGATGAACGAGCGCGGGCTGCGCCCGTAGCGGCCTTCACGCGGGGGACGGCACCCGGGGCGAGCCCCGGGTGCCGTCCCCGTCCGGTGTCCCCGTCCGGTGTCCCTGTCGGGTGTCCCGTCCGGTGGCGCAGGCTCGGTGATTCCGGTCCGTTCAGTACCTCAGTTCAGTACCTCAGTCCGTAGCCCACCGGGTACAGGACCCGCGCCGGATCGTCCGCGCGCTGCACCGGCACCGGCAGGGTTCCCCGGGGGCGGGCGCGGCCCGCGATCACCCGCACGGCGGCCCGCAGTTCGACATCGGTCCAGGAGTACGTGGCCAGGTTCGCCCTGAACCCGGTCCCGGACAGGTGGGCGATGTCGTACGGGTTGCGGATCGCGATCGTGACGACCGGGACGCCGGTGGCCGCGAGGTCCTTCACCAGGGTGCGCTGGGAACTCGTCGCCGTGACGTTGTACGTGGCCACGATCACCGCGTCCTTGCCCCGGGCGGCCGCCACGGCCGCGTCGATCTGCGCCCGGGTGGGGGCCGTTCCGGTGGACAGCGCGGTCGCGGTGTGCCCAAGTTCGGTGAACGCGGCGGCGATGGTGGTGGTCGGCGGACCGGTGGTACCGGACGGGGAGGCCGGGTCGGCACCGACCACGAGCAGGTTCTTGTGGGAGCGGCGGGAGAGCGGCAGTACACGGCCCTCGTTGGCGAGGAGCGTGGTGGTGCGCTCGGCGATGCGGTCGGCGGCGTCGAGGTGGGCCCGCGTGCCGACGGTGCGGTCCACGCCCCTGTGGCTGACGAACGGGTCGTCGAACAAGCCGAGCTTCGTCTTCAGCCGCAGGATGCGCAGGATCGATTCGTCGATCCGCGCCTCGCCGATCTCGCCGTTCTTCACGGCCTCCAGGACGGCCTGCCAGGCGACGTCGAGGTCCGGCGGGTCGAGCAACTGGTCGACGCCCGCCAGGAGGGCGAGCACCGGCACGCGCGCGTCGCCGTACTTCGTCCTGACGCCCTCCATGCCGAGCGCGTCGGTCACCACGACACCGTCGTAGCCGAGCTCCTCGCGCAGGATGCCGGTGACGATCGGGTGGGACAGGGTCGCCGGGTCCTCGGACGGGTCCAGGGCCGGGACCACGATGTGCGCGGTCATGATCGAGTCGATGCCCGCGGCGATCGCGGCCCGGAACGGCGGAGCGTCCAGTTCCGTCCACTGCTCCCGGGTGTGGCCGATGACCGGCAGGCCGGTGTGGCTGTCGGTGCCGGTGTCGCCGTGGCCCGGGAAGTGCTTGGCCGTCGAGGCGACGCCACCGCTCTGGTAGCCCTTCACCTGGGCGGCGGCCATCGCGGCGACGGATCGCGGGTCGGAACCGAAGGACCGTACCCCGATCACCGGGTTGGCCGGGTTGACGTTGACGTCGGCGTCCGGCGCGTAGTTCTGGTTGATGCCCATCGCGGCGAGTTCGGCGCCCGCGATCTGCCCGGCCCGGCGGGCGTCGGCGTGCGAACCGCCCGCGCCCAGGGCCATCGCGCCGGGCATCAGGGTGGCGGGCTCGCCGACCCGGCAGACGATGCCGTGTTCCTGGTCGGTGGAGACGAGGAGCGGCAGCGGGGTGGGCCCGGCGAGCCCGGCGCGCTGGATGCCGTTGGAGAGGTCGGCGATCTGGTGCGGGTCGCGGGTGTTGTGGGCCCAGGCGAAGTAGATGATCCCGCCCACGTGGTACTTGGCGATCAGCTCGGCGGCGGTGCGGACCCCGATGTCGGCGAGGTTGGCGTCGATGTCGGCCTGGTCGGGGTCGGTGGCGGAGTGCCCGTACACCCGCATCACGAAGAGCTGCCCGACCTTCTCCTCCAGGCTCATCCGGGAGATGAGCCGCTTGAGGCGTTTGGTGGTGGCGGCCGACCGGTGCTGTGCGGCGCCGTGTCCGTCGCCCGCGGACTTCGGTGCGGCCACGGTGCCGGGGGCGACGACCCCGCCGGTGGCGGCGACCGCGACGGTGGCGGCGGTGACGGTGAGAAGGGTGCGTCTGGAGGTGCGGTGGTGCACGTGAGCTCCTTCGGCCGTGCTCGGGAACGAGGGGTGAAAGAAACTTCCAAGGAGCACGGATATACAGAAAATAACTTCCGGTCAAGGGCCCGGACCGTTTCGGCCCTGTACGACCGGCCCCACCGCGGTGGCCGGCCGGGCACGCGGCGGCCGGACACGGGCCGGCCGGGCCCGGCTACCCCAGACCCACCGCGGCCCCGTGCCCCTGGAGCGCCGACACCGCCGCCGTGATCGCGGGCCTCCGCGCCGCCCCGATGCGCCACACCGCGTACAGCCGACGCACCGGTACCGGATCGAGCGGCACCGCCACCACCCCCTCGGGCAGCGGCCCCCGCCCCAGCCGGGGCATCACCGCGACCCCGAGCCCCGCGGCGAGCAGGGCGAGCTGGGTGTGGTTCTCCTCCGCCTGGTGCCGGATGTCGGGCTCGTAACCCGCCGTGCGCAGCGTCCGCACGAGCCAGTCGTGGCAGACCCTGCCCGGCGGCTGGCAGATCCAGCGCTCCTCGGCCAGCTCCTCCCGCCGCACCGCGTCCCGCCTCGCGAGCCGGTGCCCCTCGGGCACCAGCAGATCGCACCGGTCGTCACCGATCACCGCCTGCTCCACGCCCTGCGGGGCGGGCAGCGGGGCGATGTCCCAGTCGTGCGCGACCGCCACATCGATCACGCCCTTGGCCACCAGGTCGACCGAGAGGTGTGGATCGACCTCGGTCAACCGCACCTCCAGAGCGGGGTGCCCCCGTTCCAGCTCGGCCAGCACACCAGGCAGCAGCCCACGTGCCGCCGATGCGAACGCGCCGATCGAGAGCCGCCCCGTCGGCAGCCCCCGGCGCTCCTCCAGCGCGGTCTCCGCACGCTCCACGATCGCCAGCAACTGCTGTGCCGTCGCGGCGAGATGGAGCGCCTCCTCGGTCAGCGCCACGCCGCGCCCCTGCCGCTCCAGCAGCGTCGTGCGCGTCTCCCGCTCCAGCTTGGTGATCTGCTGCGAGACCGCCGACGGGGTGTAGCCGAGCGCCGCGGCGGCACCCGCCACGGAACCGTGGACGAAGACCGCGTGCAGGGCGCGCAGCCGGGACAGATCGAGCACCGGAACCTCCCGGAAGGCCGGGGCGCTCCCGCTCGGCACCCCTCGGCGATTCATTAGCGATACTCAATTCCACCATGAAGAAAACCGTGCTGGTGCTACACGGTCGATGCGGGTGATCCTCGGTGCATGCGTCCCCTCCACATCGCCCTGGCCGCGCTGGTCGCCGCCGTCTGGGGTGTCAATTTCGTCGTCATCGAGGTCGGCCTCGGGCACTTTCCGCCGCTTCTCTTCTCCGCCCTGCGTTTCCTGGTCGCCGCCCTGCCCGCGGTCTTCTTCGTCGGCCGCCCCAAGGTCGCCTGGAAATGGATCGTGGGCGTCGGGCTGGTCCTCGGAGTGGCGAAGTTCGGCCTGCTCTTCATCGGCATGGACCGGGGCATGCCCGCCGGACTCTCCTCCCTCGTGCTCCAGGTCCAGGCGGTCTTCACCGCCCTCTTCGCGGCCCTGGCGCTCGGTGAACGTCCGGGCAGGGTGAGGGTGTGGGGGATGGGCGTGGCGCTCGCGGGGATCGCGGTGGCCGCGATCGACGAGGGCGCGGGCGGGCCGGTGCTCGCCTTCGTCCTGGTGCTGGTGGCCGCGGCCTGCTGGGGCGTGTCCAACGTACTGACCCGCAAGGCGGCCCCGCCCGACTCCCTCAACTTCATGGTCTGGGTGTCGACCGTGCCGGTGCTGCCGCTGCTCGGCCTCTCCCTCCTCTTCGAGGGCTGGGACCGGGACGCCGACGCCCTCGCCGCCCTCGACTGGAGCGGCGTCGGCATCATCGTCTACGTCGCCTGGATCACCACCGTCTTCGGCTTCGGTGCCTGGGGCTTCCTGCTGCGCCACCACCCGGCCTCCTCGGTGGCCCCGTTCACCCTGCTCGTCCCGGTCTTCGGGATGTCCTCGGCCGCGCTCCTGCTCGGAGAGTCGGTGAGTCCGTTGCGGTGGTGCGCGGCGGCGCTGCTGGTGGGCGGGGTCGCCCTCACCTCGCTGGCCGGTGCGCGGCGGGGCGGCAGGAGGGCGGTGGCGGAGCCGGACCCGGCGGCGACACCGGAGCGGGACGCGGACACGGCCTATGAGCCGGTCGGCGCCGAGCGCCCCTGACGCCGTCCCAGCAGGCGGGCCTGTTCCTTCTTCAACGCGGAGAATCCCCGGCGAGCGTAGACGGCGAGCTCCTCACTGGGGAACGGCACCACCGAGAGATGCTGATCGTGGTTTCCCTCCGCCCACCGGGCGGCTGTTATCTCGTAGCCCGACACATGTGCGCACAGCTGGAGCAGCACGCCGTGCCGGCCGGGTAGCGTGCCTGGCCGGGAAGTATGGCCTCACAGACGCGGGGCGGCCCAGGCCGCAGGTTCCAACTCGATTGGCTCGTCACTCGGTTCGATCGTCACGCCCAGGGCCGTACGACGGTCCTCCGGCCAGCACCGTCACCGCGTCCAGCGCGGCGTGCCACGGATACTCTCGTGGATCCCCCTGCTTCGGCGGGTGAGAGTCGTACCCTTGCGGCCCGTCGAAGTACAGCACACCCTGCGTCCGCAGATCCGCGATACTGCGCGCTACGGCTGGCTGGGCGGCCTGGGCACGATTGAAGTACGGCATGGCCACCACCGGCACGCCGAGGTGAACGCCTTCGGAGACAAGGCCCAACGCGACCGTGTCCGCTACCCCGTTGCCCCACTTGTTCAGGCTTGTGCAGGACAGCGGGGCAACAAGCATGGCATCTGCTTTCGGTAGCGTGTCCCGCTCCCCGGGCAGTTTGTACTGCGACCGGACCTGGTGACCGGTCAGCTCCTCCAGCTCCCCAAGACGTGGTTCCCACCACCGGGCGGCGGACGGGGTCAGGATGAGGCAGGTATCCCAGCCGCGGGCCTGGGCCTGCCTCACCCCTACGTCGATGTACTGGGTGGGGCCAGCTGCGCAGGCGATGAGGTAGAGAACACGCGTCGTCATGCGGGGAGTCCACATCGCACGGCCAAACGGCGCAAGTCCCGGCGAGGTACCGGGGTCGCGTCGACGACGTCAGCCACCAGATCGACTGTGGACCGGCGGCCGATGACTTCTTCCGACGCCAGACGAGCTGCTTCGATCAGCGATTCGGCAGCGGATTCCTTTCGTCGTGTCAAGAGCTGAGCGCGCGCCATTGTAATGAGGTGCTGAGCCCGTCGCTCGTTCGCAAGGCTACGGACCGCGCTCTCGTCGAGGCCCTCGGCGGCATCCAGTGCTGACCAGCCGTCCTCGAAGCGGGCAAGGACATCAACCCGGTGCAAGGCCGTGTTCGTCGGCCCGAAGGACGTCCAGTCCGCGTTGAGGTCCGCTCCCTGTTGGTCGGCGACCTCGGCCGCCTGGTCCACGTGCTGCACTGCGGTTTGTACTCGGCTCGGCGTGCGACTCAGTGCGGACGCGGCCACCGCAGCTGAGAGGTACAGCATCCCGAGCGTGGACAACCCCAGTGGGCCGACCCCAGCCAGGTCATCGTGCAACCGTCGTGCTGCGGCCACCGCGAACTCGGCCGCGGCGTCCGGCTGGTGCTGGTGCGCGAGGGACTTCACGACCCGCCGAGAGGCAGCCCCGATGGCCACGGGATCGCCGGACCGCTCGGCTGCGGCGAGGGCGCGGTCGGCAACGACAGCAGCGCTGGTCGCGGTAGCAGCCCCGTACTTGTGCAGGAAGGAAGCGGCGAGCTGGAGCACACGGGAGTGCAGGACGTGCGCCTCCCACTGTTCGGCACCAGCCTGCATCGCGGCGTGCTCGGCACCGGCGACGAGCGGGGGGAGATTTCGGCCGAGCGCCCCGTAGTGGCATGCCTGGAACGCCTCGCAGCAGTAGGTGAGTCGGCGTCGCAGTTCCACGAGCGACGGAGAAACTCCATCCTCGGCGTCACTGCGGTAGAGGACACCGATCACAGGGAGAGCCTCGGCGGGCGGTGTGGTCGAGGGAAGAGGTTCGGGGGGCCCGTCCGTAAGAAGTCGCTCCAGCGGGATGCGCAGTACATCGGCGGCGCGCATCAGCACAGAGATGCGCGGGTCTTGTTGACGTTGTCCACCCTCCAGATCCTGCACCCACCTGCGGGTCCGCCCCATCAGGCGACCGAAGTCCGCTTGCGTGAAACCGCGACGCTCTCGCCAGTAGGCGACGCGGCGGCCCATGCGCCCAGTGTTCACCGAGATCTCCCCGAAGCAGGGCACGCAAAGTGCGTGCCCACCACCGTTCTACCGCGCCCTACGGTGCTGGCACTGGAGATCTGTGGAGATCCCGTCCGGAAGGACCAGAGGTTGGCATGGCGATGACGATCAAGGTGTATGAGGTCGACCGGTACGGCCGGACGCGCGTCGTCCGGCCGACGACCGAGGTTGTTCCGCTCGGGCGCCTGCCGATGACGGCCGACTATCCGGCCTGTGAGTGCGATCGGTGCGGTGGTCGCCGCCCGGCCGGGCAGGCGGCGTTGGCGGGTGCGCCGCGATGACGACCTGGCAAGAGCCGGTGATCGAACTGCCTCACCACAGCCTTCCCGACGCTCCCACCCCGGTCGGTGGCTGTGACATCTGCGCCGCCCTGGCCGACCAGCGGGCGGCGGCGCAGCGGGCGGGCGATCTGTCGAGGGTGGTGGACTGCAATGTGGAGATGCGCAGGCACCCGCACCCGCACCCGGGCCGACGGGGGCGGCGATGACGGTTCGGCCCAGGTACCGGTGTTGCGAGCGAACGTTGGGTCCGAGCGGCGGTGAGGGCGCCGGTTTCGGGGCGTGCATGGCCTGTGTGCCCTGTACGGGCAGCAGGGATGACCGCCACTTCTCGGATGGCAAGGGCCATGGTGACGTCGGCGTTGAGCGATCTCGTGCACCTGTCGGAGCCCGTTTACCGCGGCCGTATCCCGGGTGCGAGGTGTGCCGGTCTTTGACGCGGGAGTGGGCCGAGGTCACCGGGCCCGCGTCGTCGTACGACCTGGCGCATCGGGGCTGCCGCCTGTGCGACTGCGCATGCCCGTGCCACTGACCCGCACATGTCCTGCCCTCGATGCCGGGGCACGCTGTCCGCGACGCGGCCCGGCGGCACGTACGGCTGCGCGGTGTGCCGGTACGAGATCACCGCCGAGGCATGGCACCTGCACCAACCGCTGCTCACCGAACTCGCCGCTGATGAGGGTGCGTTCTTCGCACGGATCGAGGAGCGCACGACCCGCATCCGCGCGCACGAACCCGCCTGGCGCTGACCACCACCATCACCGAGGACACGCGCATGCCTGATCAGGACGAGGGACGGCAAACCCGGACCCCCGAACCGGCCCCCGAGCCGGACTCGGTGCCGAGTGGCGACGGGTGCTTCGGCCGCGCCGCATCGAGGCCCGCAGGTATCCGGTACCGCAGCGGCCGGAAAGCGCGGCGGAAGCGGGCACCCGGCCGTCGCCGGTCACGGCCGCGGACGTGCGCCCAGCCGCAGCAGGTGCTCGCGGCCGGGGGTGAGCAGGTCCGGCAGTTCCGACGCGGCAGGGTGCCAGCGCTTCTCGTACTCCCAGCAGACCCAGTCGTCGTCGTTCAGGGCGGCCAGGCAGGCGGCCAGGGGAAGGACGCCCGCGCCGAGAGGGAGCGGGGTGAGGTCGTCGGCGGAGGCGATGTCCTTCACCTGGACGTAGCCCAGGTGCGGGGCCAGTACCGCGTGGCTGGCGGCCGGGTCCTCGCCCGCCAGCCAGGTGTGCATGACGTCCCACAGCGCGCCGATCTGCCCGTGGCCGACCGTGCCGACGACCCGGGCCACATCGGCGCCCGCGCGGTGCGAGTCGTGGGTTTCGAGGAGGATGCGCACCTTGCGTTCGGCGGCGTGCGGTGCGGCGGCGGCCAGCCTCCGCGCGGCGGCGGCGTCGGCCTCGGCGGGGTCCTGGCCGCCGCCGCCCGGGAAGACCCGGACATTCCCCGCGCCCAGGTCGTGGGCCAGCTCCACCAGTCCGGCCAGCTCGTCCAGCACCGGGCCGTCGTCGCCCTCGGCCGCGACCCGGGCGTATCCGGCGACGGTGAGGATCTCGATCCCGCCCCTGGCGAACTCCTCGACGACGGCGGCCCGCTCGGGTGCTGGGAGCCCCGGGTGCACCGGCTCCTCGGGGTGGGCGCGCAGCTCCACCCCCTGGTAGCCGTGCTCGGCGGCGAGCCGGACGACCTCGGCCATCGGCAGGCCCGGTACCCCGAGGGTCGAGAAAGCGAGCTTCACGTGCGTGGTCCTTCCGTCGGCTGCGTGCACCGCTGCTCGCCGGGCCGGGCGGGACGTCGCGGACGGGTGGGGGAGTGCGGCGGCCGGCCGACACCTTCGACCGGCCGCACCCCGGGCCCGTCCGGGCTCAGCAGGGCTCCCGGAGCAACTGCTCCAGACTACCCAGCAGCCGCAGCGCGTCGGCGCGCTGACGGGGCCCCGGGCGTGGGGCCGTGCCGCCGTCCTCCGGTCCGGAACCGTCCGCGGCGTACGACACCACCCGCAGCACGGCGGCGGCCTGCCGGGCGACCATCGCGAGCGGGTCCAGTTCCCGTATGTGCGTATGTGCGTATGGGTGTGCGGCTACGGGGCTCCAGCACGCCGAATTTCCCACCGTCGCTGATCAGCGAGGACGCCATCAGCGCGTTCGACATGTACTCGGTGGACTGGGCGATCCGAACGGTCGAACGACGGGTCGGCGGTCAGGCCGTCCACCACATCGGCTCGCCCGAGGCCGCCACCTCGCCCGCGATCTCGCCGTGTGCCTCGGCCTCAAGTCCCACCGCGTCCAGGCGGGCCCTGATGTCGAGCAGCACGGCGAGTTCCTCCGGCGGCACGTTCCATCAGGGGCACCGAGGCGGATCACCGCGTGCATCGCGTGCGGGTAGGCCCGGTAGCGGGGAGCGGTCCCTCGGCGCGTCGCATCCCGACGATCGACCCCGGCAACGCCGTTTCGGCGAAGGCGAGTTCGGCGCACAGTCGCTCGGAGGTGGAGAGCCCGCGCCCGCCGCCGCGCGCCATCGGCATGTGCGCGGCGGCGGACGGGGCGGGGTGATCAGCACGCCGCCTGCCGGAACCGGCCGCAGTCCGATGAGTTCGGCGAGCTCCATCCGGCCGTTTCCTTCGGGCGTCGGGGGCGCGGTTCGCCGGTCGTCGGCGTCGGCGGCCCGCTGCCCCGCCGAGGCCAGCGCGCGGAAGCGCAGGACGTCGAGTTCGTCCTCGTCGACCCGGAGCAGATAGCCGCCGCAGGAGTGCACAAGCCGTTCCCTGCCGTTGTTTTCGCCGCCGTCCGGCCCGGGACACCTGGCGCCGGGCAGCGCCCGTGCGGAACTGACGTACACCTGAAGGTTCTTGCGGGCGGTACGGGGAGGGGCGTCCGGCCATACCGCGTCCGTGAGGACGTCCACCGGCACCGGGGTGTTGGGGCGGCTGAGCAGCATGGCCAGGACGAGCCGCTGTTTACGGGGGCCGAGCGGCAGCGGTCGTCCGTCCACGCTTCCGGAGAGCGGGCCGAGGAGCGAGAGTCTGAGCGGGCCGGACGGCGATGTGCGCGTGGGGGGTGGGGTCATGGACGGAGCCTCCGAAGAACCGGGGGACGGGCGGCGGTCTGCCGGTCGCACCCTTGGACGGTCCGCCGGGACGGTCGCCCCCGCATCGGTGCCGATCCCGCATGTTCCGTGCCGGAGCCCGACCGAATCCGCCCCGTGCCCCCATCAACTCGACGACGTCCCGCGCCCGGACGCGCCGACCGGCCCCGACGGGACGACGAAGTGGGCGAGGGCCGCGAGGGCCGCCACACCCGCCGCGAGTCCCAGGGCGCCCGGAAGGGACCGGGCCGCGACCGGTCCGGCGACCGCCGCGCCGAGAGCGGACCCGGTGATCTTCAGACTGGCGCCGGTGGTGAAGACCTGGCCGCGCAGGTGATCCGGGGACTCCCGGTGGCGGATCTCGAACAAGGCGGCCAGTTGGGGGCCTTCACCGATTCCGAGAAGGAACGCGGCGACGATCAGCAGGGCCGGCCGGCCCGGCACGGCAAGGGCCAGGGCCGCCGCCTGGACGAGGGCACCGGCCCGGACGAGGGTGTCGGGGGCGACCCGGCGCGGAAACCGTGCGAGCGCGGCGTTGGCCGACAGGGCGGAGGCCGCCGCGCAGAAGAGCAGCATCGCGCCCCGTCCGGCTCCGCCCAGGACCCGTTCGCCCAGCAACACGACACAGGCCGTCAGCATGCCCTGAGCGGTGCAGGAGACGACCGAGACGAGCGTCGCCCGGGCCAGTGCGGGACTCCCGGCGATGACCCGCATCCCGGCGGTGAGAGCACCGAACACCGAGCCCACCCCGGTCGAGCCCACCCCGGTCGAGCCCACCCCGGTCGAGCCCACCCCGGTCGAGCCCGCCCCGGCCGGGACGGGCGTGCCAGGACCGGACGGCAGCATCCACGCGGCGGGCACGGCCAGGCCGATGAGCGCCGCTGAGACCACCACGGCCGCCGGGGCCCCCAGCGCCTGAGCCGTGCCGCCGGCGAGGGCCGGACCGGCCAGGCTCGCCACGCCGAACGTCATGGCGTCGAGCGCGTTCGCCCGGGACAGACGGTCGCCGGTCGCCACCCGGGGCAGCTGGGCCGTCCAACCGCCCGAAAGGGCCGGTCCCAGCAGCCCGGTCGGCACCGCGACCAGGAGGACGACGGCGAACGGAAGACGGCCGAGCCCCGCCAGGATCGCGCCAAGGCCCGCCGCGTACAGGACGAGCGCCCCGGCCAGCAGGCGGCCCGGCCGTTCCGCCCGGTCGAGGAGCACCCCGAGCACCGGCCCTCCCACCGCGGCGGAGACCGTGATGCCCGCGAGCAGGGACGAGGCGTCGGTGGCCGATCCGGCCGAAGCGAATCCCGCCAGCATCAGCGCAGGTCCCGACATCTCGTCCCCGGCACGGGCCGCCACCGCCCCGGCGAGGTACCGGGGGAGTGAGTGACGAGCTGGGGAGCAAGGGACGGCGGGCTCGCGGCGCCCCGCGACTCCGCCTCCCGCGTTGTCGTCGGTCCCGAGGACGTCACCCCCACTCCCTCCTCCGCCTCGGATCCGGGGCCGCAGGACGCCGCTCACTGCTCCACCCCTCCTGCCCCGCAGCGCGTAACGCTTCCTCATCGGCGAGACGTTACGGAGGTAACTCAAAACTCGGCAAGATGCGTTACATTCGCCGGATGCTCTCCCACGTCGACGACTGGTCCGCCCGGCACTCCGTGCTGGCCACGGCCCGGCGGACCGCCGCCCTGGTCAACGCGCTCGCCGACGACCACCCCGACCCGGCGGCCGTCGCCGACGTGCTCCGGGCCCACGGGGAGGCGGACCCCCTGGACCTCACCCCCGCCGATGTCGCGGCGATGCGCACCGCCGCCGTCCGGCTGCGGGAGGTCTTCGCCGCCGGGCACGTCGACGCCGCCGCGGGTGTCCTCAACCGCCTCCTGAGGGAGCACACCGGGCCGCTCCGCCTGACGTCGCACGGTGGCGCGAGCCCCTGGCACCCGCACCTCGACCGCGACGACGAAGCCCCCTGGGACGAGTGGCTCCTCGCCTCGTCCTGCATGGCCCTGACGGTCCTGGTCTGGGACCGCCGACGCCCGCCCGGAAAGGTCTGCGCCTCGTCCGGCTGCCGGAACGTCTTCATCACCCTGGGCGGCGGCCCGGAACGCCGCTACTGCTCGCGCCGGTGCGCGACGCGCGAACGGGTCGCGGCCCACCGTTCCCGTTCCGCCTGAGAGCCCGTCGGCAGCCCGGGACCGCGGCCCGTCGGAGGTCGTCCGGCAGGACCGGGGCGCGCGGCGCGTGCGTTCCCGCCCCGCCCCCGTTCCGGCCGCGCGCCTCAGAGCCTGCCGGGTGACCTCCGACCGGACGGCCACGTCCTGGCACGCACGCCTCCGGCGTTGCCGCAAGGGCCGAGTGGCTCCGCCACTGGGCCCTCCCGGCGCCTGGGAACCGCACGCACCATGCCGCGTCCGCTTTCCGGCCGGAGGTCATCCGGCAGGCTCTCAGTCGTGCTCCGCCGCGCACTCGGCGGAGAAGTCGCAGAGCGCCGCCCGGTCGGGCCGGCCCGTCTTGTTCAGCAGACTCGCCATGTGCTTCTCCACCGTGCGCGGAGAGATCGACAGCCGCCGGGCGATCTGCTGGTTCCCCGGCCGTTCCGCCAGCAGCACGAACACCTCGTACTCGCGCGGCGTCACCCCGCTCGTCCGCAGCGGGGCCGGAATGCGGTCCCAGCCGCCCCGGTGCTGCCCGACACTCGCCCCGGCCTGCCGCAACTCGGCCCGGCAGGCCGCCGCGACCGGCTGGATCCCGGCCCCGTAGAAGTACTCCTCCGCCGCCCGCATCCAGCCCACCGGGTCGCCCCACTTCTCCGCGAGCGCCGCCCCGGCCACCAGCCGCAGCCCCAGATGGCGGGCCAGCGGAAAGGCCGACGCGTCAGCGACCGCGGACCGGACCGCCCGCGCCGCCCGGTCCGCTTCCCCCTCCCTGCCCAACAGCACCGCGTCGGCCAGCCGCAGGAAGAGCTGGTTCCAGGCCAGGTCCGCACCGGGGCTCTCCAGCACCGCGGCGAGCTCCGCCCGGTCGCCCCGCCCGCCGAGGGTCCGCAGCAGCGGTCGCAGACCGTAGCGTCCGCTCAGGTAGAAGTAACTGGGGTGCTCGCTCTCCCAGGCCAACGAGGCGTCGAGGTCGGCCAGCGCCCGCTCCTGGTCCTCCTCCAGCAGCGCCGCGAACGCACGGCAGAGTCCCAGGTGCAGCGGGACGAGCAGGGATTCCTCGCCGCCCGCGCGGCGGAACCGGACCAGCGCCCGGTCCAGCTCCCGTCTTCGGCCCCGGTGCGCCGCGAGCGTCGCCGAGGCCAGCAGCAGATAGCGGTGCGCGCCCAGATTGCGGATCCGGGCACTGGCGGCCACCGACCGTTCGATGATCTCCTGCGCCCCGTCCCACTCGCCGCGCATCACCGCGTTCATGGCGAGCAGCCCGTCCACGGTCTGCGTCGGCACCAGTGCGCCCAGCGACTGGGCGGCGGTCCGAGCAGTCTCCAGCCGGGCCGGGTCGCCGGTCCGCATGAACGTGTTGGCCCCGAGCCGGACCAGCGCCTCCACCCGCCACACCGGCAGGGTGTGCTGCTCGGCCACCGAGAGCATCCGCTCCAGACAGGAGTCGGCCTCGTCGAAACCGTCTTCCCGGGACAGCAGTGCGAGTAACTGCCAGGCCTGGCAGGCGACCACGGGAAGATCCTGTTCCTCCGCCACGGCCGCCGCCCGCCGCGCCGCCTCCCGGGCGGCCCCCTGCCGTGCCGGGCGGGCCTGGTCGGGCAGCAGCGCCAGATGCCCCTCCACCACGTCGAGCGCCGCTTCCTTCTCGGGACGGGGCGTCGCGCCCAGCACGCCCCGCGCGGCCCTGATCTGACCGGCCGCCTCGTCCGTGCGCTCCGCCATCACGGCCGCCCAGGCGATCCGGACATGGGTCTCGCCGCGCCGCTCGGCCGCCGCGGACCGGGCCGGTACCGGAGGGAGCTCCGCCGCCAGTGCCAGGGCCGTGTCCAGTTCGCCCGCCTCGGCGCGGGCGACGGCGAGGGATTCGGTGACCGTCCGCAGATCGGCCTCGTGGGCCAGCGAACGGGCCCGTTCCAGCAGGATGACGGCGGAACCCGGCGCGCCCGCGACGAGCATCCGCCGGCCGACGGCGGCGAACTGCCGGGCGGCACCGTGACTGTCGCCCCCCGCCATCTGCAAGGAGGCCATCAACTGGAGTTGTTCGTCGCCGAGTTCGCCCGCCACCGCCTCCAGGGAGTGGGCCGCGCGGCGGGCCAGGGAAGCCCGCTCGGCCGGGGCCAGCGAAGCCACCAGGGCCTCGGCGGTCAGGGCGTGCCGGAAGGTGTAGCGGTCGAGGGCCGCGCCGTCCGGGGCGATGATGCTCGCCTCGACGGCGGAGCGCAGATGGCTGAAGAGCGTGCGATCGTCCAGCCCGGTCACGGTCTGGAGCACGGCGACGGAGAACTGGCTGCCCAACGTGGCAGCGCACAGCAGCAGTTCGCGTACCGGCGCGTCGAACCTGTCGAGTCTTCGGGCCCAGCTCCGCACCACCCCGGTCGGCACCGTCGGGTCCACGTTCCCGAACGCCTGCCACCGGTCGCCGACGCGCCGCAACTGGCCGGAGTCGAGCAGGTCGGCGAGCAGCACCTCGACCAGGTACGGATTGCCTCCGGCCCGGCCGACCAGCCGCTCGTGGGTGGCCGACGGCACCTCGCACGGGGTGGCCTCCAGGCAGGAGGCGGCCATCTCCCGCACCTCCGGGTCGCCGAGCGGTGTCAGCTCGCGCACCGTGGCGACCTGCCGCTGTTCCGCCGCGCGCACCAGGTCCAGGGCCACGCCCGGCTCCGGCCGCAGCGTGCCCAGCAGCAGCACCGGCAGCTCCGCCACGTTGTCGACGACGTACTCCACCACCGCGATCGTCTCGGTGTCGGAGTCGTGCAGGTCCTCCAGCAGGATCACGCAGCCGTGCTCCTTGCCGAGCACCGACAGCAGCCGCAGCAGCGCCTCCGCCAGCTCGACCACCGTCTCCGGATAGCCGGGGGAGGAGTCCCGGCGCCACTCCGGAACCAGGCGGGCCAGCGCCGGACGGTACGGGTCCAGCTCCGGATCGGTGGGCGGTCCGGCCGCCCGGAACCGCGAGGACAGCGCCTCGATCAGTGGGCGGAACGGCACGACGAGCCCGGTCGACGTGGCCCGGCCGCGCAGCACCGGCATGTCCCGCGCGTACGCCCGGTACGCGCACTCGCCGACGAGCCGGGACTTGCCGATGCCCGCGTCCCCGACAAAGAAAACCGCACGCCCCGAACGTCGCGACGCGTCGTCCAGGGCGTGGTTCAGCAGTCCGGTCTCTGCGACTCTCCCGACAATCACCGACGAAGTGGCACGCATGGACGCAGGCTACTTGAGCGGAAACCGTCCGGGGAGTACGTCAAAGCGCTTGATAGGGAGATCGGTTGAGTCGATCCGGATCAGACCGGCACGGTCATCGTGGTGAACGGCAGTTCGCTCGTGTAGCCGTATTCGCCCTCCGAGACTCTGAGCAGTCTGCTGCGCAGACCGAGCCCGCCGTGCACGCCGAGCGCGATCCGCCCCGCGGGGTGCTCCGTGGCGCCGTCGTCGAGGAGCTCGGTGGTGTGGAAGGTCGACGCGTTGTCGGTACGCATGGTTCCTGCCTCTTCTTCTCGTGTTCTCGTGTTCTCGTGAGGGGTTTCCGTCATGTACATGGAGCGTTGGGTGCGCGAGGTGTTCCGGGAGCCCCCGGGAGTCCCCGGAGCGACCTGGCCATCACCCGGGAGTCACCCCGGGGGACACCGGGTCGGAGGGATTCGCGAGCAGCAGGAGCGACGGCACCCGGTCGGGGAATCCGGCCCGCAGCAGGCCGTGTCCGATCCCCGCGAGCCCGGTCAGCAGCCCCGGATGCGGGACCTGTCCGGGTGTTCCGCAGCGCGGTCCGGTCCGGTCGGCCGCCGCGAGCAGGGCCCCCGCCCGCTCCACCCAGCGGGTGCGGGCATCCGTCGTCGTTCCCGGGCGCAGCAGTTCGAGCACCCCCAGCTCGCCGTGGCACAGGCTGTCGTCGTGCGGCGGGTCCGCCCGTGCGATGTCCGCCACCGCCCCGGTCGCCCAGGCCGCCAGCGCCGGATCGGCCCGCGCGGCCGGACTGTCCAGCACGGCCAGCGCCACGCCCGTCCGGCCCCGGCACCAGGAGAGGTCCGCGTCCACGGTTCCGGTCGCGGAGCGCAGCGCCGCGAGACCCGAGGCGCGGTACGGTTCGCCGCCGCCCGCCTCGGCGAACCGCAGCAGCGCCCAGCCGATCCCGGCGCTGCCGTCGGCGAACCCCGCGACGTCCGGCAGCGGTGCCTCGCGGAGCAGCCGGGCACAGTGTTCCGCGTCGCGCCACAGGTCGGTCCGCCCGGTGGCCCGGTGTCCGCAGAGCAGACTGACCAGTCCGCCGGCCGTACCGCCACGCACCCCGCGCTCCTTCTCCTCGACTGCCGCCGCACGGGTCAACCGTAGGGCGGGAAGGACGAGTTCACGCAGGCGCGGGTCGTCCAGCGTCTCGGCGACCTGCCCCAGTGCGTAGGCGATCCCGCCGAGCCCGGCGAACGCGCCCGAGCCCACCGCGCCGAGGTCGTCCGGCCGGGTGTGCAGCGCGTCCAGCAGCCCGGCGAGGGGCGTCAGGGCACCCCGTGCGGCGGTGGCGTAGCGGTCGGCGCCGGTGAGCGCGGCGAGCTGGGCGAGGAAGTACGCGGTACCGGTGTAGCCGCTCGCCAGGTCGGCGGCCATCGGCCCCAGCCGCCAGTAGCGTTCGCCGAGCAGGTCCAGCCCGATCCAGTTCAGCCGGGTGGGGCTCGAATACGCCTGGGACACCAACTCGTCGCCGACCGACCGGGCCGCCGCGAGCAGGTGCTCCGGCTCCGGCGCGGTCGCCGCCGTACGGGCCCTGCGCGGCCCGGAGCCGCCCCCGTGGGCGGGCTCGCGCGAGGTGGTCACCATCGCGGCCCGGATGATCCGTTCCTGGTCCTGGCGGTCGACCGTGTCCATGGCCGTCAGCTTCGACCGGACCAGGGACAGCCCGGTCCGGTCGAGCGTTCCGGGCAGTTGCCGGCCGGTCCCGCTCCACACGTCGGTGCGCTCCGGCACGGCGGTGAAGAGCGGAACGTCCCCCGCCCACAGCTGGGTGAGTTCCTCGTCCAGCAGGCCGGGCAGCGCGGCGGACCCGAGAAGATCGGTGCCCAGCAGGGCCAGTACCTCGTGCCGTCGGTCGGCGTCCCGCATCAGGTCCGGATGCGTGGACTCGTCGAGAAGGGTCGTGTAGACCCAGGTCGGGCGGGCCACCACCCGGACCTCGTCATGTGCGAACTGCTCCAGCAGCCCGCCCGGGTGCAGGAGTTCGGACCTGGCCTGGCAGATCGCGGCGTACCCGGCGCGGAATCCCGCGCGCAGCGACCGGGTGAAGGCGGACGGATCGGCGGGGGTCCCGGTCAGCCGGGGGCGGTTGGCGGAGTCGCCGAAGCGGCCCGGCCGCCGTACCAGCCGCATCCGGTCCGTTCCCGTGTCGGCCCAGTCGGCGGTGCGGACCGGGGAGGAGGCGGCCTGCCCGCCACCGATCCCCGACATGTCGAGCGCGGTCTCGTCCCCGACGAGCAGTTGCGGCAGCAGCCCCACCCGGTGCACCGAGTCGTGCAGGGCGCGGGCGGCCGGATCGTCGGACTTCGCGGTCGGCAGCGGCGGGTGGAACAGCGTTTCGACGTCGACGAGCACCGGGTGCTCCCCGTCGGCGATCAGGTTCTCGTAGTGCAGGTCGGTTCCGTCCAGGGCGTGCAGCAGGGCGAGCAGCGCGCCCTGGCGCCGGTAGAAGGACTCGACCTGGCGGGCCGTGCGGCAGGGCTGCTCCGCGGCGAACTCCACCCAGCCGTAGGAGCCCCGGTCCAGCAGGACGAGCGAACGCAGCCCGGGTGTGCCGGGGAGCGTGTTGAACCAGATCACGAGCTCGTTGAAGTGCCGGTGCACGGCGAGCGGACGCGGTTTGTAGACCAGCCGGGAACCGTTCTCGAACCGGAGCAGCATCACGGTCCGCCCGCCCCGGTGGCCGTCCCCGGCCCCGGGCTCGACCGCCACGAGCCGCCCGCGCCGCCCGCCCTCCGGGGCCCTGCCCGGAAGGATGCGCCGGTCGGCGGCGAACCGGGCCAGCATCTCGGCGAGCGAGGCGGCGGCGTCGAGCGCGGTACGGGCAAGGATCCGGGCGAGCACCGGGTAGTCGGTGAGGAGGGCGGTCAGGCCGTACCGGGAGCCGGTCAGCCGCACGAAGTCGGCGAACCGGTCCTCGGGGCTCTCCCCGGCCAGCCGCTCCGCCTCGCGTGCCACGTGCAGTTCCAGGACCAGGGTGCGGGCGGCGAGCCGGGCGAGCCGCCCGGCCAGGTGCCGCTCGAAGTCTTCCCGTACGGCGGTCAGATCGGCCTGCGTGCGCAGCCCCCGGGGCAGCCCGTGCAGCATGCGTTCCGCGGCGCACACCGTGAACGGGGCGAGGACGCGTTCGAAGCCGCGCAGCCCCGGAAAGCCCTCCCCGGCACCGATCGCCGGCTCCTCGGGGGCCGAGGAGACCACCTCCTGGGCGAACACCGCCCAGTCCGGGACCCGTTCGGGCCGTCCCTCGCCCTCCGGCCGCCCCTCGCCCTCGGTCAGCGCGGGCCGCCACCAGCGGTCCTCCGGCAGACGGGCGTCGGTCGTCGGGCGCCGGTCCGCCTCCAGCAGGCCGACCCGCTCGACGGCCGGGTCCGTGGCCGTCGACGGACGTGTCACAGGGGGGACGTACAGTCGCTTGCCGTCCACCGGATTGTTCCCCGTCATCGCACCTCCTCGGTCCGGCGCCGGTACCACCGGTCCGCCACACCCCATACTTCCGGCGCGACGCCCGTCGGGCATGGGGGCAGCGCCCCCATCTTTCCGCCCCGCACCCGTACCGGGGCCGGTACGAGGCGGCGCCCGGTACGCGGCCCGCGCCTCCGTGCCCGCGGAACGGACCCGCGCGGACACACCGCCCCCTCGGCGCGCCGCTGTCCCGGGCACATTCGCTCGCGCGACGGTGCGGCTCCGGGCACACCGCCCCGCGCGGCGGCGCGCGGCCCGGGGCTCAGCGCCCGCGTGGCGGCGCCGTCGACCCCCGGACCATCAGCTCCGCCGCGATGGTCGCGATGCCGCCCGGCGGGGGCGTCTCCTTGCCCATCGCCAGCCTTCCCGCCCGCGCACCCGCCTCCACCAGCGGCAGCCGTACGGTGGTCAGCGCCGGGACCGCGTCCACCGAGAACGGCAGATCGTCGAAGCCCGCCACCGAGACATCCTCGGGAATGCGCAGCCCGCGTTCCCGGATCGCCGCGCAGGCGCCCAGCGCCACCGTGTCGTTGGCGGCGACGACGGCCGTCACCTCCGGTTCGCGGCGCAGGAGTTCGAGCGTGGCGTCATAGCCGGAGCGCCGGTCGTAGAGGCCGTGAACGGTGAGCCGTTCCTCGTCGCGGGCGCCCCCCTGCCGCCCCCTGCCGCCCGCCGCCCCGGCCCCCGAAGCTCCGCTCCCGCCGTCCGCCGTTCCGCTCTCCCCGCCCGACGGGACACCCTCCCCGTCACCGGCGAGCCCCGCCGCCCGCATGGCCTCCCGGTGGCCCTCCAGCCGGTGCCGGGTCGTCGTGCGTTCCGCCGGGCCCGCGACGTAGCCGATCCGCCGGTGGCCGAGCGAGAGCAGATGCTCGGTGAGGCGGCGTGCGCCGCCCCGGTTGTCGAAGGCGAGCGCGGCCACGAACGCCTCGCCGTCCGGCAGCGGGGGCCGCCCGCACAGCACCACCCGGGTGCCCGCGTCTGCGAGCTTCGTGAGCTTGGCGGAGATCGCCGCCCGGTGGGCCGGGTCCTCCACGGCGCCCCCGGTCAGGACGACCGCCGCGGCACGCTGGCGCTGGAGCAGCGTCAGGTAGGTCAGCTCGCGCTCGGGGGAGCCACCCGTGTTGCAGACGACGGCGAGCTTCTCGCCGCCCGCCCGGCCCGATCCGTCCCCCGGCCCGCCGATCTCGGTCTGCGCCGCCCCCGCCATGATCCCGAAGAACGGGTCAGCGATGTCGTTGACCAGGATGCCGACCAGGTCCGACGTGGCCGCCGCCAGTGAACTCGCGGGCCCGTTGAGCACGTAGTCGAGGTCGTCCACCGCGCGCAGCACCCGCTCCCGGGTGGACGCGGCCACCGGGTAGTTGCCGTTCAGCACGCGGGAGACGGTGGCCGGGGACACCCGGGCGCGGGCCGCCACGTCCGCCAGGGTGACTGTCATCACTTTCCTCCGAGGAACGACACGGGTGAGTACGGGTGGGAGGCGCCGTTCCAGGGCCCCCCTTGTCCGAGTCGCTGTTCGCAGGCTAGCGTCATAGGCGATAGAAAGCGCTTGCTACGCCGATGTCGACCACGATGCCCGTGCTCGCCCCGGCTCTATGGGCTCCATGGAGGAACTCTCGTGACACGCAGGACAGTGCGCATCGCCATGAACGGCGTGACGGGTCGCATGGGATACCGGCAGCACCTGGTGCGCTCGATCCTCGCGATCCGCGAGCAGGGCGGCCTCGACCTCGGCGACGGCGACGTGCTGTGGCCCGAGCCGGTCCTGGTCGGCCGCCGCGCCCACGCGCTGGAGGAGCTCGCCGAGCGGCACGGCCTGACCGAGTGGTCCACCGACCTCGACGCGGTGCTCGCCGACGACAGCATCGACATCTACTTCGACGCCCAGGTCACCTCGGCCCGCGTCGACGCGATCAAGAAGGCCATCGCGGCGGGCAAGCACATCTACACCGAGAAGCCCACCGCCACGGACGTCGAGGGCGCCCTGGAGCTGGCCCGCATCGCCCGTGACGCGGGCATCAAGCACGGCGTCGTCCAGGACAAGATCTTCCTGCCGGGCCTGCTGAAGCTGAAGCGCCTCATCGACGGCGGCTTCTTCGGCGAGATCCTGTCCGTGCGCGGCGAGTTCGGATACTGGGTCTTCGAGGGCGACTGGCAGGAGGCCCAGCGCCCGTCGTGGAACTACCGCGCCGAGGACGGCGGCGGCATCGTCGTCGACATGTTCCCGCACTGGGAGTACGTGCTCCACGAGCTGTTCGGCCCGGTCTCCACCGTCCAGGCGCACGTCCAGACGCACATCCCGCAGCGCTGGGACGAGCAGGGCGAGCCGTACACCGCCACCGCCGACGACGCCGCCTACGGCATCTTCCAGCTCGCGAGCGGCGCCGTCGCGCAGATCAACTCCTCCTGGGCGGTCCGGGTCAACCGCGACGAGCTCGTCGAGTTCCAGGTCGACGGCACGCACGGCTCCGCCGTCGCCGGACTGCGCAACTGCCGCGTCCAGCACCGCTCGGCCACCCCCAAGCCGGTCTGGAACCCGGACCTCCCGGTCACCGAGTCCTTCCGCGACCAGTGGCAGGAGGTTCCGGACAACGCCGTCTTCGACAACGGTTTCAAGGCCCAGTGGGAGCTGTTCCTGCGCCACATCGTGCTCGACGAGCCGTACGTCTGGGACCTGATGGCCGGCGCCCGGGGCGTCCAGCTCGCCGAACTCGGTCTGAAGTCCGCCGCCGAGGGCCGCCGCCTCGACATCCCGGAACTGTCCCTGTAACGACGCCCCTCACGTACCGCCCGCCGCGGCACGTACCACCGGCGCACACCGCACCCACCGGCGCACACCGCACTCACGGTGCGCACCGCGCCGGTGGTGCGCGCCGCGGCGCATGCGGCGCGTACCGCACCCACGGAGCATCGGAGCCGACCCCGTGACCATCCACCTCCCGCAGGGCCCCTACGAGCCCCGCACCACCCCGCTCGACCTCGCCCCGTCCGGGGCGCCGCTCGCCTCCCGTACGGTCTTCTCCGCCGCCCACGTGGTCGCCGACCCGTACGCCGACATCAGCCCCGACGACCCGGCCGCCGTCGACTGGGACGCCACCCTCGCCTTCCGCCGCCACCTCTGGTCGCACGGCCTGGGTGTCGCCGAGGCCATGGACACCGCCCAGCGCGGCATGGGCCTGGACTGGGCGGGCGCGGCCGAACTGATCCGCCGGTCCGCCGCCGAGGCGAAGGCCGTCGGCGGCCGGATCGCCTGCGGCGTCGGCACCGACCAGCTCCCCGCCGGGCCCGCGGCCCTCGCCGAGGTGCGCGCCGCCTACGAGGAGCAGCTCGCCCTCGTCGAGGAGAGCGGCGCCCAGGCCATCCTGATGGCCTCCCGCGCACTCGCCGCAGCCGCACAGGGCCCCGAGGACTACCTGGAGACCTACGCCCACCTGCTGCGACAGGCCACCGAACCTGTCGTCCTGCACTGGCTGGGCCCGATGTTCGACCCGGCGCTGGACGGCTACTGGGGCTCCTCGGACCTCGACGCCGCCACCGACACCTTCCTGAAGGTCATCGCCGAGCACCCGGACAAGGTCGACGGCATCAAGATCTCGCTCCTGGACGCCGAACGCGAGATCGACGTACGCCGCCGTCTGCCCGGCGGGGTCCGCTGCTACACCGGCGACGACTTCAACTACCCGGAACTGATCGCGGGCGACGACCAGGGCTTCAGCCACGCCCTGCTCGGCATCTTCGATCCGCTCGGCCCGCTGGCCGCCCACGCGGTCCGCGTCCTGGACACCGGCGACGTCCAGGGCTTCCGCGAACTCCTCGATCCCACAGTCGAGTTGTCCCGCCACCTCTTCCAGGCACCCACCCGCTTCTACAAGACGGGCGTGGTCTTCCTCGCCTGGCTTGCCGGTCACCAGGACCACTTCACCATGGTCGGCGGCCTCCAGTCCGCGCGTTCGCTGCCGCACCTGGCGAAGGCGTACGAACTCGCCGACCGGCTGGGCCTGTTCCCCGACCCGGAACTCGCCGAGTCCCGCATGCGCACCCTGCTCGCGGTCAACGGCGGAAACGGAGGCACCCGATGAGCGACGGCCGTCTCTCCATCAACCAGGAGACCATCAAGCAGTGGTCGCTGCCCGAACTCGCCAAGGGCTGCGCCGAGGCGGGCATCGACAAGGTCGGCCTGTGGCGGGCCCCCGTCCAGGAGTACGGCGTCGAGCGCACGGCCGCCCTCCTCGCCGATCACGGGCTCTCCGTCACCAGCCTCTGCCGGGGCGGTTTCTTCACCGCACTCGACCCGGCGGAGCGGGCCCGCGCCCTGGACGACAACCGCGCCGCGATCGACGAGGCGGCGGCCCTGTCCACCGACACCCTGGTCCTCGTCTCCGGCGGACTCCCCGCCGGGGACAAGGACCTGCACGGCGCCCGCGAACGCGTCGCGGACGCCCTGGCCCACCTGGCCCCCTACGCGGCCGAACGCGGCGTGCGCCTCGCCATCGAGCCCCTGCACCCGATGTTCGCCTCGGACCGCTGCGTCGTCTCCACGCTCTCCCAGGCCCTGGACCTCGCGGAACGCTTCCCCGCCGACCAGGTCGGCGTGGTCGTCGACACGTACCACATCTGGTGGGACGACCAGGCCCCCGCACAGATCGCCCGGGCGGGCGCCACCGGCCGCATCCACTCCTTCCAGCTCGCCGACTGGATCACCCCGCTCCCGGCGGGCGTCCTTCTCGGCCGGGGTCAACTCGGCGACGGATCCGTGGACTTCCGCGCCTTCCGCTCACTCGTCGAGGCCACCGGCTTCGACGGCCCGATCGAGGTGGAGATCTTCAACGAGGCCCTCTGGGCCCGCGACGGCGCCGAAGCCCTCGCGGAGGTCGCCGCCCGCTACGCCGAACATGCCTGCTGACAAGGCGTTTTGCCACCACGGCAAAGAGATCGCAAAGCCGCGCAACCGTTCGGGGGGCCGCTGAGTCATATCTGGCGTCGGGTGCTTCCGGGGGTGGGATCCGGGGGGATATCGGGAAGCCCTGACGGAGGGGGAATACGAGGGGGGTCCGGTCATCATCACGACCGGGCCCCGTTTCGTTCGGCGGGTTCTATTGATCCCCGCAACACCCTGTTGTTCAGGGAGTTGCGGGGATCGTGGATTTTGGAGACCTGAAGGCGAGGTTCTTCGAGGCGTT
>NZ_JBIBYN010000002.1:386478-598036 GCF_043083325.1 Streptomyces sp. NPDC014734 | reverse complement strand
CCACCGTCGGCGCGCCGGGGGGGCGGGGGGGGGGGGGCGGGGGGCCCCCGCCCCCCCCCGCCCCCCCCCGCCCCCCCCCGGCCCCCCCCCCCCGGGGGGGGGGGCCCCCCCCCCCCCCCCCCCCCCCCCCCGACCCGGGCCCTGATCAACCGGTACCTCGCCCTGCCCGAGGGCAGGGTCGCCGCGCCCGGGGTCCTGGACGCCCTGACGGCCCGCGAGCGGGAGGTCATGGCGCAGGCCGCCGAGGGTCTGTCGAACGACGAGATCGCCGAGCGGATGCATGTCAGCCCGCTGACCGTGCGCACCCACGTCGGGCGGGCGATGACGAAGCTGGGGGCACGGCACCGCGCCCAACTCGTCGCCATGGCCTACCAGTCGGGTCTGGTGCGGGTGAATCCGCCGGAGCCGGGCGACGGCTGAGGGGCGTACCGGACACGCCCTACGGCGCGGGTACGGGTGCGGGTGCGGGTTCCGCGACCGTGACGAGTCGTTCCTCGCCGACGCCCCCGCAGGCGCAGGCGTGCCCGGTCCGCGCGAGGTTCGCCTCGATGCCGTCCAGGGCGCTTCGGGCAGCGGCGAGCTGGGCCCGCAGCACCGCCGTCGCCTCCACGACGTCGAGGGCATCCGTAGCGTCCACAGCACGCACAGCACGCACAGCACCCACGGCACCCACGATGTCCACCGCGCCGAGGGCTGTGGCGGGTCCGACGGTGCCGGTGCTCCCGCTGTCCTCCCGGGCGTCGCCGCCGTGCGCGGACGGTCGCTGCCCCGCCTCCTCCTGCTGATCACGTGTCCTCTCCAACTCGCGTGCCTCTTCCAGCGAGTTGATGACCACGCCGATGAGGAGATTGACGAGCAGGAACGAACCGAGGAGAACGAACGACGCGAAGTAGACGATCGCCCAGCGGGAGATCTCCAGCCCGGCACGGACCGCGTCCCCGAGACCGTCGAGGGTGATGAGGAGGAAGAGGCTGAGTGCCGCGCGGCCGAGCGAGCCGAAGTGCTCGGGGTTGTCCGCGGCGAAGAACACCCAGCCGACCATGGCGTAGACGTAGAGCAGGAGCGTGCCGACGAGCAGGAAGCTCAGCGTGCCGGGCAGGCTCTTGCCCACGGCCACGATCACGATGCGCAGTTGGGGCAGGAAGCGGGCGGCCCGCAGCACCCGGGCCAGCCGCAGCAGTCTCAGCACTGTGGCGTTCTCGCGGGCGAACGGCAGGAAGGCGAGCACGACGACGAGCACGTCGAACACGTTCCACGGGTCACGGAAGAAGTCCCCGGGCCGGTCGGCGTGGGCGGCGGCCCGCAACAGGATCTCGACGGTGAACGCGGCGAGGAAGACGTGCTCCGTCGTCTTGAGCGCGTCGTACCACTGCTGCACGGCACCGCTGTACGTCTCGACGCCCAGCAGCGCGGCGTTGGTCACGATGAGGCAGAACACGGCGCCGGTGAAGGCCGGGGAGTCCACGATCCCGCGGCTGCGCACGGCGATCGCACGCCGTAAAGGTGCGGCGACCTGGTCGGACATGGTGTGACGTGTCTCCTCGCAGACGTACGGTGCCCCCGCAGGCCGGCTCCGCTCACCGGCAGAAGTGGATCTTACGACCTGGGGAGCGACAGGGGGCGGGTGTCCCCGGCGCGCGCCACCGGGCCCGCGTGGCTAGCGTGGAACAGCGGACGAGTCGGAACGCACGGACACATCGAACGCACAGGGCATATCGAACACGCGGAACGCACGGACACATCGGGGACGCGCGTCGAACACACGCACCGGACACATCGGGGCGCGTGTCGAACGCACGCACCGGACGAGCCCGCCGAGCGCGAAGGAGTCGGAGCCATGGCTGTACAACCGGAGGGCGCGCCGTGCTGGGCCGACGCGATGTTCCCCGATCCCGAGGCCGCCAAGAGTTTCTACGGTGCCGTGCTGGGCTGGACGTTCGGCGGGGCGGCGGAGGAGTACGGCAATTACACACAGGCGTACGTCGACGGCAGGGCGGTCGCCGCCGTCGTGCCGCCGATGCCCGGCCAGGAGACTCCGGCGGCCTGGTGCCTGTACCTCGCCTCGCCGGACGCCGCCGCCACCGCCGCGAAGATCCGCGACAACGGCGGCGAGACGCTGATGGACCCGATGCGGGTCGGCGACTTCGGCACGATGCTGATGGCCCGCGACCCCTCCGGCGTCGTCTTCGGCGTGTGGCAGGCGGACTCCCACGAGGGATTCGGGGCCCAGGGTGTGCCCGGTGCGTACTGCTGGGCCGAGGTCTTCACCCGGGAGCCGGAGAGGGCCGATGCCTTCTTCTCCGCCGTCTTCCCCTACAGCATGATGCGGATGGCGGACGAACACGTCGACTTCCGGGTGTACAACCTCGGTGACAGGACGGTCCTGGGGCGGATGAGGATGGGCGACGACTTCCCGCCGGAGGTGCCGCCGCACGTGAACGTGTACTTCACCGTCGCGGACTGCGACGCGGCCGTGGCGAGGGCGACCGAGCGCGGCGCGGTCCTGCGGTTCGGCCCGATGAGCATGCCGTTCGGCCGGTTCGCGGCGCTGACGGACCCGCAGGGAGCGGCGTTCTCCGTGATCGACGTCGACACCACCGAGGGCGAGATGCCCAGGATGTCACCGGTGTCCTGACCCCGCCGGTGCTGTGCGACGCCCGGGGCCGGTCGGCGTCGGCGCCCGGGGCCGGTCGACGCGCGGGGCCGGTCGGCGCGCGGGGCCGCTCTCCGGCGGCTCCGTCCGAGTTGCGGAGTACGCCCGCATGGGGTTGTTTCGAAGGGGAGGCGGGCTCGGCACATGTGCGGCGCGGCGGGTACGGCAGGCGCCCGCGCGGGTCCCCGCTCCTCCGTCCGGTTCCCTGTCGGTCCCCTCGCCCGGGGGTGAGGCACTGTGCTGTTCGTCGACCGCGCGGACGCGGGCGAGCGATTGGCCGAGGCGCTGCGCCATCTGGAACGGGAGAACCCGGTCGTGCTGGGCCTGCCGCGCGGCGGGGTCCCGGTGGCCTTCCAGGTGGCACAGACGCTCGGCGGCCGGCTCGACGTGATCGTGGTCCGCAAACTCGGCGTGCCGCACCACGAGGAGGTGGCGTTCGGCGCCATCGGCGAGGGCGGGGTGCGGGTCCTCAACGACGATGTCGTCAGCCATCTGCGGGTCGGGAAACAGGATCTCGCGGCGGTCGAGCGGGTCGAGACGGCGGAGCTGGTCCGCCGTGCGCAGGCGTACCGGGCGGGCCGGGCGCCCACACCCGTCGAGGGCCGGACCGTGATCGTCGTGGACGACGGCGTCGCGACCGGCGCCACGGCCGAGGCCGCCTGTCGGGTGGTCCGGGCACGGGCCCCGGCACGTGTGGTCGCCGCCGTTCCGGTGGCCCCGGCCGACGCGGTCGCCCGGCTCCGGGGGTGCGCGGACGAGGTGGTGTGCCTGTCCGTGCCGCGTCTGTTCAGCGCCGTCGGGGAGTGGTACCGCGACTTCTCGCAGACCTCGGACGAGGAGGTCGTCGCCCTGCTGGCGCGGGCCGGGGACGGCGGGCACGTCACGCCCGGCACGGACTGAGGGCCCGGTCGCCCGCCCGGAACGGCGGCGGGTCGCTCGGCATTGCCTCCGGGTCGCTCGGCATTGCCTCCGGCAGGGGCGGGCCGCTCCCCCGCCGGAGGCCGTCGCACGGGTGCCGACCGGTCAGTTCGGGCAGAGCGTGTCGCGCTCCGGCCGGACCCCCGTCGTCAGGAAGGTGCTGACCGCGCGGTCCCCGCAGGCGTTGCCGTTGCCCAGGTAGACACCGTGCCCGCCGTGGTCGACCGCGACCATGCGGGCCCGGTCGCCGAAGGCCGCGCGCATCTTCAGCGCCCCGGAGTACGGGGTCGACGGATCGCGCAGGCCCTGGATCATGAGGATGTTGGACGGCCCCTCGTCGGTGATCCTGGTCGGCGGGTCGGCCGGGGCGTCCTTCCAGAAGGAGCAGGGAGTGATGTTCTGCGACACCCCGGCCGTGAGCGGGTGCGCGGCACGGTCCCCGGCCACGGCACGCGCCACGGCACGCCGGTACGCCGGGCTCGCGGCAGGCCAGCGGACGTCGTTGCAGACCACGGCGACCGTGACGGCGGCGTCCGGGTCCGGGAGCGGCTGGGCGAGCTGGGCGGGAAGGACCGGTTTCGCGGAGGCGTCCCCCGCCGCCCGCAGCAGAGTGGCCAACGGGGCGAAGGAGCTGTCGTCGTACAGCGCGTTCTGCAGCGCCTGCCGCAGCCGGTTGCCGGTCAGCGGCACACCGGGCGTGGTGGACTCCTTCGGCTCGCGGTCCAGTCGTGCGGCCAGCGCGAGCACCCACGGCCGTACGTCCTCGGCCCGTTCGGCGAGTCGCAGCCCCTCCGCCTCCCTGGCCGGGTCCGCGGCCCACCGCGCGAAGTCGGGGAACCGGTCGTCCGCGCCCACCGACATGTTCGCCAGCCAGCCGCGCGCGACCCGCGACGGCTCGGGGTCGCCGCTGCTGTCGAGCACCCAACGGTCGGTGCGAGCGGGGTACTTCTGGGCGTACACCGCGCCCACGTAGGTGCCGTACGAGCTTCCCCAGGCGGACAGCTTCTCCTCGCCCAGGGCCTGCCGGAAGCGCTCGATGTCCCGCACCTCGTTGGCCGTGGTGAGGCTGCGCAGCAGCGCCCCGCCGTTGCGGGCGCACGCCTCGGCGGTCCGCCGCGACCGCTCCACGTTCTCGGTGATCGAGCCGTCGGCGGCGGGCCAGGACCGGAGGTTCACCAGCTCCCTGTCCTGCGGCGCGAGTCCGCAGCTCGCCTTCGGACTGCCGCCGACGCCGCGCGGGTCGAGGCCCACGATGTCGTACCGGCCCTTCGTCTCCCGCAGCAGTTGTTCCCCCTTCTGGGTCACCCGCTGCACCCCGGACGAACCGGGGCCGCCGGCGATCACCAGCAGCGTCCCGCGCCGCGCCGAGGGGCGGTCGCTGCGCACCCGGGTCACCGCGAGCGAGATGCTCGGGCCGCCCGGGGACCGGTAGTCGAGCGGTACGGGCAGTTCGGCGCACTCCTGTGCGGCGGGTCCGTCCGCCCGGGCACAGGGCTTCCAGTCGAGTGCGGGTAAGGCGCTGTCGGCGTGGGCCGACGTGGTCGCGGCCCCGGTCAGGGTGGTGGCCGCGACGGCGGCGGAGAGGGCGGCGAACGTGAGGGTTCTGCGGTGGGTTGTCATGCGGCAAGCCTGGCCGCGACGGGCCCCTCGGCCCATCCGGCGGGCACGAGATCCCGGGGTGGGGCAATCCCCCTGCCGTACCTCGGGTTCGACGGCCGGGCCCGGCACCGACGGTCGGCGCCCCCTGCCACCGCAATGCGAGGCGATGGCAGGGGAACGCCGTTGAGGAGGAGCCGTCACCGGCGTCGGGCGATTCAACCCGTGGCACGCCGACAGCGGTCCGTCAGCCGCCGACCCTAGACAGCCGCGCGTTCCCCCACGGCGTACCACGCCAACGGTCGCGCCCGGCTCCACTCCAACGGCGGCCCCGCCCGGCGGGCCCGGGCCTCGGCCGTCACCCGGGCGGCGGTCGCTCCGTACAATCCGCGTACCGACCACAACACCACAGGCACAACCGACACCACAGGCACCACAGGCACCACAGACACCACAGGCACCGCCACCGCCACCGCCACCGCCACCGCCACCGCCACCATCGCCCCCGAAGCCACCACCGCGACCGTACGGACCGGGCCTGGCCGGGCCGGGGGCCGATCCGTGCGACCACCCCGAGAACGAGAGGTTCCCCCGTGGCCATCGACGACCCCGCCCCGCGGCTCCGCCCCGTCACCGTCGTCACCGGTGGCAGCCGGGGCATCGGTGCCGCGACCTGCGTCCGCCTGGCGTCCGACGGACACGACCTCGCACTGGGCTACGTCAGCGACACCGAGGCCGCCGAGCGAACCGCCGCCGCGGTCCGGGACGCCGGTGCGCGCTGTGTCACGGTGCGGGCGGACACCTCCGTGGAAGCCGATGTGGAACGACTCTTCGACATCGCCGCCGACCGGCTCGGCCCGGTCACCGGGCTGGTCAACAACGCCGGTGTGACCGGGCCTCTCGGACGGCTCGCCGACACCTCCACCGACACGCTGCGTCGCGTGCTCGACGTGAATCTGCTCGGTGTGCTGCTGTGCTGCCGCCGGGCCGCGAAGGACATGACGGCCACCGGGGCGGGCGCGATCGTCAACGTCTCCTCGGCAGCCGCCACCCTCGGCAGCCCGGGGGACTTCGTCCACTACGCGGCCACGAAGGCGGCGGCGGACGCCCTGACGGTCGGGCTGTCCAAGGAGCTGGGACCGGACGGCGTCCGGGTCAACGCTGTCGCTCCGGGGATGATCGACACCGACATGCACGCCACCGCGGGCGACCCGAACCGGGCACACACCGCCGCCGCCGGAATCCCGCTCGGCCGCCCGGGTGCGGCGCCGGAGATCGCTGCCGCCATCGCCTGGCTTCTGTCCGACGAGGCGTCCTACGTGACCGGAACGGTCCTGCGGGTCGCGGGCGGGCGGTGAACCGGCACCCGCACGGTGAGCAGTACGCGGACAATGAACAGCACGCACATGGTGGACGGCACACGCACGGTGGGCGGCACGCACCCCGTGAGCGGTACGCGAGCGCTCGCACCACGGCCGGAAACGGAAACCTTCCCGAGCACTCACCCGCCGGGGTGACGACGTACGGTGACGGAAAATGCGCCGTTGAGCCGATCACCGACGGGGTACAGGTGCCCCGTGCCGAACTTCGAGATCACCACCGCAAGCGCCCACGACCTCACGATGCTGGCCGAATGGGCCCACGAGGAGAGCTGGAACCCCGGACTGGCCGACCGTCATGCCTTCTTCGCCGCCGACCCGCGCGGCTTCCTCGTCGGCCGGCTCGACGGCACTCCGGTCTCCTGCGTCTCCGTGGTCCGCTACGAACCCGGCTTCGGGTTCCTCGGCTTCTATCTCACCCGGCCCGAACTGCGTGGCCGCGGCTACGGCCTCCGAACCTGGCAGGCGGGCATGGCACGGCTCCGGGGGCGCAACGTCGGACTCGACGGCGTGGTCGCCCAGCAGCACAACTACCGTAAATCCGGGTTCCGTTCCGTCTGGACCAACATGCGTTACCAGGGGCATCCCGCCGATGCCCCGGCCGCCCCGCCCGGCACCGTCCTCGTCGACGCCCGCGCCATCCCGTTCGACCGGCTCGCCGCCTACGACCGCCGCTTCTTCCCCGCGGACCGCGACAGCTTCCTCGCCCCGTGGGTCGCCGGCCCGGCCCACGTCCCGCTCGCCGCCGTCCGCGACGGGGAACTGCGGGGCCTCGCCGTGCGCCGTCCCTGCCGCACGGCATCGCGGATCGGCCCCGTGTACGCGGAGTCGCCGGAGGTGGCGGGCGCCCTGATCGGTGCCCTCGCCGCCGCGGATCCGGGCACGCCCGTGGCGGTCGACGTACCCGACGTCAACCCGGCGGCCGTGCGTCTCGTCGAACGACTCGGCCTCACCCCGTCGTTCGAGACAGCCCGCATGTACACCGGTCCCTCGCCGGACATCGACCACGGCGGGCTGTTCGGCATCACCAGCCTGGAACTGGGCTGACGTCCCCGGACCCCGTCGCGCTGCCCCATGGCCTGTCGGGTGACCTCCGACCGGGCGGAGGCCACCCGACCGGCTCTCAGGCCAGCGGGTGCGACGTCCGGCCGGACGCGTCGTCGATCTCGTCGTGTGCCTTCGTCAGCATCTTCATCGCCAGTTCGTTGAGCGCTCTGGCTCCCGCGATCTCCTCGCCGACTCTCGGCTGATCCTTGTCGGAGGGATGGCGGCTCGCGTATCCGTGGGCCCTCACCTCGTTGCCGTCCGGCAGTCTCACCAGGGCCGCGGCACGGGTGCGGTGGGTGTCCTCCTCGAATTCGAGATCCACATGCCAACCGACAGCTGTACGCGTCATCTCGATCACCTCCCTACCAGGGTGCGCCCGTTCCGGCACCTCTGCACCACGGAACGCCCGCGCTCACGGGATACGGCACCCGTTGCCTCACCTCCCGGCCGGATCATGCGCGGAGGCCGGGGACGAAGACGCCGGGGCGGCCGGGGACGGGGTGTGCGCGGGATCGAGACGGTCGAAGTCGAGTGTGCCCTGCGTCGCCGTGGCGGCCTGCGGAAGCCGGAACGCCGCCGCGATCTCCACGGGCAGCGGGCCCGCGCCCAGCAGCCCGGCGACGATCCGGGCCGTCAGCGTGTGCCAGGCCCCGGCACGGCGCAGCATCGCGTGGTCGCTGCCGCGGATCGCGACCAGACAGGCGCGGGCTCCGGCGCGGCGGGCGCGGCCGGTGAAGGACTGGGATTCCCTGGGGCTCGTGATCCGGTCGCGGGTGCTGTGGATCAGGATCACGTCACGGTCGGCGAGCTGGGCGACGGGGTCGTCCGCCGGGCACCAGGGAGCGAGGCCCACCACGCCGCGCACCAGCGGGTGTCCGGCGGCGCGCAGGGCGGCACGGGCGCCCATCGAGTGACCGAGCAGGACCACCGGAACCTCCCCGGCCTCGCGTCGCAGGGCGTCGAGGGCGTCCATCGCGTCGTGGAACGGGTCCTCTCGCGGACCGTTCCAGCCACGATGGGAGTAGCGGACGGAGCGGACCAGGACGTCGTCCCCGGCTCCCTCGTCCGGCGCCCCGGCGACGGCCCGGGCGAACGGCCGCATGCGCAGGGCGGGAAGGTTCAGCGGGCCGGGCGGGGGTGGCCCCAGTCCGGTCTCGCGTCCGCCGTGCAGCAGGAGCACGGCCGCGGACGGCGACGGCCGTCGTTCTGTCATAGGTCTCTCCTGCCTGACGCCCGGCGCGGAGACCGGATCGTGACGAGCGTGCCGCGCCGGGAGCGGCGGTGCGCGCCGGACGGTCCCGCCCGCATTGTCCGGCGCGCGACCCACCGTCGTCCACAGGGTGTGGACGGTCGCGGCCCGTGAACCACTCCCCGCACCCGCCCGACCACGGACACGACCCGAACCCGAACCCGACCCGAACCCGATCACGGACGCGACCGGAGCCGGAACGACGGCCACGACGGCCACGACGGCCACGATCCGAGCCGGAACGACGGACGCGACCTCGACCGCAACCGAAGCCCGCGCGCAGGCGTGAAGAAGGGTACGGACGGGCTCCCGTGCGCGGACCGCCCGCCCGGCGACCACCCGGCCCGTCCGGCAATGATCCGGCATCAAGGAGGCAGGAAAGATTTCCGGATCCCGGCAGTGTGCGCAGCCGTTCGCGTATGGGATCATCCAGCCAACTCGACGGAAATGTTCGGGGGAAACATGTTCGGGGGATTTCGGGGATCGGGAAGGGTGATCGCGTGACCTTGTTTCTCGGTCTCGGTATCGCGGGAATCGTCCTGCTCGTCCTGTCCCTGATCTTCGACGGCTTACTCGAAGGTCTCTTCGGGGGCGCCCTGGGCGGATTCTTCGACGGCCTGCTGTCCCTCCCGGTCATCGCCGGATTCCTCTCGATGCTCGGCTTCGGAGGTGCGATCGTGCTCGGCACCACCGGGCTCGGCACGGTCGCCGCGATCGTCGCCGGCGGCCTGGCCGGAATCGTCGCGGCAGGGCTGACCTGGAAGTTCAGCAAAGTCCTGATGCGGGACCAGACCGACTCCACACCACGCGGCGACGACCTGGTCGGCACGTCCGGCTCGGTCGTCACGGCCATCCCGGCCAACGGCTACGGCGAGGTCCTGCTGCGTCTCGGGGGCCAGCCGGTGAAGTTGGCCGCGAAGAGTCCGGTGCCGGTCGAACGCGGCGCCGAGATCTGGGTGGAGGCCGCGCTGTCGACCACCTCGGTCACGGTCCGCCCCGTCGAGCGCTGACCGCCGACCCACACACCCGCGGTGCGCCGTGCCGTACCGCCCGACCGATATACCCGTGGTGCGCCGCACCGGACCGCACCGGACCGCGCGTACCGCCCGACTCGAACTGCCGTCCCCCTCGGGGAGGGCAGGGGGGACATGTCCATGAGCCCAGTCGTGATCTCGATCATCGGAGTCGTCGTACTCCTGGTGTTCCTCGCTCTCGCCGTCATCACCCGCTACAAGGTCGCCGGGCCCAGCGAGGCGTTCATCATCACCGGACGCCGAGGCAAGAAGTCGACGGACCCGGTGACCGGCCGCACCAGCATCGACAACAGCGGCCAGAAGGTCGTCGTCGGCGGCGGGGTCTTCGTGGTCCCGTTCGTCCAGCAGAAGTTCACCCTGGACCTGTCCAGCCGGCACATTCCGGTGGCCGTGCGCGGCGCCGTGACCCTGCGCGGTGTGAAGTCCAACCTCGACGGCGTCGCGATCGTCAAGGTGGGCGGCAGCGAGGAGACGATCCGTGCCGCGGCCCAGCGCTTCCTCCAGCAGCAGGACGGCATCGTCCGCTTCACCCAGGAAGTGCTCTCCGGCGCGCTGCGCGCCATCGTCGGCCGGATGTCGGTCGAGGACATCATCCGCGACCGGGCGGCGTTCGCCAGCCAGGTCGCCGAGGAGGCCGAGGCCAGCCTCTCCGGCCAGGGCCTGATCCTGGACGCCTTCCAGATCCAGGACATCACCACCGAGGGCTCGTACCTGGAGGACCTCGGTCGCCCGGAGGCCGCGCGCGCCAAGCAGGAGGCGGACATCGCCGAGGCGGTCGCCCGGCGTGCGGCCGAGCAGGCCCGGCTCAAGGCGGAGGAGGAGATCGCGGTCGCGCAGCGGACCCTCTACCTGAAGCAGGCCGAGATCAAGGCGCAGACGGACGAGGCCGCCGCCCAGGCCAACGCGGCGGGCCCGCTCGCCGACGCCGCCCGCCAGCAGGACATCCTCGCCGAGCAGGAGAAGGTGGCGGCGCGGCAGGCCGCGCTGACCGACCGCCAGCTCGACACCCAGGTCCGCAAGCCCGCCGACGCCGCCCGCTACCAGGCCGAGCAGGAGGCGGAGGCCCGCCGTATCGCCCAGGTCAAGGAGGCCGAGGCGGACGCCGAGCGCGCGCGGCTGACCGGTCAGGGCGAGAAGCTGCACCGTTCGGCCCTCGCCGACGCCGTGCGCATCGAGGGCGAGGCGGAGGCCGCGGCCATCGCGGCACGGGGTGCGGCCGAGGCCGAGGCCATGCAGAAGAAGGCGGACGCCTTCGACCGGTACGGCGACGCGGCCGTGCTCCAGATGCTGGTGGAGGTCCTGCCGAACGTCGTCGCCAAGGCGTCGGAGCCGCTGAGCGCCATCGACAAGATGACCGTGATCTCCACGGACGGCGCGAGCCAGTTGTCGCGCACGGTCACCGACAACGTCGCCCAGGGCATGGAACTCCTCAACTCCGCCACGGGGGTCGACCTCGCCGCGCTGCTGAAGAACCTCAAGGGCGGCAAGACCGCTCCCGCTCCCGCACCGGAGCCCGGTCCTGCCCCCGAGGGCAGGATCGAGATCAGCGACTGACTCATCGCATCGGTACCGACGTGTGCCCGGCCGGTCATGCACCGCCCGGGCACACTCGTGTCCGGTCCCGGTCCCGGTCCCGGTCCCGGTCTCCGAGGCCGCCCCGCGCCGTCAGCGGCTGCGCGCCCTCCGCCACGACGACAGTGCCGTCGTGGCGAGAGCCCTCCCGGTCCCCATGGCCGCGCGGAGAAGGCAGCGGTGTCAGTCGCCCGGCCTACGCTGCACTGCAAGGCCGACGCCCGAAGGCTCGGCCACTGCCGTCATTCGCTGCGGAGACCGCGTGTGAAAACAGTCGCGAAGGAAAGCCGCTCGCCCCTGTTGCCCGCCGAACGACACAGTGCGCCACTCCCGCCGGGCCGGCATTGCGAAACCTCGCTCAGGACGTTCGCGTCACCCGGCGATCTGCTACCCGATAGGTTCACTCCATGCCCGGCCGCCTTCTGGAACTACACGTCGAGAACTTCCGTAGCCTTCGCGACGTGACTATCCCGCTCGGACCGCTCACCGTCCTGGTGGGGCCCAACGGAGTGGGCAAGTCAAACGTGCTCAAAGTGTTCGACTTCCTCGCCGCGATCATCCGGACCGATCTCCAGCCCGCGCTCGACGAGCGCGGTGGATTCGACGAGGTGGCATTCTGGGGCGGAGACAAACCGCCGACGTCCATGGTGGTCCGTCTCAAGGCGGACTGGACGACACACGCGAGCACCAAGGCTCCGGATGAATACTCGCTGACCATTCGCAGGCGCTCCACGCCTGGTAGTCGCGGCTCCTACACCTTGTCACGCCAGGAGAGCTTCCAGTTCAAGCGGACACAGGGACGGGGCCGTCGCATCACCATCTCCGGGGACGAAGCCCGTGTCGTGGACAAGAGGGCCGGTCGCGAGTCCGACGGAGGCAGTTTCGGCATCCAGCGATTGAGCAGCGGTCTGTCCACCTTGCCCCGGCTGGCGCGTTCGGACGGCGGCGAGGAGGTGACGAGAGTCGCAGAACGCTTGTCGTCCTTCAGAGTTTTCGATGTGGATGTCGCCGCCGCTCGACAGCCGACACGCGCTCACTCGATCAGGGCCGGCCGCTTGGCGTCCCATGCGGAGAACCTGGCGGCGTTCCTGATCCAACTCAGCTCGGACGAGGCGCGCTGGGACGATCTGACACGTGATGCCCGCCGTATCCTCCCGCAGTTGGATGCCATCGAATTCGAGCAGGTGGGTGGCTACGCGGATCGGCTTGCGGTGGTACTTCACGAACGCGGCCTGCGTCGGACCACTCCGCTCTCCGACGCCTCGTTCGGAACGGTGCGCCTTCTGGGCCTGCTGGCCATGCTCTACGATCCCCAGCCTCCGGCCCTGACATGTGTCGAGGAGATCGACCACGGTCTGCACCCTCAGGCTCTTGAGCTCATTGTGGAGCGGATGAGGGAAGCATCGACGCGAACGCAGTTCATCGTGGCGACCCACTCGCCCGCGCTCGTCGACCGATTGGAACCCCACGAGTTCATCGTGTGCGACCGTGACGAAGGCGGCGCATCCATCATTCCCGCCCTGACGACGGAGGAAATCGAGGCGATCGTCGCGGAGACAGGCGATCAGCCTCTCGGTGAACTGTGGTTCTCCGGTGTGCTGGGTGGCGACCTGACAGAGGACGAGCTGTGAGCCGCAGGCGGATACCCAAGCCTTCGAAGCGGGGTGTGGTCGTGCTCGCGGGCGAAAGCGCGAATGACCGTCGCATGCTGGCCACGTTCATCAAGGCCGCTCACCCCGGCCTCGCGGAATCCGTCGCTCTCACCGAGATCACCGATCCGGTGCGACTGCGGAAGAAATCCGGTGCTGAACTGACAACGGCGGCGGGCATCCTGGTGAACAAGGCGCGCGGCAAGGCCCGATTGAAGGCCGGCGAGTTCGTGGGAATCGCCGTCCACGAAGACATGGACACCTGCCCCGGACCTGCCTACGACTCCGCGCGGAAAGCCGTGTCGGCCGCGCTGGCCAAAGCAGCCGGCGCCGCCTCCTCCGTCTACGCGCTTGCCGCCGCGGAGTCCGAAGCATGGCTGCTCCTCTTTCCGGGGGCGTTCACGCTCCACCGTCCCGCGTGGAAGATCCCAGCGGCATGGCAGGGCAAGGACAGCGGGCGTCGGCAGACTCCGAAAGAAGACCTTGAAGGCATTCTCACCAGTCCGCGCTTCAGGGAGAGCGATGGGCCCGAGATCGTATCCGCAGCATTGAAGCAGGGCCTGCTCGCGAAGCCCAGCGGTACAAATCGCTCCTACCAGGAGTTCCTTGCGGACATCTCCAGCTGGAACATTCCCCACACACCGAGTCGTTGACCCGGCACCCCCATGTACGGGCTCACCCATGTACGGGCACGCCCATGCACGGGCACACCCACGTCCGGACTCAGTCCGCGAGATCCACCCGCACGGTCAGCAGGTCCGCGCCCACCGCCCGCACGACGGCGCTGTTGTAACGCGGCAGGGTCCTGAGCCGGGCGCGCGCATCGTCCTGGGGCAGCGGATGTGCCACCCCGTCGTACCAGCGTCCCGCGATGCGGACCCGGACCCGTGGGTCGGCCCGGATGTTACGGATGTACTGGGACCTCTCGCCGAACTCCGAGACCAGCCAGAACTCCCGCCCGATGCGTCGGCCGCCGACGGGGGTGCTGCGCCGCAGCCCGGACGTACGGCCGGTGGTCTCCAGCAGGATCTGCGACCTCGACCGTCTGGCGAGCGGGTTGACGACATGCCGCTGAAGCGAAGTGACCGCCCTGAACCTCAGGTCCCGAAAGCCCGCCATCGCGCGCTCCTTCCGCCGGTGACCGTGAGCTTACGGCCTGGCCCCCGCGTCCCGGAGGCTTCCGGAAGTACGCGTGGCGGCGAGAACCCCGGACGGCCCTTCTTCCGGCCTCCGCTCCGGCCTCCGCTCGCTCTCGATGACCGCCGCGATCCGCTCGCGCCAGGGCAGCGGACCGGGTTCGTTCCGCCTCTCGGCCCGCCGGGCGGCCCCGTGGGCCCGGTTCGCCTCGCGAACACACGGCCCGCACAGGACCTCGTCCCCGACGGGACGGAACACGTGATCCCCGCCCTCCCCCGCGCAGACGACGAACTCCCTTACGGGCGGGGGCGCGACGGTTGAGGCCGAGGCGGCCACGGGCACTTCCGGAAGCTTCTGGACGAGCCGATGGCGCAGGAACCCGACGGCGGAACGTACGCCCTCCTTGGGCAGCGCACCGGTCAACGTCCGCCGCAGATCCGTGGCACTCACACCACGCCGGATCCATTCGCCGGCGATCTCGGCAAGGCCACGCGCCTCACGGACCCCGAGGTGAAGCTGCGGATTCACATGCCGCAGCGAGAGCAACACCCTCTCCCCCTCGGAGACTTCGGCCGCTCCGACACCTCCGGCCGCTCCGACACCTCCGGCCGCTCCGACACCTTCAGGCTCTCGGGGCTCTCGGGGCTCTTTGGAGGGTGGGTGGGAGTAGTTCTCCCCACGTTCTTCATCTACCGGTTCACAGCCACCGACCGACCGAGCCTCCGGCCGACCGACCGCCGGAACCTGCGCACCCGGACGGTCGGCGTCGGCGCCCACCCGTGATTCCCGGACCACCCTGGCTTCGCCGTCCGTGAGGGGGACATTGGCGAAGAGCTGGTCGGTCACCCAGAACCCGCGCTTCCCCTGCCGCTTCCACTCATGCACGAAGCCGTTCGTGATCAGCGATTTTTTGGCCTTCTGGTAACCCCTGCCGGTGATCCCGAGCTTCTTCGCGTGCTCGCTGAGTGCCATGTCGGCCTGGCCTTCGGGGAGCCCCTGCACGTACAGGAGCAGGATCTTCGCGTCACTGCTCAGACGCGGATGCCGCACGACATCGTGCGAAGCCTTCGTGTAGCGCCGAGAGGGCGCGATAGCATGCCAAAGCATCCCGGTGGACCTCTGCTTCCACTTGTGGTGAAGGCCCTCGGTGCGGTGCTGCTAACACCCCCGGGGGCCGCCCCATGCACCGGAGCGCACGGAGTGTGATGACGCGATCACGGTACCGCATGGGATCAACCCCCTGTGCCACAACCGGAAATCCCCGGCCCGGTCCCCCGCCGCCCCGGAAAAGCACTTCCTGACCTGCGGACATGCGGTCACGGTCCTGATCCCCGAGGCACGGTCGAAACCCGCTGGGACCGCTGAACTCCTGGGCGCGGCACCGGTTCACGATCCATGGGTTCGCCGGATGCGTCACCCCGACGCCCGCAGCCGGGCGAAGAACCCGTCCGCGTCCGCGGCGCATACAGTCCTGGGCCCACATCATGAGAGTCGCGTCCTGGGACGCGCGACTCAGATCTCTAGTAGACGGCGGACACGTCGGCGAGATCGACGGCACGATGAGCGGGGGTGAGCCCGCCGGCCCACCCCCGCCGGGCGTCGATACGCCCGGCCAGGGTGAGTTCCTGCGGAAACTCCGCGGTGTCCATACGGAACACCTCCGCCCCACCGTCCGCGAGCGCCTCGACGACCCGGTCGGTCGGCCAGTCGTCGCGCGCCGCGATCACAAGAACGGTGGACATGACGGCATCAGTCCTTCGGGCCTTCGTCCAGCCGCGGCGGATTGCTCGTGCTCCCGTCGGGAACAGTGGGCGTCTGGGTCTGCATGAACGGAAGTGGCCCCCCGTAAAGACCGACGGACATCTGCGACTCGTTGTCATACACGGCCACCGGCCTCACAACGGCCCGCGTCGCATCCGGAACCCGGGCGAACCGCAGAACCCACGGCCGGATCGCCGCCCCACTCGGCGACTCACTGCCGCGCATGGCACGCGACACCCCGGCCGCGAGCGGAAAAGCCTCCCGCGGATCCGCGAGAGCAGTAATAGCAGCGCTCATGTGGCATTCCTCCTGTGGCATTCCTCCTGTGTCGAATTGGTCCCGCAATGCGGCAGGACCAACTGATAACGGTGGTGTGAACCGGCCTGTGCGCGGCGGAAACCACGCGCACGGGCCGGAGTTCGGGGGCGGGTTCGGGGATCTGGTCTCGCCGACCTTCCCCTTGCTCGCTCACGCGTCTCTCCTTCGTGAAAGTGGTGGAGGTCAGCGCCAGGCGGGTTCGTGCGCGCGGATGCGGGTCGCGCGGTCCTCGATCCGTGCGAAGAACGCGCCCTCATCAGCGGCGAGTTCGGCGAGCAGCCGTTGGTGCAGGTGCCATGCCTCGGCGGTGATCTCGTACCGGCACACCGCGCAGCCGTACGTGCCAGCGGGCTGCGTCGCGGACAGCGGGCTCCGGCATCGGGGACAGCACACGGTCGGGTCAGTGGCACGGGCATTCGCAGCCGGGCAGGCAACAGCCCTGATGCGCCTCGACAACGCAGGTACGTACGGCCACGGCACACAACCGACTGACACGTAACTCGGTGGGCTCGGCTGCCATCTCCTCGTACCGACCACGCCCGTACGGGGACCGTGCCGTGGCCACCTCGGCAACCACGGCCGCGACGGCATCGTCCACGGCGCCGCGCGCGGCGGCCATCAGCTCGTCGTACATCATCGCCGCCCCCGTCGGCCCGGATGCGGGTGCCTGCGCATCTCCACATTGCAGTCCACCACCCTCGACAGATCGCCCACCCGCTGCGCCACCGCCCGCTGATCGGCCAGGGCGGCACAGACGTCACAACCGACAACCGGAGCGGGGGCGTTGGGGAAGATGGCGGAAAGGTCGGGCCCCGGTCGCCGGGGGGACCGCCTCACCGGGACGCACCCACCAACGGCAAGTGCCCGGCCGGACGGCGGCCACCGCACCGAACGCACTCACAGGCCGGGAAGCCATCCGTCATCGGCGGGTGCCTGAGTGGTACAACCGTGGTCGTCTGCCGGACGACCCGCGTCCGGCCGTGCTGATCGACCTCGTACACCTTGAGCGTCATCGACATGCCGTTCAGGCTCTAATGACAGTGCGTACGCAAGCGATACCCGAGAGGTAATCTCACGGTGAGATGACTTGCCATCTCACCGTGAACGAGGGGGTGTTATGGGCGTCGCATCGATCGAGTTACCCGCGTGGGCGTGGGAACGCGCTGAAGTCCGGCAGGCTCTGCGGGCACGAGACATAGGCGCCGTGTTCCGGTATGTCCAGCAATACGGTGGCGCGAGCCAGGCCCGGATCGCAGCCGTTGTCGACCTTACCCAGGGCAGGGTCAACGAGATCATCAACGGCCGTCGAGAAATCAGTCGTCTCGACGTGTACGAGCGGATCGCAGACGGCCTCAACCTGCCAGACGACGCCCGACATCTTCTCGGGCTCGCGGCCGGCCGTGAGAAAGGCGTGGGCGGTTCAGCGTTCGATCTTGCCGCGTTCCCCGAGATCGTCCGGGTCTACGCATCTCAGGCTGCCGCGCGCGATGAGATCCGTCAGACCGCAGCAGCCGCTGCCGAGCTTGACGTCCTGGCCGTACGTGGCCTCGGCCTGATCGGCCTGAACGACTCGGTGCTGCGAGGCGTCTGCTTGCCACGCGACCAGGGCGGCCGGGGACTACGGGTGCGGATCCTTCTCCTGGACCCCAGTTCACCATCTCTGGCCCGGCGCGCCGCCGAGATCGGAGAGTCGGCTGAGTCCTTGGCCGGCGGCATTCACCTTGCCGAAGCACGGCTGAGGGAAATCCCGGGCGACCTCCACGTCTACCGGTACGGCCAACTGCCGACCTGGCGAATCGTCCGTGCGGGCAGCACTATGTTCGTCGGCACCTTCGACCGCGGTTGGGAGGGGCACGAGTCGGCCATGTACAAGCTGATGGAGACCCCACAGGGCCCGTTGTTCAGAGGGTTCCGAAGGATGTTCGATGCGCTCCTCGACGGCGCGGAGTGCACCGTGGGGAACGGAGATGAACGTGATCGAAGCTGAGCTCAAGGCCCGTGTGCACGCGCCAGAGGATCTTCTGCGCCGTCTCGACGAGCGCGCGGCCGGTGTGCCCGAGGTATACCAGGACACCTATTACGACGCGCGTGACGGCGCGCTCGATGCCCGGGACGCTGAGCTGCGTATCCGAACGGTGTACGGCCCGGAGGAGACCCGTACGGTACTGACGTACAAGGGTGCCAAGGTGGACGAGGCATCCGGTTCTAAGCCTGAGCACGAGACCCGCGTGCAAGACGCCGAGGCGGCGCATGCCATTGTGCGCGGTCTCGGGTACGTGCCGGTAATCGCGTTCGAGAAGCATTGCAGGAACTACGTATTCAGGGCCCGGGGCCGCGAGATGCTTGCCACTCTCGTGCGCGTACCCGAGGTCGACGGGACGTTCCTGGAGGTTGAGACTTTCGTCGACGCCGACCACGTGCGGGCCGCACTCGCCGATGTCCGTGAGGTGCTCGCCGAACTCGGCATCGCCGATGAGGACCTGACGCGCGAGCTGTACACCGACGCTGTACGTGCCCGCCGCAGAGTCTGATCTCGGACGCACGAACCCGCCCCCTCCCGCATACGCGGGAAGCAGGTGCCTTCCGTCTGCCGCGTGATCACGGATCCCGGAGCATCCCCGCGTACGCGGGGAGCAGGCGATCACGAACGCGAGTAGCGAGGCGATCGTCGGACCATCCCCGCATACGCGGGAAGCAGGCTGACTGACCTGGGACTTTACGCGGCCAGCGCAGCATTTTTCATCACTTCCGCCTGATCCGGCACGACGAAACACCCCGCCGCCCGAGAAGGGCGGCGGGGTGTGTGCGTTCAGCGGGGCTGCGGGGCCGCCTGCTGCGAGGCGCTGCGTGGCGGCATGGACACGACCAGTGCGGGGGGAAGGAAGCCGTGGTTCGGGTCGAGCCGGAAAATCCCGCGTTCTCCGCGCTCGGCAGTCCCATGAACTCCGGAACCGGAACAAGCGGAGACCGGTTCGGGGATTGGTTCGGGGATTGGTTCGCAGGTTGGTTCGCGGGCCGGATCGGTGCATCGTCCACGGCGCCGCGCGCGGCGGCCGTCAGCTTGTCGTACATCATCGCCGCCCCCGTCGGCCCGGATGCGGGTGCCTGCGCATCTCCACATTGCAGTCCACCACCCTCGACAGGTCGCCCACCCGCTGCGCCGCCGCCCGCTGATCGGCCAGGGCGGCACAGACGTCACAGCCACCGACCGGGCCGGGAGCCTCGGGAAGGCTGTAGTGAGGCAGTTCGATCACCGGCTCTTGCCAGGTCGTCATCGCGGCGCACCCACCAACGCCCCCTGCCCGGCCGGGCGGCGACCACCGCACCGATCGCACCCACAGGCCGGATAATCGGCCGTCATCGGCGGATGCCTGAGCGGAACAACCTCGGCCGTCGGACGCACCACACGCGTCCGACCGAACCGGTCGACCTCGTACACCCTGATTGTCATCGCCATGCTCGGCTCCTTGTGGCTGGTGCACAGCACGGTAGGAGCGCACAAACAAAGCGAGAGGCAGGAATCCTGCCCCTCGCTCATGGGTTCGACCATGTACTACGCGGCGAGAAGGTCGAGTTGGTCCGCCAGGGCTGCGGCCCGCTGCCGTCGGGCCGGGGCCTTCGACTCTGTCTCCTCCAGCACGATGCGCCGCGCGTACCCGTTGTACCGGATCGTTTCAGGTGCGGCTTTGTGCGCCTTCTCCAGCGTGGCGAGCGCGGTCTCGGGCTGCCCGTCCAGGTGGTACGCCCGGGCCTCCTCGATCCGGTGCCGGGCCAGCCGAGGCCGCGACGGAATCGCCGTTGCGTCCGCCCCCATGGCCTGCCGCACAGACTCCCCACCCGCTCGCAGCTCCACCGCCACGGTGACGGCATGCGCGCCCATGATGGCCTGGGAGAAGCTGGTGACGGGGTGGTAGTAGCCGACGGGCAGGCGCCGCGCGGTCGCGTTCGCCTTGTCCCACCATCCCCACGCCGCCCCGGTCTCGCCGCGCCGGGCCGCGGTGTATGCGGCTTCGAACTGAAGCGCCCCGGCGATCGCACGCACGCGATCGTCGGCACCGGGCAGGAACCGTTCCATGTACGCCAGGGCTTCCAGAGCCATGCTGTCGGCCGCGTCGAAGTGGTCCGGGCCGGCGTCGCGATGGGCCTGGGCGGCCAGCCACGCGGCTACGCCGATCGCGTGCGGGTCTTCGGACTCCTGTGCCGCTACCATGCCGCGCTCGGCCACCCGCCACAACAGGGCGGGGTCCGGCTGGTACGCGATGAAGAACTGACTGAGGCTGTAGACCTCGGAGAGAGCGGCCTGTGCCCCGCGTCGGGATGATGCCGATTCCGACTGCCGTACGGCGAGTTGCGCGTCACGGATCAGGCCGGGGAGCAGCGCACCGATGACGTCGCGGTGGTTTGCCGCCTGGTGCCGGGCCGCCCATGCCTTCGCGAGCCGGGCCGCCAAGTGCTCGGTCGACGGGGCCTCCCGATCTCCGCTGAGAGTCAGGGCGTTGACTGCGTCCCTGACAGCTGGCAGGCGTGTGTGCCCGGGCCCGACGAACAATTCGATCGGGGCACTCTGATCGCCTGTCAGGTCGGAGAGGTCACGGACCCGCAGCAACTCGGCGATCCGCAGGATTACAGGAAGCTTCGGCATTCCGATCTGTCCCGCCTCGACTTGCTTCACCCATGAGGGGGACATTCCCAGCAGACCAGCTACCACCGGGCGAGAGATTCCGCGGCGCGTACGGAGAATCTGCATGCGTTGCCCGAAAGCCAGCGGGTCGGTGTACGGGTCCGGGGTAGCATCGTCTGGCATGGCCTTGCCCCTTCTCTGGACAGCTCGTCACTGCCAGAGTATGGGGCAGGGCCCTTTTCGAGTGAGGCATCAGCCGATCCCGAAAACAATGACCGCCCCCGGACGCACGAAACCGCCCGCAGGTGTCGGCACCAGGCGCGTTCGTGCGCGCGGATGCGGGTCGTGCACTCCTTGATCTGTGCGAAGAACCCGTCTTCGTCCGCAGCGAGTTCGGCAAGCAGCCGTTGGCAGAGGTGCCACGCGGCGCGCGGCGATCCGCTCACCGACCTCGCGCGGAGAGTCGACGGTCACGACCCGAACGTATCCGTTCTGTCACTGTGCGGTTAAGGGGTCGACTGCTCGTTGACGACGGTGATCAGGTCCGTGAGCGAATCGACCACCCAGTCCGCAGTCTTCCGTACCTGGAGATCGTCTGCCCACAGATGCCCCCACGGCCCTCGGCGCAGATGTGCCGTGCGAAGTCCGGCAGCGTGGGCGGAGAAGGTGTCATTCATCGGATGGTCGCCGACGTAGATGGTGTCCCTTGCCCGGGCCTGGGAGGCTCCGAGGACACGAGCGAAGAACTCGGGGGCCGGCTTGGCACAGCCCCATTCTCCGGAGGTGGCAATGAAGTCGGCTGGCAGGTCCAAGTCTCGAAGCAGACTTCCTGCCTTCACGGTCTGATTGCCTGCGATGACGACCCGCATGCCGAGGTCCCGCAGCGCGCCGAGCGTGGGGCGTACGTCGTCGTACAGGTCGGATTCGTCGAGGTGTTCACCGCGACCAGCAGCCTCGCGCGCGGCGTACTCGGCCGCGATGTCGATATCGGGGCGCAGGAGACGGAGCGCTTCAGCGTTGTCGAGGCCCTGGGCGGTGACGGAGCCGACGAGCGCGGACAGGGTATGTCTCGGGACACGCAGCCAGTCGGCCCAGGACGCCCAGTAGAGGTCGTCTCGCACGAGGGTTTCACCGATGTCGAAAACGATCGTCTTCGTCTTCACCCGGATGAGCCTACGAGGCTCCGGCCAAGCGGCGGGATCGAGCTGGAGCGCGCGGTCTGAGTGGAGCAGCAGGGGAACCGGCTGGCCGTGAAGGCCCGCTCGGCCCGGGATGCGGGGGAGTTGGTCACCCTGGAACGAGCGGTGCGGCCGTGGCAGGGTGCCCCGGCCGACCGGGATCTTACGGAGATCCTGGATCTCGTGACCGAAAGGGGATGACGTGGCAGGCGTACCGAAGCCGCTGACGGACGAGGAGATCGAGGCGCGGCTGGCCGGGCTTCCGGAGTGGACGCGGGACGGCGACGAAATCACGCGACGGGTGGACATCCGGTATCACGCAGGGGTGGCGGTGATCGTGCACATCGCCGACCGGGAACGACGCATCGGTCACCACGCAGACATCGACCTGCGGATCGACCACCTGCACATCGCCGTCACGACGCACGACGCCGACTACAAGCTGACCGAGGCGGACTTCGACCTTGCGGCTCGGATCGATGCCATTGCGGCAGCGCACCAGTCCACGCCACTCGACTGACACCGGACGCACGAGACCGCCCCTCCCCGCGCCGGCGGATTCCAAGGGCGAAGCCCCGCGTGCGCGGGGAGCAGCAGAACCTGGACCGTGTCCAGGCGTACACCGAGGGGCCATCCCCGCATGCGCGGGGAGCAGCGACGGCAGCAGCGACGGCTCCTGCCACACCCGGGGACCATCCCCGCGTACGCGGGGAGCAGTAGAGCCGCGCGAGTGTTCCAGTAGCGCACAACGGACCATCCCCGCGTACGCGGGGAGCAGGCTGACTGACCTGGGACTTTACGCGGCCAGCACAGCATTTTTCATCACTTCCACCTGATCCGGCACGACGAAACACCCCGCCGCCCGAGAAGGGCGGCGGGGTGTGTGCGTTCAGGGGGCTGCGGGGCCGCCTGCTGCGAGGCGCTGCGTGGCGGCATGGACACGACCGGTTCGGGGGAAGGAAGCCGTGGTCCGGGTCGAGCCGGAAAATCCCGCGTCCTCCGCGCTCGGCAGTCCCACGCCCCGGGGGCGGCGAAACCCTCCGGATAAAGTAATGCGCGAATAAAAAGATCACCAAGTGCGACGCGTTCCGCCGTCGCGCACCTCGGGAGGAAGCCATGGGAACCCACCGCACCACTCTGCCCGGAGTCGGCGTGCAGTACGACTACACCACGGAGTCGGGTCAGCACATCTCCGTCGTCGTCCATCACGACGGGCGTCGGTTCATCGGCTTCTATGACCAGGACGACCCTGATTCATGCCGCCTCTCGGTACCGCTGACACCGCAGGAGGCCACCGGCCTCGCGCACCTCATCGACGCGGCACCCATCGACGCGGTACGCACCGAGGGCATCGACCTGGTCACCGAGCACATCCCGCTCGGGAAGCGCTCCCCGTACGCCGGACGACTGCTCGGGGACACCCGGGCGCGTACCCGTACGGGGGCCTCGATCGTCGCGGTGCTGCGCACGCACAGTGCGCATCCGTCGCCCGGGCCGGACTTCCGGCTGGGCATCGGGGACACGCTCGTCGTCGTCGGAACAAGGGAGGGCGTCGACGCGCTCTCCGAAATCATTGCGGAGGGCTGACAGTGCACGACACGACCGCATTGCTGGTGGAGCTCGGCTCCGTCATTCTGGGGCTGGGAATCATCGGGCGGTTCGCAGGGAGAGTGGGTCTCTCACCGATCCCCCTGTATCTGCTGGCAGGGCTCGCCTTCGGACAAGGCGGGCTGCTGCCCCTCGGCGCGAGTGAGGAGTTCACCGCCGTCGGCGCCGAGATCGGCGTCATTCTGCTGCTGCTCCTGCTCGGCCTGGAATACAGCGCTTCGGAGCTGGTGACCAGCCTCAAGACACAATACCCCTCGGGCGCCGTGGACTTCGTCCTCAACGCCACCCCAGGAGCGGTGGCCGCGCTGCTGCTCGGCTGGGGCCCGGTGGGCGCCGTCGCGCTCGCCGGAGTCACCTGGATATCTTCGTCCGGCGTGATCGCCAAGGTGCTCACCGACCTCGGCCGGCTGGGCAACCGTGAAACGCCCGTCATCCTCGGTGTGCTGGTCATCGAGGACCTGTCGATGGCCGTATACCTGCCGCTGCTGACCGCGATGCTCGCCGGAGTCGGCCTCGCCGGGGGCAGCATCGCTCTGCTCATCGCGCTCGGCACCGTCGGCTTCGTGCTCTATCTGGCCCTGCGGCACGGACGGCTGATCAGCCGGGCCGTGTCCTCCGACAACCCCGAGATGCTGCTGCTGGTCGTGCTCGGTCTCACCGTTCTGGTGGCCGGCGTGGCGCAGGAGTTGCAGGTGTCCGCGGCCGTCGGCGCGTTCCTGGTCGGAATCGCGCTCTCCGGCGAGGTCGCCGAGGGCGCCCGCAAGCTGCTGACGCCGCTGCGCGATCTGTTCGCCGCCGTCTTCTTCGTGTTCTTCGGGCTCTCCACCGACCCGGCCGCGATCCCGCCGGTGCTGCTCCCGGCCGCGATCCTCGCCGTCGTCACCATCTTCACCAAGATCGGCACGGGCTGGTACGCGGCCCGCCGGGCCGGAATCGGATCGAACGGACGCTGGCGAGCCGGTGGAACACTGGTGGCCCGCGGTGAGTTCTCCATCGTCATCGCCGGTCTGGCCGTGGCGACCGAGCCCCGGATCGGGCCCATCGCCACCGCGTACGTTCTCATCCTCGTGATCGCCGGGCCGCTCACCGCGCGCTGGACCCAGCCGATCGCCACCAAGATCCTCAGCCGACGCGACGGTACCGGCACCCCGGCCGCCGCGGCCCCCGCGGGCAAGGGCTCCACCACCCCAACGACCCCCACCACCGCGCCCGCCACGCCGGAGGGGGTCACGGCCTCCGCCGAGTAGACGGCGCGGCCGGAAGGACCGGCCGGGAAGCACCCGGCACGACGAGGGCGGTACGGCGCGAGGGCGTCGCACCGCCCTCGCGCGCATCGGCGTCGGCGTCGGCGTCGGCGTCGGTTTCGGTTTCGGTTTCAGTTCGGTGTCAGCATCACGTCGGCACCGGCACCGGCACCGGACGGCTCGCGGGCGGCGCGCACCACCCGCGAACACGGCGGCAACGAACGGCACAGTGTGCACACGGCAACCACGGGTCAGTCACAACTGCCGGGACACAGCAGTGACTTGTAATGACCACGAGAAGCATCATCTCGGTACCGGTAGGTGTCACACGGCTACCGGATTCCTGAATCCACCGCGCTCACAAGGCAGGCCCACGCATGAAACTGACCCGCCCGGCCCTCGTTCTCGCGACCACCGCGCTGGCTCCGGCGCTGCTCCTGGCCGCCCCGGCGGTCGCCGCCCCGCCGGCCACCGCCGCGTCCGCGGCCTCCGCCGTCACGGCGGCACCGGCGACGGACGAGCCCACCACGCCGGTGGACGAGATGTCCGAGGAGGAACTCCGCCTGGCGATCCTTCGCATCATGGCGAAGCCGGAGAGCGGCAGGGGAGTCGCCCGGGACGCGAACAGGGCCCTCAACGGCACCGTGGAGGACATGCGCGCCTTCCTCAGGACCGGCTACCGCGTCGCCCAGACCGAGGACGACCGCGTCGCCATCCTCACCCTCCTCGCCGGCACCGACAACAAGACCGACAAAGCCGTCATCCGGGAAATCAACAAAGTCCTCAACGACAACAGCCCCGAAGCCCCCGAACACCTCCGCGCCTTCCTCGAAACCGGCTACCGCCTCGCCCGGGCCGAGGACGACCGCTACGCCATCTTTCTGATCGTCATCGACGAGAAGGCCGACAAGGCCCTCCGGGCGGCGGCCGAGAAGGCACTCAACGGCACGCCGGAGGAGATGCGTTACTTCCTGGAGCACGGCCGGTACGAAGTCTGAGAGACGCGGGCCGGAGAGGTCACTGGCCGTCGGGGCACTTCCCCGGCGGCCTGCTCGTTGTACCCAGTGCTGTTCACGGAACACGGGGAACACTCCGGGAACACCCCCCGCCAACTTCTACACGCCTGTAGAGTTCAGTTGGTTCCGGCAACACAACGCAACGCAACGTATGGAGACGACATGGCACTGTGGGATCGGATCAAGGAATCCGCTTCGTCGATGCAGTCGCAGCTGGAAGCGAAGAAGAACGACCTGAAGAGCGGGGCGTTCCGTGACGCGAGCATGGCCATGTGCGCCCTTGTCGCAGCCGCCGACGGTTCCGTCGACCCGTCCGAGCGCCAGCGCGTCGCCGCGCTGATCGCCTCCAACAACGTCCTGCAGAACTTCCCGGCGGACGACCTCCAGCGTCGCTTCAACGACTACGTGAACAAGCTCACCGCCGACTTCGACTTCGGCAAGGTCTCCATCCTCCAGGAGATCGGCAAGGCGAAGAAGAAGCCGGCCGAGGCGCGTGCCGTCATCCAGATCGGCATCGTCATCGGCGGCGCCGACGGCGACTTCGACGCCTCGGAACGGGCCGTCGTGCGGGAGGCGTGCTTCGCGCTCGACCTGCCGCCGCACGAGTTCGACCTGTAGTCCCGGGTCTCCCGCCCGCGGACCGGTCGCCCGGTCCGCCCCCATACCGCCGGAACACCCGCGGACCGGCTGACCACCGGTCGGCATCCGGCGGGCCGGGGACGTGCGCCTTCCCCCGACGCACGCCCCCGGCCACTCCCGGGCCACTCCCGGGCCGTGCCCGGGCCGTGCCCGGGCCGGGCCCAGGCCGGGCCCCGTGTCCGAGTGCTTCCCGCCGTTCGTCCGCGCCCGTTGCCCGGACGCCTTCCCGGCCGCCGCCTTCCCGGCCGCCGCTTCCCCGGCCACCTCTCCTCCGGGCCGTCGCGCCGCGCGGCTCCCGGTCACAGTTCCTTGGCGGGCCAGTCCAGCAACCGGGCGCCGATGGCCGCCGTCTGGAGCGTGTAGCGGTGCATCGGGTCGGACGGATCGGCACCGGTCAACTGGTGAATCCGTTCCAGCCGGTAGGTGAGCGCCCGCACGCTCAGCGACAGCCGACGGGCCGTCTCGGCGGCCACACAACCCGCGTCGAAGTACGTGATGAGCGTGTTGAGCAGCGGCTCCGCCCCGCCGCGCGCCCGCTTCAGCGGGCCGAGCTGACTGCGCACCAGATCCGCCATGGCCTGCCGGTCCCGGGTCAGCACCGGGTAGACCAGCAGATCGGACGCGTACAGCACCGGATCGTCCAGATTCATCCGCTCCGCGAGATCGAGTGCGTCGAGCGCCTCCTCGTAGGAATGGACCACGCCCCCGGGGCCCGGATGCGGGCGTCCCACCGCGGCCCGGCCGCCGTCCGTCGCCGCGTGCGACTGCTTGGCGAAGTACCGCAGCACGTCGGGCTGGGTGCCCGGCGCGATACAGACCAGCCGTCCGTCCTTCGTCGTGATGAGGATCTTCCGGCCGCTGAACCGTGCGAGCATCGCCGCCTCGACCGTGCGCGGCACGGAATCGGTCTCCGTGTACGCGTCCGGACCGGTGGCCACCGCGACGGCGTGGGCGCGCGAGAGCCGCAGCCCGAAGCGAGTGGCCCGCGCGGCGAGCCGGCCCAGGTCGCTGCGTCCGTACAGCAGATCGTCGATGAACTCCCGCCGGGCGGCCTCCTCCCGGCGCACGGTGAGCCGCTGGGCCCGCTCGAATCCGTCGGCGAAGGCGTCGACGGCCTGCTCGACCGCGGCCAGCACGGAGTCGGTCGTGGCGGCGTCGGCCGACGGGCCGCACGGCCAGTGGGTGCGGGTGGCCGCGAGGTGGAGGCCGACCAGGGCGCGTATCTGGAAGCCCTCCTCGGCGGCCTGTCTGCCCACCAGCCGACGGGCCTCCAGCTCATCCCGGGTCAATCGGCGCCCGGTGACGGCGACTTCGGACAGAATGCGGGCATAGTCACCCAGGTACTCGTCGGGAATCTCCGGTGCGGCCATGCGCACTCCTCACGTCTTGACACGGTTCCGGTATCCGTCCGGCGCCCGCACGGCATCCGCGGGGCGCTGCCGGAGCCCGGCATCGAGGACGTATGAAGTTTGCCGGATCCCGGCAGTGCGATGCGCACGCCCCGAATGGCACGATCGGTTCAGCACCACGGGGGAACACGGGAAAACACGGGGTCCACGGGGGATCACGGGGGATCACGGGGAAGGAAACCGGCTGTCGCGGCACGCTCCGAGCGGGCCGCGGCGCCGGGGCCGCCCGGAAACCGCCACCGCGCCGTCACCGGGCCCCCGCCGCAACAGACAGGGGGTGGACCAATGCAGGAGTTCCTGAGCGCGGCGACCGCCTTTCCGGCCGTACTGTTCGGCGCGGCACTGGCCGTGGTCGTCTTCTTCTGGCTCCTCGTACTGGCCGGCGCGGCCGACCACCACTCGTTCGACACGGATCTCGACACCGGACTGGCCGGGATCGGCGGAGTACCTGTCACCGTCTCGGTGTCCTCGGTGGTCGTCGTCGGCTGGTTCACCAGCCTCACCGGCACCGTCCTGCTGCACCGCAGCGACGCCACCGGCACCGTCCGCGCGGTGCTCGCCTGCGCCGTGCTCGCCGGGGCGCTGCTGATCGGCTGGACCGTCACACGGGCGCTGGTGCGCCTGCTGCGTCGACGGCTCCCGGAGGTGCCTCCTCCGTCACGACAGGACTTCCTCGGCCGGGTCTGCACGATCCGCACCGGTTCCGTGAGTTCCGACTTCGGGCAGGCCGAGGTCATGGCGGACGACGGTTCCACCGCGATCGTCCAGGTCAGGCTGTTGCGCCCGCCGGACGAGGCGTCGCTCACCTCGGGCAGCGCGGGGCTGTTGTACGCGTACGACGACGAAGGCGAGTTCTTCTGGGTCTCGCCGTACGACAAGGCGCTGGATCCCGGACCGCCGGAGCCACGCACGGGCCCGCGCACGGCCGCCCGGCCCGGTGCGCGTCGCGCCCCTCATCGTTCCGGCTGACCGGTCACCGCGCCCCACACCTCGCAGCCGCGCCGGGCACCGCTCGCCGACCGGACCGCGACCCGACCCGGCCCACGCGTCCGGCAGGAGCCGAACCGCGCGTCCGTCGCCCCGGGCCCCGGCCGTACCGCGACCCGAGCGGTGAAGTCGCGCCCGCCCGGGCGCCCACCCACCTCATCTCCACCTTCCGCACCAGCCGTCAAGGACTGCCATGGATGCCATCACTCTGGGCTTCGGCGTACTCGTCGCCGTCGTCCTGCTCGTCGCCGTCGCCCTGCTCCTCGTCATCACGCGGCTCTTCCGCAAGGTGGAGCAGGGCAAGGCGCTGATCATCTCCAAGACCAAGAAGGTCGATGTCACCTTCACCGGGGCGGTCGTCCTGCCGGTGCTGCACAAGGCCGAGAGCATGGACATCTCGGTGAAGACCATCGAGATCCGCCGCACCGGTCGCGAGGGCCTGATCTGCCAGGACAACATCCGCGCCGACATCCACATCACGTTCTTCGTCCGGGTCAACAAGACCGTCGAGGACGTCATCAAGGTCGCCCAGTCGATCGGCACCGGGCGGGCCAGCGACGAGGCCGCGCTCCAGGAGTTCTTCGGCGCGAAGTTCGCCGAGGCGCTCAAGACCGTCGGCAAGCAGTTGGACTTCGTCGACCTGTACACCAAGCGCGAGGAGTTCCGGGACCGGATCATCCGGGTCATCGGTACCGACCTGAACGGCTACCACCTCGACGACGCGGCGATCGACTTCCTGGAGCAGACGCCGATGGCGCAGCTCAACGGCGCCAACATCCTCGACGCGCAGGGCATCCGCAAGATCACCGAGCTGACGGCGATCGAGCACGTGCGCACCAACGAGTACCAGCGCACCGAGGAGAAGGAGATCACCCGGCAGAACGTCGACGCCCGGGAGACCATCCTGGAGCTGGAGCGCCGTCAGGCCGAGGCGGAGATCAAGCAGCGCCGCGAGGTCGACACGCTGCGGGCCCGTGAGGAGGCGGTGACCGCCAAGGTGCAGGAGGAGGAACGGCTCGGCGCCCAGGCCGCGTTCATCCGCACCGAGGAGCAGCTCGGCATCCAGCGCGAGAACCAGGCCCGGGAGATCGCCGTCGCGCAGAAGAACCGCGAGCGGGTCATCGCCGTGGAGAACGAGCGCATCGAGAAGGACCGGCTGATCGAGGTCATCGGGCGCGAGCGGCAGACCGAGCTCGACCGGATCGCCGCGACGAAGGAGGTCGAGGCCGAGCGCCGCGAGGTCGCCGACGTGATCCGGGAGCGGATCGCGGTGGACCGCACGGTCGCCGAGCAGGAGGAGTCCATCAAGACCCTGCGGGCCGTCGAGGAGTCCGAGCGCACCCGCAGGTCGGTCATCATCGCCGCCGAGGCCGAGGCCCAGGAGAAGCTGGTCAAGGACATCAAGGCCGCCGAGGCCGCGGAGGCGGCGGCAGCCCACCTGGCCGCCGAGCAGCTGACGCTCGCCGAGGCCCGGCTGAAGACCGCGGACCTGGACGCCCAGGCGAAGCTGCGGCTTGCCGAGGGCATGCGGGCCGAGTCCGCGGCGCCCGGCCTCGCCGAGGTCGAGGTCCAGGAGGCAGCGGCCGAGGTCATCGAGAAGACCGGTCTGGCCGAGGCCGAGGCCACGTCCGCCCGGCTCCGGGCCGAGGCGGAGGGGGCCAGGCTCAAGGCCCTCGCCGAGGCCGAGGGCACCCAGGCCCGGGCAACGGCCGACGCGGCGATGATCGGCGAGAAGCTGAAGGCCGAGGCGGAGGGGGCCAGGCTCAAGGCCCTCGCCGAGGCCGAGGGCACCCAGGCCCAGGCGACGGCCGACGCGGCGATGATCGGCGAGAAGCTGAAGGCCGAGGCGGAAGGACTCACCGAGAAGGCCGCGGCGATGGCGGCGCTGGACGACGCCTCGCGCGGGCACGAGGAGTACCGGCTGCGGCTCGCCGCGGAGAAGGAGATCCGGCTGGCCGGGCTCGACGTGCAGCGGCAGGTCGCCGAGGCACAGGCCACGGTGCTGGCCACCGGTCTGGAGAACGCCGACATCGACATCGTCGGCGGGGAGTCGGTCTTCTTCGACCGGCTGGTCTCGTCCATCTCGATGGGCAAGAGCCTTGACGGCTTCGTCGAGAACTCGGACACCGCGAAGGCGCTGGCCGGACCGTGGCTGAACGGCACCTCGTCGTTCACCGACGACCTGACGAAGGTGCTGGGCTCGGTGTCGACCGGGGACGTGCGGAACCTGACGGTGTCGGCGCTGCTGATGCGGATGATGCGCGAGCCCGGTGCCGGGGTCGCTCCCGGGCAGGTGCAGCAGTTGCTGGCCGCCGCGCAGAAGCTGGGCCTGGCGGACATGCCGGTGTCCGGGCTGACCGGAACGGCGGGGACGGCCGGCGGGACCGCGCCGAGCGGCACACTGCCCGGGGCCGTCGTGCCCGGGGCGGGTGCCCCGGAGGTGCCCGCCGCACAGAACGGGTCGCCGGTCGCGTAGGCCGCGTCCGGCCCGGCCCGCCCCGTGCCCACGGAGGAACGGCGGGACGTGCCGGACACGGCCCGACGGGCCAGACGGCCCGGCCCCGGCGGCCTCCGGGACCGGGCGACAGGGCCCGTCCGGCGACCGCTCACGTCCCCGGGTCGTGTCGTCGCACCGGTATCCGCCGGCGTCCGGCAGGACGCCACTGGTTCGACGGCACGGCTCAGGGCCTGGCGGGTGGCCTTCGACCGGAAGGCGGGCGCGGCACGGTGCGTGCGATTCCAAGGTGTCGGGATGACCCAGTGGTGGAGCTGCTCGGTCATTCCGGCAACACCGGAAGCGTGCGTGCCAGGTCGTGGCCACCCGGTCAGAGGTCACCCGGCAGGCCCTGAGAGCCGGACGGGCCCCACCACCCGCACCACCCGCACCGCACACCTCGTAGGGAGCCGTACGCATGGACACCGAGACCACGACCGCACCGCCCGCCGGCGGCCCCGTGGACGCGGGAACGTACGAGGTGCTGCGCCGTCGGCTCCACGAGCGGGCCGCCGAACTGGCGGGCCGCGCCGAGAAGCTCAACGCCCGCCGCACCGAGGAGTTCGGCTCGACCGAGCTGCGGCTGGCCGGCACCGAGCAGATCCGCACCGAGCAGGCGTGCGTACCGCGCGACCTGGTGGCCGTCGGCGGACGGCTGCTGTTCGGCTTCGAGCGCGGGCCCGGGGCGGTGGACCCGGTCCCGGTCGGTGACGTACTCGCGCTCTACGGGCCCGAGCTGGCCGAACCGGACGGGGAGGGTCTGCTCGCCGACGAGAGCTTCGTCCGCGAGTTCGCCTCGCTGCACCGCTACTACCGCGACGCCCGGCTGCTGCGGCTGCGCCGGGTGGACGGCAAGCTGCTCGCCGTCTTCCGCACCGGCGTGAACGCCGACGACGTCCGGGTGCTGCGCTGGGCGCTCGGGCCGGACGGCTCGCCCGGCGCCTTCCTCGACGCGCGCGGCGACCGCGACCACGTCTTCCCGCCGTCGCACGACTTCACCTGGACCGTCGCGGGCCGGGAGTCCCACGTGCCGGGCCGGCACCCGCACATCGCGATCGGCGGGGACGCGGACGGCACGGGCGGGATCCTGTTCGTCGACACCCTGGGCGGCACCCTCACCGTCAAGACGGTCAACGACACCGACACCCCCGAGGGGATCTACGAGGAGCCGGTAGCCGAACCCCTCCAGTCGCTGGCCGACGCCGAGGTCGAGTACGCCGTCATCGGCCCCCTGGTACTGCTGCGCGTCCGCCCGTACAACGAGGAGCAACGGCGGCACCTGGTCTTCAACACGCTGCTCGGCACCGTCGAGCGCCTGGACGGCATCGGGCCCGCCTGTCACCGCCTCCCGGAGGACCAGGGGATCATCTTCCCCGGCGGCTACTACCTCACCACCGGCACCGTGAAGACCTTCGACATCGCACAACCGCTCACCGACCCGGTCTTCGAGGGCGCGGTCCGTTCCCCGAACGGCGAGGACGTCCTGTACGTCTTCCGCTCCCCGGTCGACGGGCGCGGCCTGCTGCTGCCGTACAACCTGATCCGGCAGGAGGTCGCCACCCCGCTCCAGGGCCGCGGCCACGCCCTGCTCGACGACGGCACCCTCGTCCTGCTGCGGGCGGGCACCGCGGGCGACGAACCGGCACGGGTCCACCCGGTGCAGCGCTGGCTGACCCCGTTCGTCTCCGACACCCACGCCGCCTCCCGGCCCGCCGGGACGGGCCCGCTCGCCCGGATCGGCAACGCCGACCTGGTGCGCGGCATCTCCGACTGCCTGGCGCTCGCGCACAGCGCCACCGAGACCACCCCGACCTCCGCCGTCTACGCGCGACTGGTCGCCGACTGCGCCCGCACCACCGACCGCTACCACTGGCTCGGCGACGCCGAACTCGGCGACCTCGCCGACCCGCTGGCGGAGCTGCGGGCCACCGCGCAGCAGGTCGTCGGCGAGTTCGAGACGGTACGGGAGCTGACCCGGCAGGCCGCCGAGGCGCTGGACGGGACCACCGACCGGCTCACCGCGCTGGTCCGCCGCATCCGCGGCGAGGCCCCGCGATCGGCCGCCGACTGGGTCGCCCAGCTCACCGAACTCCGCAACGCCCAGGGCCAAGTGGTGTCGCTCGCCGAGATGCGGTACGCGGACACCGAGAAGATCGCCGAGCTGACCGCCGCCACCGCCGAGGACATCGAGGCGGCGGGCCGACGCGCCGTCGCCTTCCTCGGCAGGGACGACGCGTTCGCCGACCACCACGCCGACATCGCCCGGCTCACCGAACAGGCGGCGGCACTCGCCACCGTCGCGGACGCCGCCGCGCTCGGCGACCGGCTGACCGGGATGACGGACGGGCTGAGCACCGTCACGGACGTCGTCGCTGGGCTCGACATCGGCGACGCCACCGTCCGCACGTCGATCCTGGAGCGGATCGCCGAGGTCCTGGGCGGCGTCAACCGGGCCCGCGCGACCCTGGACGCGCGCCGCCGCGAACTCCTCGACCACGAGGGCCGCGCCGAGTTCGCCGCCGAGTTCGCTCTGCTCGGACAGGCCGTCACCGGGGCCCTGGCCGCCGCCAACACCCCCGACGCCTGCGACGAACAACTCGCCCGTCTGCTGCTCCAGTTGGAGAACCTGGAGTCGCGGTTCGCGGAGTTCGACGACTTCCTCGCGGAACTGGGCGAACGCCGTACCGAGGTGTACGAGGCGTTCTCGGCCCGCAAGCAGACCCTCCAGGACTCCCGCGCCCGGCGGGCGGAGAGGCTCGCGGACTCGGCGTCCCGGGTCCTGGAGACGGTGTCCCGGCGGATCGCCGCGCTGCCCGACCCGGACGCCGTGCACACCTACTTCGCGTCCGACCCGATGGTCGCGAAGGTCCGTCGCACCGCGGACGAGCTGCGGGAACTCGGCGACCCGGTGCGTGCCGAGGAACTGGACGGGCGGTTGCTGGCCGCCCGCCAGGAGGCCGGGCGGGCGCTGCGCGACCGAGGCGAGCTGTACGCGGACGGCGGCGCCACGATCCGGCTGGGACGGCACCGGTTCGCGGTGAACACCCAGCCGTTCGACCTGACGCTCGTGCCGCAGGGCGACGCCCTCGCCTTCGCCCTGACCGGCACCGACTACCGGGCCCCGGTCGGCGACCCGGAGTTCGCATCGACCCGCCCGTACTGGGACCGGACCCTGCCCTCCGAATCGGCGGACGTCTACCGCGCCGAGCACCTGGCCGCCCGACTGCTCGACGAGCACGGCGCGGACTCCCTCGCCGGCCTGGAACCCGCCGAACTCTCCTCTCTGGTACGGGATTCGGCCGCCGCCGCGTACGACGAGGGGCACCAGCGCGGGGTGCACGACGAGGACGCGACAGCGATCCTCGCCGCCCTGCTGGAGCTGCGCGCCGGGGCCGGACTGCTGCGCTTCCCGCCCGCCGTCCGGGCCGCCGCCCAGTTGTTCTGGGCGCACGGCACGGACGAGGCGAGGCGCACCTCCTGGACCCGGCGGGCCGCGTCCCTGGCCCGCGCCCGGGAGACCTTCGGCCTCGCCCCGGCCGTGGCGGCCCTCCAGGAGGAATGGGCGGGCGTCATCGGCGCCGGGGACTTCGGGGCCGTCGCCCCGCAAGCCGTCGCCGGGTACCTCTTCGAGGAGCTGACCGGCGGCCCGGACGGCTTCGTCACCAGCGCCGGGGCCCGCACCTTCCTGGAGAAGTTCCGCCGCGCCACCGGCTCCTCGGCATACGACGAGGACCTGGCCGCCCTCCGCGACGACCTGCCCGCCCGCCGCCAGGTCGTCGAGGGATGGCTCACCTCGTACGCGTCGGCGAGCGGCCACGACATCGGCCCGGGCGACCTGGCGGAGGCCGTCGCCGTGGAGCTGTGCCCGGCACCGGCGCTCGACCGGTACGACTGCGAGGCTCCGCTCACCACGACCGTCGACGGCCTGCTCGGCACCCACCCCCGCGTCGACCGGGGACGGATGACCGTCCGGCTCGACGAACTCCTCGCCCGCACCGCCGAGTTCCGCGCCACCGCGGTCCCCGGCTTCCGCGCCTACCAACGCCTGCGCACCGAACTCGTCTCCGCAGAACGCACCCGGCTGCGCCTGGACGACCACCGGCCGCGCGTCATGTCGGCGTTCGTCCGCAACCGGCTGCTGGACGAGGTGTACCTGCCGCTGATCGGCGACAGCCTCGCCAAGCAGCTCGGCACCGCCGACGCGGACCGGCGCACCGACTCGCAGGGGCTGCTGCTCCTGGTGTCGCCGCCCGGATACGGCAAGACGACGCTCATGGAGTACGTCGCCGACCGCCTCGGACTGGTCCTCGTCAAGATCAGCGGCCCGAACCTCGGCCACGACGTGACGTCCCTCGACCCGTCCCAGGCACGCGGCGCGACCGCCCGCCAGGAGATCGAGAAGATCAACTTCGCGCTGGAGGCGGGCAACAACACCCTGCTCTACCTCGACGACATCCAGCACACCTCGCCCGAACTGCTCCAGAAGTTCATCCCGCTGTGCGACGCCACCCGTCGGATCGAAGGCGTGCGGGACGGCGAGCCGCGCACCTACGACCTGCGCGGCAAGCGGTTCGCGGTGTGCATGGCGGGCAACCCGTACACCGAGTCCGGGGCCAGGTTCCGCATCCCCGACATGCTCGCCAACCGGGCCGACGTGTGGAACCTCGGCGACGTGCTGACCGGCCGCGAGGACGTCTTCGCGCTGAGCTTCGTCGAGAACGCGCTCACCGCGAACCCGGTGCTGGCACCGCTCGCCGGACGCTCCCGCGAGGACCTCGCGCTGTTCGTGCGGCTCGCCTCCGGCACCGACCCCGACGCCCGCCCGGACCGGCTCGACCACCCGTACCCGCCCGCCGAGGTGGAGCGGATCACGGCGGTGCTGCGCCATCTGCTGACCGCCCGGGACACGGTGCTCGCGGTGAACGCCGCGTACATCGCCTCGGCCGCGCAGACCGACGAGACCCGCACCGAACCACCGTTCCGGCTCCAGGGCTCGTACCGCAACATGAACAAGATCGCCGAACGGATCGTGCCGGTGATGAACGACGCCGAGATCGCGGCCGTCATCGACGACCACTACTCCGGCGAGGCGCAGACCCTCACCACGGGCGCCGAGTCCAACCTGCTGAAGCTGGCCGCACTGCGCGGCGGGCTCAGCGCCGGACAGGCGGCCCGCTGGGCGGAGATCACCGCCTCCTACGTCCGTACCCAGGCCCTCGGCGGCCCGGACGGCGACCCCATGGCACGGGCCGTCGCCGCGCTGGGACTGCTCGCGGACCGGATCGCGGCGGTCGAGTCGGCGATCGTCCGGGTCGCCGACCCGCGCCACGTCCTCACCACCCCACCGCCCCGGCACGCGGCCCCCCGCCCGGCGGTCGACGACGATCACTGAACGGTCCGAAACACTCGAACACACGGGGAGGGCAAGGCATGCTGGGACACGTGTCGACTCTCCCCCCACAGCCCCAACGGTCCTCATCCCACGGCCACATGGTCGTCTGCGGCGACGACGCCCTCGCCCGCCGGCTGGCGGTGGAACTGCGCTACGTGTACGGCGAGCGGGTCACCCTGCTGCTCCCGCCGGGACCCGACGCACGCCGCTCCGAGCTGCCGCTGACCGGCCGCGGACGCGCGGCCACCCTCTTCGGCCGGATGTCGGCGGCGATGAACCGCAACCTGGGCGGCGCCGGCAACGGGGGAGCCCCGGGCGACGACCAGTCCGACACCGCCTCCGGCGTGCTCACCATCGACAGCTCCGACACCAACGCCGGCGTGGAGGCGGTACGCATCCTGGAGGCCCCCGAACCCTCCGACGAGGCGTTCGAGGAGGCGGGAGTCGAGACGGCATCCGCACTGGCCCTGGTCTACGACGACGACGAGCGCAACATCCGCGCCGCGCTGACCGCACGCCGCCTCAACCCCCGCCTCCGGCTGGTCATCCGGCTCTACAACCGCAAGCTGGGCCAGCATCTGGAGACGCTGCTCGACCAGGCCGCCGCCGTCACCGCCCCCGGCCTCGACCGGGCCGCGCTGGACGCCTCCACCACCGTCCTCTCCGACGCCGACACCGCCGCCCCCGCCCTCGCCGCGACCGCGCTCACCGGTTCCAGCAAGGTGATCCAGGCCGAGGGCCTGCTGCTGCGCGCCGCCGAGCGCACCCCGCCCGAGGACGGCAGGATCGCCGACCCCGGCCTGTGCACCCTCGCCCTGCTGTCCTCCACCACGCACGACCCGGCGGGCACCGAGGGCTCCGACAGCAGCGCCGACGGCCCCCAACTCCTCCCGGACGAGAGGGACATCGCCTCGGCGACCGGCCGCGGCACGGTCGTCCTGGAAGCGGTCAGCCAGGCCGACCCGACCGCACCGCCGACCCGGATGGGCGGCAGGGGCGCACCGCTCAGCCAGATCTTCTCGCGGCGGCTGCGCTGGTCCGCGCTGGGTGTCGGCCTCGCCGTCGTCGCCCTCGCCGTCGCGTCGACGCTCACCACCGGCGAAAGCCCGCTGCAGGCCGCGTACCTGACGCTGCTGGACCTGTTCGCGATGGGCGACCCCGCCGTCGAGGACGAGGCGCCGCGCCAGATCATCCAGCTCCTCTCCGGTGTCGCCGGGTTGATGCTGCTCCCGCTGCTCGTCGCGGCCGTCCTGGAGGCCTTCGGCTCGCTGCGCACGGTGTCCTCGCTGCGCCGTCCGCCCCGGGGGCTGTCGGGCCATGTGGTGCTGCTCGGGCTCGGCAAGATCGGCACCCGGGTCCTGGTCCGGCTGCGCGAACTGGACATTCCCGTGGTGTGCGTGGAGGAGGACCCGGACGCGCGCGGCATCCCGGTGGCCCGTCGGCTGCACGTCCCGGTGGTCATCGGCGACGTCACCCAGGAAGGCGTACTGGAGGCGGCGAAGATCCACCGCTCCCGCGCCCTGCTCGCCCTGACCAGCATCGACACCACCAACCTGGAGGCCGCGCTCTACGCCCGTTCGGTCAAGCAGGACCTGCGGGTGGCGCTGCGGCTGTTCGACGACGAGTTCGCGACCGCCGTCTACCGCACCCTGCGCACCGCCCACCCGCAGGCCGTGACCCGCTCCCGGTCCGTCTCCCACCTCGCGGCCCCGTCGTTCGCGGTCGCCATGATGGGGCGTCAGATTCTTGGTGCCATCCCGGTGGAACGGAAGGTGATGCTGTTCGCGGCGATCGAGGTGGCGGGCCACCGGCACCTGGAGGGGCGGACCGTGGAGCAGGCGTTCCAGCCGGGTGCCTGGCGGGTGCTTGCCCTGGACGCCACCCCGCCCGAGGACCGCAGCCCGGATCTGACGATGGCCGCCCCGGGCGGCCCGGACCGCCCGTCGGGACTGGTCTGGGACCTGCACCCGGGGTACGTACTGCGCCCGCAGGACCGCGTGGTGATCGCCGCGACCCGTCGCGGCCTCGCCGAACTGCTGCGGGGGCGGCGCCGGATGAGCCCGGGGGCCTGAGGGCGGCCGGATGGCCCCGAAGGCCTCGGGAGCAGTCCACGGGGAGGGGTGCTCGGGGCGGTTCGCACGGCCGAAATCCGGGTGCCCCACCATGCGCCCGCCCCTACCCTGCCCCCATGGACACCGACTTCCCCGACCTCCTCAACGTGATCGACATCGAGGCGACCTGCTGGGACGGGCAACCGCCCCCGGGTGCGGTCAGCGAGATCATCGAGATCGGGCTGACGGTCCTCGACCTGCGCGCGCCCGACGGGGTCTCCCCTGCGCGAACGGGGTCGGGAGCCCGGGGAAGGGTGGCCCGCCACCGGATCCTGGTCCGGCCCGCCCGGTCCACGGTCAGCGCCTTCTGCACCGAACTGACCGGTCTCACCCAGGCCGAGGTGGACACGGGCGTGTCCTTCGCCGAAGCCTGCCGGCTGCTGGCGTCGGAGCACCGGGCGGGCATACGTCCCTGGGCGAGCTGGGGCGACTACGACCGCAACCAGTTCGTCCGCCAGTGCCGGGCCACCGGCACCCGCTACCCGTTCGGTCACCGTCACACCAACGCCAAGTTGCCCTTCACTGCCGCGCACGGTCTGCGCAAGCGCCCCGGCATGGCCGAGGCGCTGCGGGTGGCGGGCCTCCCGCTGGAGGGCCGCCACCACAGCGGCGCCGACGACGCCTGGAACATCGCCGCCCTGATCCTGGACACGGCGGCCCGGGGCGCCTGGCCGACGGAGGACCGACAGGACACCTGAGCGGCCGGCCGGGTGCCGGATCACGGGCACCCGACCGGCCGGCGGTCGAGAGACGGACGGAGCACGGTCACCCGCGCCGCGCAGGGCCCCGCCCACGCCACGTACGGGCCCCGGCCATGCCGCGCACGGCCCCGCCCGCGGTCGTCACACCACGCCGCGCATCGCCTCCCGCACCTCCCCCAGCGTGGCCTCGGCGGCCTCGTTCGCGCGCACGTTCCCGGCCCGGAGCACCGACCGCACGTACCCCATGTCCCGCGCGAGCTCCGCCCGCCGGGCCCGGACCGGCGCCATCCGGCTGTTGACGGCCTCGGTCACCGTCCGCTTGAGCGCGGCGGCGCCCCCGTCGCCGATCTCCTCGGCCACCGCGTGCGGGTCGCGGTCCAGACAGAGCGCCGCCAGCAGGACGAGCGAGGACACGCCCGGCCGGGTCTCCGGTGCGTAGGTGATGCGCCGGTCAGCGTCGGTCGTCGCGCTTCTGATCAGCCGGGCCGTCTCATCGGCGGTGGCGGCCAGCGGGACGGAGTTGCCGCGGCTCTTGCTCATCTTGGTGCCGTCGGTGCCCAGCAGCAGCGGCGCGGCGGAGAGCAGGGCGTCCGGCTCCGGGAACACCTCCCCGTACCGCTCGTTGAAGCGCCGCGCGACGGTCCGGGTCACTTCGAGATGCGGTAGCTGGTCCCGTCCGACCGGCACCAGGTTGCCCTTGCAGAACAGGATGTCGGCGGCCTGGTGCACGGGGTACGTGAACATCAGCCCGCTGACGGCGGACTGCCGGGAATGCGCGATCTCGTCCTTGACGGTGGGGTTCCGGTTCAGTTCGGCGACGGAGACCAGGCTGAGAAAGGGCAGCATGAGCTGGTTGAGCGCGGGCACGGCGCTGTGGTGGAAGATCGTCGAGCGGTCGGGGTCGATCCCGACGGCCAGGTAGTCCAGGACCATGGCCTCCATGTGCTCGGTGAGCCGGTCGGCGACGTCCCGGTCGGTGAGCACCTGGTAGTCGGCGATGATCACGAAGACGTCCACGCCGAGGTCCTGGAGCCGGACCCGGTTGTGGAGGGTGCCGAAGTAGTGCCCGAGGTGCAGCGGCCCGGTCGGCCGGTCCCCGGTCATCACCCGGAACCGGTCCGGGGCGCGGAGGATCCGCTGCTCCAGCTCGGCGGTGCGGTGCCGGGCGGGGTCGGGTTCCGTGGTGGCGGATGCGGCGGCGGTGACCGCGGCTGTGCTGCTCATGGGGCTTGTCTCCTCGCGAGTACGGTTTGCGTGGAGGACGGCCCCGCCGCCTTCGGCGGCATCCGTACCCGTACGAGGGCGAAACCCGTGCGAGGGCGAAGAAGAAGGGCCGTCCGTTTCGAACGGCCCTGGTTCCGTGCAGATGGAGTGGCCGCTCCTAGGAGGAGCGCCACCAGTTGCGGCACGGTACGGGGATCATGGGGGCGATTCTAGCGGCGCGGCTGCGCCCCGGGCGGTCATTTCCATGACCGGCCCCGTGCCGGTCCGTACCGGTTCACGGCGGCTGCTGCGGGGACAGCGGGGGCACCCGGCCGTCCGTCACTTCTCGGCGTGCTCACCCACGTAGAAGAGGATCCAGACGAAGCCCGCGAAGAGGTGCGTGGCGAAGACGTACACGAAGACCCTCAGCGCGACACCGCGCTCCTTCCAGCGCTCGCTGCCGCCACCGCTGCCGCCGACGCCATCGCCGGCACTCCCGTCGTTCTCGCCCACAGTTCCGCCTCCGTGCCTCCGTCCGGCACGGGTCGCGTCCGGCCCGCGCATCCTGTCCAGGGTACGTACGGCCGCCACGGCACCGCGCGGAATAGGCCGGGGAGGCACCCCGTTGTAGGGTGTGTTCACATAGTTCAACGTTCAACAAAAACCATTCATCAGCTCAGGAGGCGGGCGCCATGGAGTTCGGCATCTTCACCGTCGGAGACGTCACCACCGACCCGACGACCGGCAGGACACCGAGCGAGCACGAGCGGATCAAGGCCACGCTCGCCATCGCGCAGAAGGCGGAGGAGGTCGGCCTCGACGTCTTCGCGACCGGCGAGCACCACAACCCGCCGTTCGTCCCGTCCTCGCCCACGACCACGCTCGGCTACATCGCCGCCCGCACCGAGAAACTGATCCTGTCCACGTCCACCACGCTGATCACCACCAACGACCCGGTGAAGATCGCCGAGGACTACGCGACCCTCCAGCACCTCGCGGACGGCCGGGTCGACCTGATGATGGGCCGCGGCAACACCGGACCGGTCTACCCCTGGTTCGGCAAGGACATCCGCCAGGGCATCCCGCTCGCCATCGAGAACTACGCCCTGCTGCACAAGCTGTGGCGCGAGGACGTCGTCGACTGGGAGGGCAAGTTCCGTACGCCGCTGCAGTCCTTCACCGCGACCCCGCGCCCGCTGGACGGCGTCCCGCCGTTCGTCTGGCACGGCTCCATCCGCTCCCCGGAGATCGCCGAGCAGGCCGCCTACTACGGCGACGGGTTCTTCCACAACAACATCTTCTGGCCCATGGAGCACACGAAGAAGATGGTGAGGCTCTACCGGCAGCGGTACGCGCACTACGGGCACGGCACCGCCGAGCAGGCCGTCGTGGGCCTCGGCGGCCAGGTGTTCATGCGGAAGAACTCGCAGGACGCGGTACGGGAGTTCCGCCCGTACTTCGACAACGCGCCGGTCTACGGACACGGGCCCTCGCTGGAGGACTTCACCCGCGAGACCCCGCTGACCGTCGGCTCCCCGCAGGAGGTCATCGAGCGGACCCTGTCCTTCCGGGACGCCGTCGGCGACTACCAGCGCCAGCTGTTCCTGATGGACCACGCGGGACTGCCGCTGAAGACGGTCCTGGAGCAGCTCGACATCCTCGGCGAGGAGGTCGTCCCGGTGCTGCGCGAGGAGTTCGCCAACCTGCGCCCGGCCGGGGTCCCGGACTCCGCGCCCGTCCACCCGGCCGTCGCCGCCGCCCGCGCCGCCGCCAAGGAGGTCTGACCACCGTGTCCACCGCACCCCTCGCCTTCACCACCGAACCCGTGCGGATCGTCGCCGTCTCGGCCGGGCTGAGCAGCCCCTCGTCGACCCGGCTGCTGGCCGAGCGGCTGGCCGGCGCCGCCCGCGAACGCCTGCTCGCCGAGCAGGACCGCACGGTCGAGATCCGGGTGATCGACCTGCGCGACCTCGCCGTCGACATCGCGAACCACCTGGTGGCCGGGTTCCCGCCCGCCGCCCTGGAACAGGCGATCAAGGAGGTGACCGGGGCCGACGGCCTGATCGCCGTCTCGCCGGTCTTCACCGCGTCGTACAGCGGGCTGTTCAAGTCGTTCTTCGACCTGATCGACAACACGGCGCTGACCGGCAAGCCCGTCGTCATCGCGGCGACGGGCGGCACCGCCCGCCACTCGCTGGTCCTGGAACACGCGATGCGCCCGCTCTTCGCCTACCTGCGCGCCACCGTCGTACCGACCTCCGTCTACGCGGCGTCGGAGGACTGGGGCGCGTCCGGCGACGAGTACACCGACGGCCTGCCCTCCCGCATCCGGCGGGCGGGCGGCGAACTCGCCACCATGATCACGGGCGGCCGGGCGGCGTCCGGGGCGTCGAGGGCACACGGCCTCGACGACGAGGTGGTGCCGTTCGAGCAGCACCTCGCCGACCTGCGACTGGACTGATCCACCGCGTCGGACCCCGCCGGGACCCCCCGCCCGGGCGGGGCTGTCCGGTTTGATTAGAGTTGCCGTGAAAGATGCGTCGTACGAAGTACATGTGCGGGGTTCCTTCGCATGTCCGCGCACGACGCCTCCGCGCACTGAGCCGAAACCTAGCTGGAGGCAGTGATGGGCAGGATCGTGGTGGGCGTTGACGGCTCCGAGTCGTCGATCAAGGCACTGCACTGGGCCGTACGCCAGGCGGAACTGACCGGTGACACGGTGGAGGCCGTCAACAGCTGGGAGTACCCGGCGACCAGTTGGGCGTCCATGATGCCGGGCATGCCTGAGGACTTCGACCCGCAGGCCGTGGCGACCGTGTCGCTGAACGAGGCGCTGGAGGAGGCCCTGGGCGCCGAGGGCGCGGCAGCGGTCAGCAAGATCGTGGTGATCGGCAACCCCGCCCAGTCCCTGCTGGAGCGGGCCAAGGGCGCGAACCTGCTGGTCGTCGGGGCGCGTGGGTACAGCGGCTTCAAGGCGACCCTGCTCGGCTCGGTCAGCCTCCACGTCACCCAGCATGCCCCGTGCCCGGTGACCGTCGTACGCGACTGACCGACGACCGGACCACATGACCTGACCGCACGATCCGACAGCACGGCCGGACGACACGGCCACGGCCGGACGGGATGACGACGGGCTCGCACAAGGACTGTGCGGGCCCGTCGTCGTGTCCGGGAGAAGAACGCGCCCCGGACCGGTTCCCGGAGACCGGGTCAGGTCCTCCCGTGCGCGTAACGGGTCAGGTTCCTCCCGTGCGCGTACGGGTCATGCGCTCTCGTACGCGCAACGGGTCACGTTCTCTCGTGCGTGTAGAAGATGTAGAACATGGTGACGAACATCCCCAGCCCGACCGACAGTCCCAGCGCCGAGGACCTCAGCACGCTCGACCCCGTCAGCCCCACCAGCAGGCCGATCGACGCGGCTGTCAGCGCCCCGTAGGCCGCCGCCCGCACCAACGGCAGCATGGAGCGCTGGATCCGCCCCAGCCCGAAGCAGAGCACCGCGAGCACCGCCGCGGTGATCAGGCCGTACCAGAACTGCCGGTAGCCGGTCGCGCCGTTGTTGCGGAGGATGAACGACGCGTACAGGCCGTACGCCGCACCCAGCACGGCGGGTACGGCCCAGGCGAACGTGCTGCTCCGACGCGCATGCGCCCGGCCCCGGCCCCGGGTCCGTCGGCGTGTCGGCATCGCTGCGTGAGTGGCCATGGCGGAGAACTCCTTCCGTCGCCGGTCTCCATCCAGGGCACACCCGGCCGCCCCACCCGGCAACTCGGATGGCGTACGGTCCGGGGCGCGGCACCGGGGCACGGGATTTCCTGGAGAGGTGCGGACGTATCTCTCGGCGACATGGGCGGGCGCGGTGCTGGTGCTGCTCGCCCTGCTCGTTCCGCTGAGCGCGCTGTCCGCCTGGGTGGACCTGGAGATCGACGACACCGACCGGTACGTCGCCGCGGTGTCCCCGCTCGCCTCCGATCCCCAGGTCCGCGACACGGTCGCGGGCCTGATCACCGACGCGACGACGAAGCAGATCGACGCGGGTCCGCTCCAGGGCACCGTGCGGGACTTCCTGCACCGGGCGGTGCTGTCCTTCACCACCACCGACGCCTTCCGGGACGCGTGGGACGCCGCCAACCGCACCGCCCACCAGGCCGTCACCGCCGCCCTGGACGGCGACACCGGCGAGGCCGTGACCATCGATCTGGCCCCGGTGACCGAGCAGGTCAGGAAGAACCTGGAGGAGAACGGGGTGCCGTTCGCCGACCGGATTCCGGTCCAGCACACCGACATCACGCTCATCTCCGCCGACCGGGCCGAGCAGTTGCGCCGGAGCTTCCGCCTGCTGCGCACCGGCAGCCTCTGGCCGGCCGTCGGCACGGTGGTGTTCGCGGTGCTGACGGTGGGCGCGGCCGCGGTCGTGGGACGGTTGCGCGGCGGTCCCGTACGGCGGCGGGGCATCCACGCCGCGCTCCTGGCCACGGCGGTGGTCGGCCTCGGCTTCGCGCTGGGGGCGCTGGTGCTGCGCGCGGTGATCGCGATCGCCCGCAGCCGGGTGCTGGCCGAGGTGCCGGACGGCGAGACGGGCGGTGCGGCGGCGGTGTACGACGCGCTGACGGAATCGCTGCGCACCACGGTGTGGACCGTGTTCGGCGCGGGACTCGCGGTGGCGCTGTGCGCGGCGGCGCTGTACGCCGTACGCACCCACCGGTGGCCGGGCCGGACTCGACGTGCGTCGGTGGACGAGCCGGGGAAAAGTGGTTCTCATGACCGTCGGATCGGGGACGACTGAAAGGTCTTCCGCATGCGAGCGATAGCCGTCAGCGCGTTCCGGGCCGAGCCCGAACTCATCGAGATTCCCAAGCCGGAGCCGGGGGCCGGGGAAATCCGGGTCCGGGTCGAGTACACCGCTCTCAACCCGTGCGACTGGCAGGCCGCGCAACGCTCCCCGGACGACAGCACCTCCCAGGTGTTCCCACTGGTCGTCGGGGTGGACTTCGCGGGCCGGGTGGACATGATCGGCAACGGGCCGAACCGCTTCCGGGTCGGCGACCCGGTCTTCGGCCGGGCCGCCGGTCCTTCCTCCGGCACCGGCATCGGCACGTATTGCGACTACACGACCGTGGCGCAGGACTCCGCGGTCGCCCTCGTTCCGCCCGGGCTGCCCCTCGATGTCGCCGCGGCGCTGCCGTCCGCCGGGACGGCAGCCGCCCAGATCCTGGAGACCGTGGCGCTCCGCGGCCACGAGAGCCTGCTGGTCGTCGGGGCGGCGGGCGGCGTCGGCAGCCTGCTGACCCAGCTCGCGGCGGCCCGGGACATCCGCGTGATCGCGGCCGTACGCGGCGACGAGCGGCGGCGAATGGCGGACCTGGGCGCCGCTGCCACGATCGACACGGTGTACCGCCCCCTCGAAACGGCGGTGCGGGAGATGTTCCCGAACGGTGTGGACGCGCTGGTCGACCTGGTCGCCACCGATCCGGACGCCTTCGCCGCCCGCGCCGCGCTGGTGCGCGCCGGAGGCACCGCCCTCACCACCCGAGGCGTGGCCGGGCGAGCCGCGCTCCCCGCCGGTGTGACCGGTATCGACTTCCGGCTCGAACCCAGCCCGGTGCTGCTCGACGTCTTGGCCGCAGGCGCCGCCGAGGGCATGCTGCGCGTCCCCATCGACATCGAACTCCCGCTGGAGAAGGCCCCGCAGGCCCTCGACCGGAACCGGGCGGGCGGCGCGCGCGGCAAGACCGTCCTGGTGCTCTGACCCCCGGCCGTCCGGCCCGCACGCCCGGACCGTCCCGCGTCCCCGGGAAGCGGACACAGACCGTCCCGGGTCCCCCGAAAGACCGCCCCGGCCCGCCCCGCGTCGGTCCGGAAGACGGGCGCAAGCCGTCCCGGGTCCCCCGAAAGACCGCCCCGGAGCCGCACCGCACCCGTCCCGCGCCCGTCCGGGAAGCAGGCCTCGCCGCGGACGAGCAGTCCCTCCTGCGTACGGTGGTGACTCCACCACCGGGCCGTCCCGGCACCTCGGAATCGCACGCACCATGCCGCGTCCGCCTTCCGGTCGAAGGTCACCCGACGAGGCTCCAAGAACACCGCGGGGCTCCGAGAACACCGCGCAGGGGGACACCATGACCGACACGGAGGCCGAATCCGGACGCAGGCGCGCCGCCCCGCCCCCGTGGCTGCTGAGCGGGCTGCGGCCCCGGCCGTCCACCCCCATCGCCCGGGCCGCTGTCGTCCGCGCCTCGATCGCCCTGGCCGCCCCGCTCGCCGTCGGGTTCGCGCTGGACCGTCCCGCGTACGGGGCGCTGGTCTCCATGGGCGCGCTCTCCGGCGTCATCGGCGACACCGCCGACGCGTACCGGATGCGCGTCCTCAACATCGCCGTGCCGCAGCTCTTCGGCGCACTCGGCATCATGCTCGGCACGCTGGTGTACGGAACCGGCTGGACGGCGGTCGCCGCGCTGACGGTGGTCGGCCTGGTCTCCGGGATGATGTCGACGATCGGCGCCATCGCCTCCGTGTCCGGTCTGCTGCTCCTGCTCAACGCGGTGGTCGGCGCCGGACTCCCGATGCCGGACCCCTGGTGGGTGGCACCGCTGCTGCTCACGGTCGGCGGCCTGTTCGTCCTCGCGCTGACCCTGCTGGCGTGGCCGCTGCGCGGCAAACTGCCGGAACGGGTGGCGGTCGCGGACACCTACCTCGCCGTGGCCGACCTGCTGGAGGCCGCCGGCACCGACGCGTACGAGGAACGGCGGCAGGCAGTCACCCAGTCCCTCAACACCTCCTACGACCTGATCCTGGCCCGCCGGGCCCGCTACCACGGCCGCAGCAACGCCATGGTGCGGCTGCTCGCCCAGCTCAACGTCGTCATCCCGCTCGTGGAGGCCGCGCCCGCGGTGCATGTGCGGCGACGCCCGCTGCCGGACGCGATCCCGGCGGCGGTGCGCGATCTTGCCGCCGCCGTCGAGGAGAGCCGCACCGATGACCCCGCGCTCACCCTGCTCGCACCGGATCTTCCGGCCGCCCGGGCGGTGGACGCCGCGCTGCGGCACGCGGCGGCCGTCGTGCACAAGGCCGATCCCGACCCGTACAACGTCGACGACCGGCTCGGCCGCCCCGCCGCCCTCGGAGTACGCGTGCGCCGCACGACGCGCGCCGTGCTGTTCTCCGGGGCCTCGTGGCGGTACGGGCTCCGCCTGGCCCTGTGCATCGGCCTGGCCCAGGCGCTCACCTCGCTGATCCCGGTCCCGCGCTCCTACTGGGTCGCGCTGACCGTGACGTTCGTCCTGAAACCCGACTTCGGCTCGGTCTTCTCGCGGGCCGTACTGCGCTCGGTGGGCACCGCGGCCGGTCTGGTGATCGCCGCCCCGGTGCTCGCCGAGGTACCGATCGGCTGGTGGGACGTGCCGGTGATGGTGGTGCTCGCGGCGCTGATCCCGGCGCTCACGGCGAAGGGATACGCGTTCCAGACCGCGGCCATCACCCCGGTCATCCTGCTGCTGTCCGACCTGTTGAACCACCAGGGCGTCCACCTGGTCCTGCCGCGTTTCCTGGACAGCCTGATCGGCTGCGCGATCGTGCTGGTCGCGGGCTACCTGCTGTGGCCGGAGAGCTGGCACGTCCGGGTCGGGCACCGGCTCGCGGACGCGGTGGCGGACATCGCCGACTACGTGGCGTGCGCGTTCGAAGGGCAGGGCGCCGGTGGGCCGGACGGGCCCGAAACCACCACCATCGACGGCACCACCACCGGCGGCGAATCGACAGCCGCGGAGCGGGTGCGGGCCCGGCGCCGGATCTACCGCGATCTGTCGGTCGTGCGCTCCGAATTCCAGCGGGCCCTGACGGAACCGCCACCGGTCGGCACCCGGGCCGCCGCGTGGTGGCCACTGGTGGTCGCGGTCGAACGCGTCGTGGACGCGGCGACGGCGGCCCGGGTCCGGGTCGATCACGGGGCACCCGAGCCGCCCGCCGAGGAGGTGGCGGCGATCCGGCGGCAGTTGCGGGAACTGGCGGACGGGATACGCGCCGGCGAGGACCTGGTCGACGTCCGGACGGAGGTGCCCGGCGACGACCGGGGTGTGCTGGCTCCGCTGCGTCAGGAGGTGGCGGCGGCCCGGGCGATCGCCTCGCCGCAGCCGTAGGCGGCCACGGCCCGATCGTCACAGGGCGGGCCCGCTCCCCCGCAGCCGCTCCATCTCGCGCCGGTCCCGCTTGGTCGGCCGTCCGGCACCCCGGTCCCGTACCGGCACCTGGACCGCCGCCTCGCGCGGCGGCGGTGGCGGGCTGTTGTCGATGAAGCACTCCGCCGCCACCGGCGGCCCCACGCGCTTCTTCACGATCTTCGACACGACCACGATCCGGTCCCGGCCCGCGTGCCGAAGCCGTACCTCGTCGCCGACGCGCACCGTCTGGGCGGGCTTGGCTCGCTCGCCGGCGACCTTCACATGACCCGCGCGGCAGGCGGCGGTGGCCTGCGAACGCGTCTTCGTCAGCCGGACCGACCAGATCCAGACGTCGACCCGGACACTGCCTTCCGCCTGCGGCGCCTCACCGGAAACCATGCGTACGACTGTAGTGCGGTCCGGTGGCGCAGCGCCGGTTGCCGCCGGTTGCCGCCGGTGGTTCCGCCGACCAGGCCGCCCGGGGGACGGCGGCGCCGTCGCCGGAGCGACTGCGCCGCCGGTCACACGAACGAGGCCGGAATGCATCGTCCCGTCCACAACGGCACACGCCCCACGACGTGTTCTACGAGACGCTTTTCCCCTGAGGTCCCTGCCCGCCCACAGGCGTGAACAACGGACGGCGCTGCGGCCGACTTTGGGCCGGATACACCGCTCGCGCACGCCAACGAGACGGCTCCGGGCCACGGGAGTACATGCGAACGACACAGGTCGGGCCCGCACTCCATGCGCACAAGGTGTGACGGACGTGGACCGATCGCGGGATCGCCGTCCACACGGGCGGGCCGTGCCGACGAAGGGCCGGATCCGGCCGCTAACCTTACGTATCCGCCCTGGCCAGGGATCAATTCCCACAGGTCGGACATTTCATCGCACTCAACTCACGCGAAAGGCCTCGTTCATGGGCATTCGGAGCTTGCTGCGCAAGGTGTTCGGCCGCGACCGCGCGGAGCAGGACGTGCCGGCACCGACGGCCACGGTTCCGCCCCAGGCCGAACGCACCGCGCCCACGGAGTCGGAGGCGGCCACGAAGACGGTGGACGAGCCGTCCGCGAAGACCGCCCCGGTGCGCGAAACCGCCCCGGCCGCCAAGGCTTCGATCCCGGCCCCCGCTTCGCCCCGGTCCGCCGATCGCGACAGCGGCCTGGCATCGGACCTGGTGGCTGCCGCCTTCGACAAGGCGTCCCTCCCCACTGTTCCGTCCCAGGGGTCGACCCCGAGGACCACGGAACCGGAGCCGGAACAGGAGCCGGAGCCGAAGGCCGAGAGCCCGGAGCGCGAACCGGAGCCGAAGAAGACCGAACCCCGGGAGTCGACGGCCACCGAGCTCGAACCGGTGGCCGAGCCCGAACCGGTGGCCGAGGAAACCACGGTGGCCGAGGAAACCACGGCATCGGAGAAGGCCGGTGACCAGGTCTCCGCCGATGTTCCCGCCGAGCCGACGGAGACGCCGGCGCCGGAACAGGCACCGGAACCGACGCGGGAGCCCGAACCCCAGCCGGTGGCCGAGGTCACCGCGCCCGAACCGGTCGCCGAACCGGTCGCCGAGCCGGTGGACGAACCGGCCGCCGAACCCGAGCCGATCGAAGCCACGACCGCGCCCACGAAGCCGGAATCCGAGGCCGAGGTCAAGCCCGAGGTCGAGGCCGAGGTCAGGGTCGAGCCCGAGGCCGAAACCGCGCCCGAGCCGGAAACCGAAACCAAGCCTGAGGCCGAACCCGCGACCGCGACCGCGACCGAAACCAAGCCCGAGGCCGAACCCAAGCCCGAGCTCAAGCCCGAGGCCAAAACCGCAGAGCCGGGCCCCGACCCCGTCTCCGTCCCCGCTCCCACCGCGCCCAGCACCCCCACCCCCACCTCCGCTCCCGCTCCCGCTCCCGCTCCCGCTCCCGCGAAGCCGGCCCTCTCCCTCGCCCGGGTCAAGTCCCGCGCCCCCGGGCTCGTCGACGCGTACAAGGCCGCCCAGTCCGGGCTGAAGACGCACGGCCTGACCGGGCTGCGGGCCACCGTCTACCTGGTCCTGGACCGTTCCGGCTCCATGCGCCCGTTCTACAAGGACGGCAGCGCCCAGCACCTCGGCGACCGCACCGCGGCGCTCGCCGCGCATCTGGACGAGGCCGCCACCGTCCACGTCGTCTTCTTCTCGACCGACATCGACGGCACCGGCACGGTCGAACTCGCCGACCACGAGGGCCGGATCGACGAGTTGAACGCGGGCCTGGGACGCCTCGGCCGCACGAACTACCACCGCGCCGTCGAGGAGGTCGTCGCCCACTACGAGAAGTCGGACGCGACCGGTCCCGCCCTGGTGGTCTTCCAGACGGACGGTCCGCCGGACGTCAAGCAGGCCGCCAAGCAGGCGCTCGCCGACGCGGCGCGACTGCCGCTGTTCTTCCAGTTCGTCGCGTTCGGCGACGAGGACGCGAAGGGCTTCGACTTCCTGCGGAAGCTGGACGCGCCGAACGCCGGGTTCTTCCACGCGGGCCCCGCTCCCCGCGAGGTCGCGGACACCACGTTCTACCGCGAGATCCTGGCCGCCCTCCCCGCGTGGATCGCGGACCGCGCGGCGGACACCGAAGGCTGATCGGCCGGCAGGCGTACGGTCACGGTGAGCCCGCCCCCGGGGCCCGGCACAGCCGTGACCGTACCGCCGTGCGCGACGGCGATGGACCGCACGATCGAGAGGCCGAGCCCCGATCCCCGCCCCATCCGGTCCTTCCCCTCACCCCGCCGGAACGGCTCGAACAGCCCGGGAATGTCCGCCGCGTCCACCTCCGGTCCGGTGTTGCGCACCTCCAGCAGCACACCGTCGCCCGCCGTCACCACCGACACCTCGACAACGCCCTCGGGCACGTTGTAGGTCACGGCGTTGGCCAGCAGATTGGCCGCCAGCTGGGCGAGCAGCATCCGGTTCCCCCGCACCGTGCACGGTCCGGCGTCGACCTTCATGTCCGGGTACCGACCGTTCGCGGCCGGTCGCCGGGCCGCCTCCTCCACCACCACCCGCGCGAAGTCCACCGCCTCCCGCTCGCCCGCCGCGAGCCCGCGCTCGCTGCGCGCCAGGACCAGCAGCCCCTCGATGAGCCGTTCGCTGCGCCGGTTGTTGTCCAGGAGGGTCTGCCGGGTCCGTACCAGGTCCTCCTGGGACGGGTTGTCCAGACCGATCTGGATCGCGGCCCGCTGGGTGGCGAGCGGTGTCCGCAGTTCGTGCGAGGCGTTGGCGATGAACCGTCGCTGGCTGTCGAACGCCTTCTCCAGCCGGGCCAGCAGCGCGTCGAGCGTGTCGCCGAGCTCCTTGAGCTCGTCGTCGGGGCCGCTGGACGCGATCCGTTCGTGGAGTGTGTGCTCGGACAGGCGGCGGGCCTTCGCGGTCATGGCGTGGACGGGCCTCAGGACACGTCCCGCGATCCACCACCCCACGCCGACCGCACAGGCGGTCATGACCAGCAGCGCGGCGACGGACCAGATGAGCAACTGGTGGCCGGCCGCGTCGCTGACGTGGTCGGTGAGGTCGTAGACGGTGGGCGGCCCGAGCGGGCGCCGGTAGACGAGAGGGCCGTTCACCGCGTATCCCGGCTGGACGACCGCGGCGGTGCGGGCGATGTCCCGCGCCTGGGAGTCCGTGCCCGCGCGGGAGGCGAGGTTGACGGTCGCGAGCAGCGCGGTGCCCAGGACCAGGAAGACGCCCCCGTACACGAGCGCGATCCGGGTCCGGATCGTGGAGTGCTGAACGTGCGGGACGTGAAGGAAACGTCCACGGAACGACCCCGATGGCCCACTGAACGATCCCGACGATTCCGATGAACAGGATGAACGGGAGAAACGAAACGTACGGGACATGGGTGACACGCGCGACGTGCGCGCGGCACGGGCGTCGCGCGACGAGCGCGTCACAGGACGTACCCCACGCCTTGCACCGTACGGATCAGCGCCGGTTCCCCCAGCTTCCCCCGCAGCTTGCTCATGCAGACCCGGACGGCACCGGGCTGGGGCATCTCCCTGCTCGAACCGAGTCGCGAGCTCGGGGAAGGATCGGCGTTGGCGTCCCAGGCCCGCTCCAGCAGTTCCTCCGCGCTGACGGTCCCGCCGTCCGCCTCCAGCAGCAGTTGGAGCACCGAGAACTCCTTCGGCGAGAGATCGAGCTCCCGGCCCTCCCGGGAAGCGGTGCGCCGCACGGTGTCGAGCCGGATGCCGTGCCGTTCGAGCTGCGGCGGCACGGGGCGGGCGCTGCGACGGCGCAGCGCCCGTACCCGCGACACCAGCTCGGGGAACTCGAACGGTTTGCCCAGGTAGTCGTCGGCACCGAGATCGAGTCCGGCGACCCGGTCCTCCATGGAACCGGCCGCCGTGAGCATCAGGATCCTGGTCCGGGAACCGGTGGCGACAAGTCGCCGCGCCACGTCGTCGCCGTGCACCCGTGGCAGATCGCGGTCGAGGACGACGACGTCGTAGTCGTGCAGCCCCAGATAGGCGAGGGCCGCGTCGCCGCTGTACACCGTGTCGACGGCGAAGCCGGCCCGCCGCAGCCCGGTGGCGACCAGCTCCGCCAAGATCTCTTCGTCCTCGGCGACCAGTACCCGCATCGTGATGTCCTCTGCCTCGTACATGCGTGTCCACTCCCCACCAGGATGCGTCTTCGTCGGGGGAATGGATGTCTCGCAAAGGTCTCTTTGCGCCGTCACGGGGAACCCTGTGGGGGCGCTTGAGAAGCCCTGTGGGGCGTCTGTGGGCCAGGTGTGGAACCGGCAGGGGAGGGCGGCGGCCGGGAGTCGCGACGGTGACGACCTCGTCGGCGGCCCCGGGCGCGCGTCCCGGCTCCCGCGGGTTCCACGGACCGGTCCCGGCGTTCCCACGAGCCGGACCCGGGGCTTATCCGTGTGAGTCGATCTCCCGCAGGCCGTTAGGATTTCGACCATGGCGGCCACTGGATCCGAGAAGCAAGGGGGCGACGGCGTGAAGAGTTTCTACGTATCGACCCCCATCTACTACGTCAACGACGCTCCTCACCTGGGCCACGCCTACACGACCGTCGCAGGCGACGTGCTCACCCGCTGGCACCGTCAGCGCGGCGAGAAGGTGTGGTACCTCACCGGCACGGACGAGCACGGTCAGAAGATCATGCGCACGGCCGAGGCGAACGACGTCACCCCGCAGGAGTGGTGCGACAAGCTCGTCGAGGAGGCGTGGAAGCCCCTCTGGGAGCACCTGAACGTCGCCAACGACGACTTCATCCGTACGACGGAGAAGCGCCACACCGACCGGGTGCAGGAGTTCGTGCAGGACCTGTACGACAAGGGCGAGATCTACAAGGGCGGGTACGAGGGCCCCTACTGCGTGGGCTGCGAGGAGTACAAGCTCCCCGGCGACCTCATCGAGGACGAGAACGGCACCAAGCTGTGTGCGGTCCACAAGAAGCCGGTGGAGATCCTCAAGGAGGAGAACTACTTCTTCAAGCTGAGCGCGTACGGCCCGAAGCTGATGGAGTTCTACGCGAACAACCCCGGCTTCATCCAGCCCGAGTCCGCCCGCAACGAGGTAGTGAACTTCGTCAAGCAGGGCCTTCAGGACCTCTCCATCTCGCGCTCGACCTTCGACTGGGGCGTCCCGGTGCCGTGGGACGAGAAGCACGTCATCTACGTGTGGGTCGACGCCCTGCTGAACTACGCCACAGCGGTCGGCTACGGCGCCAACCAGGAGAAGTTCGACGCCACCTTCCCCGCCGACGTCCATCTGGTGGGCAAGGACATCCTCCGCTTCCACGCGGTGATCTGGCCCGCGATGCTGATGGCGCAGGGCCTGCCGCTGCCCGGCAAGGTCGCCGCAAACGGCTGGCTGATGGTCGGCGGCGAGAAGATGTCGAAGTCGAACCTGACCGGCATCAAGCCGCAGGATCTCACCTCGCACTTCGGCGTGGACGCGTACCGCTGGTACTTCCTGCGCGCCATCGCCTTCGGCAGCGACGGCTCGTTCTCCTGGGAGGACTTCTCCGCCCGCTACACCTCCGAGCTCGCCAACGACTACGGCAACCTCGCCTCCCGCGTCGCCGCCATGGTCGGCAAGTACTTCGACGGCGCGCTCCCGGAGGCCACCGCCCCGGGTGAGGCGGAGAAGGCGGTCCAGGAAGGCCTGGCGAAGGCCGTCGCCACGGCCGACCGGAAGATCGGCGAGGAGCTGGACTTCCAGGCGGGCATCCTGGCGATCTTCGACTTCGTGAAGCAGGTCAACGGCTACATCACGGAGCAGGAGCCGTGGAAGGTCGCCAAGGACACCAGCCCCGAGGGCCGGGCCCGCCTCGCGACGATCCTCTACACCGCCGCCGAGTCGCTGCGCGGCGTCGCGGTGCTGCTGAACTCCGTGATGCCGGAGACCTCGCAGAAGCTGTGGGACTCCCTCGGCGCCGAGGCGTCCCTGGGCGCACTCGCCGACCAGCGCGTCCAGGACGCGGGTAGCTGGGGCCGGCTCCCGGCGGGCGCCACGGTCACCAAGGGCGCGGTGCTGTTCCCCCGCCTGGAGGAGAAGCCCGCGTAACCGGGCCTTCCCCTCCCCACCTGCACACGGCCGGGGGCCGGGACCACCACCAAGTGGTCCCGGCCCCCGGCCGCGCTCCATACCCCTGCCACGCTCCATGCTCCGGCCGCGCTCCGTGCCCCGGCCGCGCTCCGCACTTCGCAGCCCACCGACCGGCCGCACCCCGTCCTCCAGTCGGCTCCCCATGGGGCTGCCCCCCACTGCCTCCCCCCGTCACCCTTCGAGCCATCCGGCGTCCCCCATCACCACCACCGGGTTCTTCCTCGGGTCGAGAAGCCTCAGCAGCTCCCTCATGTGGTTCTCGGAGAGCGAGACACAGCCCTGCGTCGGGCCGCCGTGGTCCACATGGAGCCAGATGCCGCCCCCTCGTTCCTGCCCGAGCGGGCGTTCCCGGTCCAGGGGCGAGACACCGGGCGTCCGGTTGTAGTCGATCGCGACGACATAATCGAAGGAACCTTCGAGAGGTTCCCCGTCAAAGCCCTCGCCGCTCACCGAGTAGGCCGGGTCCTGTTCGTACGGGAACACGGTGTTCGGCGGCGCGAACAGCCCGCCCGCAGCCGTCAGCCCGTAGATCCCGACCGGAGTGCGCAAGTCGTTCTCCCAGTGCTTGTCGGCCCAGCCGTTCAGCCCGTTGTGTGCCTCCCAGCGAGGGGTGACCGCCCGCCAGCCCCCGCCGGGAGCGTCGCGGGTGTAGAGAACGGCGGTGGACAGGCTGGAGTCGTAGGAGTCACCGGTGACGACGAGAGCCTGCCGGGCGTCCGCCGGGATCCTGCCCCTGGTCAGTGACCCCAGTCCGGGGATCTGGCCGGGGCGGAGACGCGGAGCACGCGGGGCGGGGGCGGCCTTTCCCGGCGGCCCGTCCGCCTGCCGCTCCTCCGTCGGCTTCGCGGACCCGGATCCCTTCGTCTGCGGCCCCTCCGTCTGCGAACCTTTCGGCTGCGTCCCCTTCGTCCCGGGCACGGCGGAGGACGTGGCCGCCGCCGACTTCCCGTGGGAGCCGACGGCGGTGTCGGCGTCGGAACCCGCCGAATCCCCGCAGGCCGCGAGCAACACGATCGCGGCCACGCAGGTACCGGCACGGACGGCATACGGGGGACGACGCCGAACAGCCGACGTACGGGACACGGACACGGACTCTCCTCGACGGTCGTGGGCGCATGCGGACACGGGCGGGTTCCCCGTCACACTCGGTGCCTCCGAGCCCAGTTAACGCCGAGTCACGCAAGCGCGAATCCGCACGGGGGCCATACGGCGGTACGCCCACCGCGTCCAGGTACCCTCCTCCCGCCCCAACCGCTCCGCAGATACATGACCTCCGCGCCGCCGACTCGCCCCGCAGTTCGGGCATGCGGGCCCGCCCACCGCACGCCCCCTCCGTCCGCACACCACGGGACCGGCATCCCACAGCGGCTCCACCCCGGGAACAGGGGCCCGAGGCGTCAGCCAGCGGTACGGAGCAGTGTCAGTGGGGTGATGAATGATCGCCCCATCGGTTCCTCGAAAGAGACGGGCGGACACCATGCCGATCACCAACCAGCAGGCAGCGGAGCGGGCTTTCCTTCGGCCGCTCTACGCGGACACGTACTACCCGGATCATGTCCTCGACAAGGGGAAGGCGATCCTGCTGCGGTTGTGCGAGTGCATCGAGGCGGAGCGCCCCTCGGACCTGACAGCCCTGTACGTCCTGACGCATGCGGCCACCGAGGAGTTCAACGTGCTGGAGGAGGAGTTCGAGGCGGCCGGGAGCGAGATCGAAACGGTTGCCCGTGAAGAGATAGCAGAGGACTTCTGGTTCGTCGCGACGGCCTACGGCTTCGCGGACGCGGACGCGGAGGAACTCATCGCCACCCGCGATTGGTGAGGGCGACGGCGAACGCCACCGACGGCGCGGCACGAAAACAGCCTCCGGCCGGAGAGACCGGCCGGAGGCTGTTTCACGTGAAACCCGGAGCGTTCCGGTGTGGCTTACTTCTCCGCCTTGTCCTTGTCCTTCGCCGTCGCGGCGGGCTTGCGGAGCTGGATGTTCAGCTCGCGCAGGCGGGACTCGTCCAGCTCGGTCGGGGCGCCCATCATCAGGTCCTGGGCGTTGCCGTTGAGCGGGAAAGCGATCGTCTCGCGGATGTTGGGCTCGTCCGCCAGGAGCATCACGATGCGGTCGACGCCCGGGGCGATACCGCCGTGCGGCGGGGCGCCGAGGCGGAAGGCCCGGAGCATGCCCGCGAACTCGTGCTCGACGGTCTCGCGGTCGTAACCGGCGATCTCGAACGCCTTGAGCATGACGTCGGGCTCGTGGTTGCGGATGGCGCCCGAGGACAGCTCGATGCCGTTGCAGACGATGTCGTACTGCCAGGCGAGGATGTCCAGCGGGTCCTTCTCCTCCAGGTCCTTCATGCCGCCCTGGGGCATCGAGAAGGGGTTGTGGGAGAAGTCGATCTTGCCGGTGTCCTCGTCCCGCTCGTACATCGGGAAGTCGACGATCCAGCAGAACCGGAAGACGTCCTCCTCGAAGTGGCCGGCGCGCTTGGCGGCCTCGACGCGGACGACGGACATGATCTTGGAGACCTCGTCGAACTCGCCGGCGCCGAAGAAGACGGCGTGGCCGGGGACGAGGGACAGGCGCTCGGTGAGCGTCTTGATGTCGTTCTCGGTGAGGAACTTGGCGATCGGACCGGCAAGGCCGCCGTCCTCGCCGACACGGACCCAGGCAAGACCCTTGGCACCGTGCTGGACGGCGTAGTCGCCGAGGCCGTCGAAGAACTTCCGGGACTGGCCCGCGGTGTCCGGGACCGGGAGGGCACGGACGTGCTTGCCGGCGAACGCCTTGAACTCCGAGTCGGCGAAGATGTCGGAGATGTCGACGAGTTCCAGCTTGGCGCGCAGGTCCGGCTTGTCGTTGCCGTACTTCAGCATCGACTCGCGGAACGGGATGCGCGGGAACGGCGAGGTGACGTGACGACCGTTGCCGAACTCCTCGAAGAGCTCGGTCATCAGCTTCTCGATCGGCTGGAAGACGTCCTCCTGCTCGACGAACGACATCTCGACGTCGAGCTGGTAGAACTCGCCGGGCGAGCGGTCGGCGCGGGCGTCCTCGTCGCGGAAACACGGCGCGATCTGGAAGTAGCGGTCGAAGCCCGAGATCATCAGCAGCTGCTTGAACTGCTGCGGGGCCTGCGGCAGGGCGTAGAACTTGCCCGGGTTCAGGCGGGACGGGACGACGAAGTCACGAGCACCCTCGGGAGAGGTCGCGGTGAGGATCGGGGTCGCCATCTCGTTGAAGCCGAGGGCCACCATCTTGGAGCGGATGGAGGCGATGACGGCCGAACGCAGCATGATGTTCCGGTGCATGCGCTCGCGGCGCAGGTCGAGGAAGCGGTACTCCAGGCGCCGCTCCTCGTTGACCCCGTCCTCGGTGTTGATCGTGAAGGGCAGCGGCGCGGCCTCGCCCAGCACCTCGACCTCGGTCACCTCGATCTCGATCTCGCCGGTCGGGAGCTCCGGGTTGACGTTGTCGGCGCCGCGTGCGGAGACCTTGCCGTCGATCCGTACGACGGTTTCCTTGGTGAGCTTCGCCAGCGCCTCGTTGGCGGGGGTGCCCGGGCGGGCGACGAGCTGCACCAGACCGTAGTGGTCGCGCAGATCGATGAAGAGGATGCCGCCCAGGTCTCGGCGATTGTGCAGCCAGCCGCTCAGCCGGACGTCGGTGCCGACGTCAGAGGCGCGGAGCTCGCCGCAGGTGTGTGACCTGTACCGATGCATCGTCGTTCATCCAGTCTTCGCGGTTCGGGGTGGATTCAGCCACCCAAGGCTACCGCCCGCGCCCGCACCTCTTCATTGACATTGTCATTTCAAGATCATCCGGAACGGGCGAACGGGTCCCGGCCCCGGCCGGAGCACAACCCCGCCCCGCCCCGCCCCCGGCACCGGGCGGCACCGGCGGGCCGACCACGGTTCACCGGGTGGCCGACCACACTGGCGTTCTCGGATCAGATCTTCCTAAAGTGGGACAATGCGCAGCGAAGATGTCCTGGCCGCCACCTCGACCGGCCTGTGGCACTGGGACAACGGAGCCGGGACCGTGACGCTCGACGCGGAGGCGGCCCGGCTGCTGGAGCTGCCCCCGGTGCCCGGCGTCTTCCGCGAGTCGGCGGTGCGTTCGCACTTCCATCCGGTCGACTGGAACGAGATCTACGGGGTGGTGAGCCTCGCGCTCGCCGAGGGCACCCTCGCCGAGGCCCGGCTGCGCATCGTGGATCCGCAGGGCCGGGTGCTGCGCACCGTGCGCAGCCGGTCCAAGCCGTTGCCGCCGGAGGAGCCGGGCGGCATGGACTACTCGCTGGTCGGCACCCTCCAGGAGGTCGCCGAACCGCAGCCGGGTGCCGCCGGGGCGCACACCGCCATCACCGGGGACTGGCGTCGTTCCCGCGAGGCGTTCCTGCTGGACGCGGGCCGTGCGCTCGCCGAGGCGCGGTCCACGGAGGAGGTACTGCGCGTCGCCGCCTCGCTGTCCATGCCCGGGTTCTCCCCGGACGGTCTGGCGATCTTCGGGATCGCGGGCGACCGGCTGTCGATCACCGGACATCACGGACACAAGGCCGGCGACGAGGGCCCGTTCAACGAGATACTGCTGGACGCCGACTATCCGGCCGCCGAGGTGATACGGACGGGCCGGGCGATCTATCTGCCCTCGCCCGAGGAGTACCGGAGGCGTTACCCGGTCACCTGGCCGCTCGCCAGCCCGTTCGCCCGCCAGTCCTGGGCCTTTCTTCCGCTCACGGTGGCGGGGCGGACCATGGGTGCCTGGCTGGCGGCGTTCCGCCACCCGGTGTCGTTCTCCGCGGAGGAGCGGTCGGTGCTGACGACGGTCGCACGGATGCTCGCCCAGGCGCTGGCGCGTGCCGGGGTCGCCGAGACCGAACGGGAACTGTCACTGGGGCTCCAGCGCTCGATGATGCCGTCCCTCGGCCCCGCCGTCCCGGGCATGACCGTCGCCGCCCGCTACGTCCCGACCGGTGGCGGACTCCAGGTCGGGGGCGACTGGTACGACATGATCCCGCTCCCCAACGGCCGGATCGCTCTCGTCATCGGCGACGTCCAGGGCCATGACGTGCGCGCGGCGGGACTGATGGGGCAGTTGCGGATCGCCCTGCGCGCGTACGCGGCCGAGGGGCACCGGCCGGACGCGGTGCTCTCCCGGGCGTCCCGGTTCCTCGTCGGGCTCACCGACGCGTACGAGGAGGGGGAGGAGACCGGACCGCGCTTCGCGACCTGTCTGTACGCGGAGGCCGATCCGGAGACCGGCGTCCTCGACATCGCACGGGCCGGCCACCCCGACCCGGTCGTGGTGACGGCCGACGGAACGGCGATGATCCGCCAGACCGAGGGCGGGCTGCCGCTCGGCGTCGAGACGGACGCCGACTATCCGACGAGCCGGCTCACCCTGGGCCCGGGGGAAACGATCATGCTCTGCACGGACGGGCTCATCGAGACCGGCGGCCACGACATGGCCACCGGCTGGATCCGGCTGCGTCCGATCCTGGAGCAGCAGACGGACGACCTGGAGAAGCTCGCGGACACCCTCGTCCAGGCCGTGCACGGGCCGACCTCGCACTACACGACGGGACCGCTGGCGGACCGCCGGGAGGACGACATCGCCGTACTGCTGCTGCGGCGGGACGGCGGAGCACCGCAGGAGACAGCGGGGCGGCGCACCACGCTGACCATCGCGCAGGCCGAACCGGAGCAGATCTCGGTGGCGCGGCAGCAGGTGCGGGAGCTGCTGCGGGACTGGGCGGACCCGGAGCAGGTCGACGCGGCGGTGCTGATGATCTCCGAGATGGCGACCAATGTCCTCGTCCACACGGACGGGGACGCCCTGCTGGTGGCCAGGGCGACGGGGGAGCACGGCGAGCGGCGGCTCCGCGTCGAGGTCGCCGACGGCAGCGACGAACTGCCGCACCGGCGACGCCCCGGGGAGATGGCGTCCAGCGGGCGGGGTCTCGTGCTGATGGAGATGCTCGCCGACGCGTGGGGGGTGGACCCCCGGGGCGCGGGGAAGTCGATCTGGTTCGAGCTGTACGAGTCGAAGGCCCAGGTTCCGGAACCGGAACCGGAACCGGAGCCGGAACCGGCGGACTGACCTCAGTCGCCGGACGAACCCGTTCCTCTCCCGCGCAGTTCGCCGAGGATGCCGAAGGCCGCCGCGCAGACCGGCACCGCGAGCAGCATGCCCAGCAGACCCGCCACGGAGGCCCCGGCGGTGAGCGCGATCAGGATCACGGCCGGGTGCATCTGGACCGTACGGCTCTGGATCACCGGTTGCAGGACATGGCCCTCCAGAAGCTGCACGGCGACCACGACCCCCAGCGCCCAGAGCGCGATCACGAATCCCCGGTCGGCGAGCGCCACCAGGACGGCGACCGCGCCGGAGAGGAACGCCCCGAGATACGGGATGTAGGCACCGACGAAGACCAGCGCCCCCAGTCCCACCGCCCCGGGGACTCGCAGGATCAGCAGGCCGACGGTGATGCAGAGCGCGTCGATCAGCGCGATGAACGTGGTGCCGCGCATGAAGCCCTCGACGGCGTCGAAGGCTCGCCGTCCCATGGCCTCGACCAGGTCCCCCGTACCGCGCGGGGCGACCGCGTGGGCGAGCCCCGCCGCCCGGTCGGAGTCGCGCAGGAAGAAGAAGGTGAGCAGCAGGGCGAGAACGCCGGCCGCGATCAGCGAGCCGATCAGGCTGATCCCGGTAAGGAGCCCGCCCGCGGCGCTCGCGCCGAACTTCTCGACGAGTTGCCGGGCGTTGGCGGCGAGGCTGTCCACATCGGTGTGCTCACCGATCCCGAAGTGGTCGACGACCCACTGCCCGATGTGCTTCAGCGAGCGGACGATCTGCGCGCCGTTATCGACGAGCGCGGTGACGACGACGTACCCGGCGCCGCCGACCACCGCGACGAGCAGGGTGCACGTCAGCCCCGCGGCCACCGAACGGTTCACGCCCCATTCGGTCAGCCTGCGGTGTACCGGGCCGAGCAGGGCCGTACCCAGCAGGGCCAGCAGCACAGGCGTGACGGCGGTCTTGAGCGCGACACACAGCCAGATGGCGACCGCGGCCACCCCGGTGACCAGCAGAACGACACCGCACCAGGCGGCCGTGCGCCGTGCGCCGTCGGGCAGGAGGGGCTTGGGGATCTGCACCCTTCCACCCGACCACGGTGTGCGCGCCGTGTCCCGCGTGCGCGACCGTACGGGTGACGGACTGTCACGTCAGGTCACCGCCCGGGCTCCGCCGGGCCTCACCCGGACACCGCCCGGTTGCCGTTCGGGGACGCCGCCCGAACGGCAACCGGACAGCGCCCGGCGGGTGTCAGCGCACGTCGGCGGATGTCACATGCCGTGGACGGCGGGCACCGTGCCGAGTCGACCGGCCTGGAAGTCCTCGAATGCCTGCTTCAGCTCGGCCTGGCTGTTCATGACGAACGGACCGTAGTGCGCCATCGGCTCACGGATCGGACGGCCGCCGAGCAGCACGACCTCCAGGTCCGGGGCGTTGCCGTCCTGCTTCTCGTCCGCGCGGACGGTCAGCGAGGAGCCGTCGCCGAAGACCGCGGCCTGCCCCATGTGGACGGGACGGCGCTCCGCGCCGACGCTGCCGCGCCCGGCGAGTACGTACGCGAGTCCGTTGAAGTCCTCGCGCCACGGCAGGGTCACCTCGGCGCCCGGACGAACGGTCGCGTGGATCATCGTGATGGGGGTGTGGGTGACGCCCGGGCCCTCGTGGCCGTCGAGCTCACCGGCGATGACCCGGAGCAGCGCGCCGCCGTCCGGGGAGGCGAGGAGCTGGACCTGACCGCCTCGGATGTCCTGGTACCGGGGCGCCATCATCTTGTCGGCCTTGGGCAGGTTCACCCAGAGCTGGAGGCCGTGGAAGAGACCGCCTGACATCACGAGGGACTCCGGCGGCGCCTCGATGTGAAGGAGGCCGCTTCCGGCAGTCATCCACTGGGTATCGCCGTTGCGGATGGTGCCGCCGCCGCCGTTGGAGTCCTGGTGGACGAAGGTTCCGTCGATCAGGTACGTGACGGTCTCGAAGCCCCGGTGCGGGTGCCAGGGGGTGCCCTTCGGCTCGCCCGCCGCGTACTCCACCTCACCCATCTGGTCCATCATGATGAACGGGTCGAGGTACCTGTAGTTGATCCCGGCGAACGCGCGGCGAACCGGGAAGCCCTCGCCCTCGAATCCGGTCGGCGCCGTGGTGACGGCCAGCACGGGGCGGGCCACGGCATCGCCGGACGCGGCGACCTTGGGCAGGGTCAGCGGGTTTTCGACGGTAACTGCGGGCATGTCGCCACCTCCGGTGTTGTCCTGCACTCAATTTAGTTGAATGGTGAACATCCTGCAAGGTGCAGTCCATTCCCGCACCGCACCGCCCGACCCGCAGCGGCCCGGCACGACAACGCCGAGGGGCCCGCACCGGACAGTGCGGACCCCTCGGCGGAGAACGGAGGAAGGGGCCGAGGAGACGGACCTCAGTCGTACATACGGCGCATGCGGCACATCAGCCGCACACGCGGCGCACACGGCGCACGCGACGCATCAGCCGTACATACGGCGCATCGCGAAGTCGACCATCTGCTCCACGGCCTTGGCGTCGAAGACCATGCGGTGCTCACCCTCCATGTCGAGGACGAAGCCGTAGCCGGTCGGCAGGAGGTCGATCACCTCGGCCCCGGTGATCACGAAGTACTTGGACTCCTTGCCCGCGTACCGCCGCAGCTCCTTGAGCGTGGTGAACATCGGGATCACCGGCTGCTGCGTGTTGTGCAGCGCGAGAAACCCCGGATTGTCTCCGCGCGGACAGTAGACCTTCGACGTCGCGAAGATCTGCTGGAAGTCCTCGGCGGACAGCGAGCCGGTCGTGAAGGCGCGTACCGCATCCCCGAGGGACGGCGGCGAGGGCTCGGGATACAGCGGCTGCTCGCCGTAGCCGCCGCCCATCTGCTGCTGCGCGCCCGGGTTCTGGTCGTAGCCGTACATGCAGCAAAGAGTAATCGGACACATCAGGCCCTTGAGGGGTTGCGCCTTATTACTGGCGGGTAGCATCATCGGAGAGGTCAGCTGATATCCGCACCGCCAGCTCGTCGCCCGCCCGGCCCGCACCCCGCGCCCGGGGCGTTGCGTGCCACTGCTATTGATTACGGAGCCTTCCATGGGGCACTACAAGTCGAATCTCCGCGACATCGAGTTCAACCTCTTCGAGGTGCTCGGGCGCGACAAGACGTACGGCACCGGTCCGTTCGCCGAGATGGACGTCGAGACGGCGAAGAGCATCCTCGACGAGATCACCCGCCTCGCGGAGAACGAGCTGGCCGAATCCTTCGCCGACGCCGACCGCAACCCGCCGGTCTTCGACCCGGAGACCAACACCGCACCGGTCCCGGACACCTTCAAGAAGTCGTACCAGGCGTTCATGGACTCCGAGTACTGGCGTCTGGGCCTGCCCGAGGAGATCGGCGGCACCACCTCCCCGCGCTCCCTGATCTGGGCCTACGCGGAGCTGCTGCTCGGCGCGAACCCGGCCGTCTGGATGTACTGCTCCGGCCCGGCCTTCGCCGGCATCCTCTTCGACGAGGGCAACGAGGCGCAGAAGAAGGTCGCGGAGATCGCCGTCGAGAAGCAGTGGGGCTCGACGATGGTGCTGACCGAACCGGACGCCGGATCGGACGTCGGCGCGGGCCGCACGAAGGCCGTCGAGCAGGAGGACGGCTCCTGGCACATCGAGGGCGTGAAGCGCTTCATCACCTCGGGCGAGCACGACATGTCCGAGAACATCCTCCACTACGTGCTGGCCCGCCCCGAGGGCGCCGGCCCCGGCACCAAGGGCCTCTCGCTCTTCCTGGTCCCCAAGTTCCACTTCGACTGGACCACCGGCGAGCTGGGCGAGCGCAACGGCGTGTACGCGACGAACGTCGAGCACAAGATGGGCCTCAAGGCGTCCAACACGTGCGAGATGACCTTCGGCGACAAGCACCCCGCCAAGGGCTGGCTGATCGGCGACAAGCACGACGGCATCCGCCAGATGTTCCGCATCATCGAGTTCGCCCGCATGATGGTCGGCACGAAGGCCATCGCCACGCTGTCGACCGGCTACCTGAACGCGCTGGAGTACGCCAAGGAGCGCGTCCAGGGCAGCGACCTGTCGCAGTTCATGGACAAGTCCGCCCCCAAGGTCACCATCACGCACCACCCCGACGTGCGCCGCTCGCTCATGACGCAGAAGGCGTACGCGGAGGGCATGCGCTCCCTCGTCCTGTACACCGCCACCGTCCAGGACGCGATCCAGGAGAAGGAGGCCGCGGGCGAGGACGCCAAGGCGCTGCACGGCCTGAACGACCTGCTGCTCCCGATCGTGAAGGGCTACGGCTCCGAGAAGTCGTACGAGCAGCTGGCCCAGTCGCTCCAGACCTTCGGCGGCTCCGGGTACCTCCAGGAGTACCCGATCGAGCAGTACATCCGTGACGCCAAGATCGACACCCTCTACGAGGGCACCACGGCGATCCAGGGCCAGGACTTCTTCTTCCGGAAGATCGTCCGTGACCAGGGTGCCTCGCTGAACACCCTGTCCGAGGAGATCAAGAAGTTCCTCACCGGCGCCCAGGGCAACGAGGAGCTGGCCGGTGCGCTGGGCTCCCTCGCGAAGGCGGCCGTGGACCTGGAGGCGATCGTCGGCACGATGATCACCGACCTCACCGCGACCGGCGAGGACGTCAAGAACATCTACAAGGTGGGCCTCAACACCACCCGCCTGCTGCTGGCCTCCGGCGACGTCGTGGTCGGTTACCTGCTGCTCAGGGGCGCGCTCGTCGCGGCCGAGAAGCTGCCGACCGCGTCCGCGAAGGACGTCGCCTTCTACCGGGGCAAGATCGCCGCCGCGAAGTTCTTCGCCGCGAACGTCCTGCCGGGCGTCGCCGTCGAGCGGACGCTCGCCGAGTCCGTCGACAACGCGCTGATGGAGCTGGACGAGGCCGCGTTCTAGGGCGTGTCTGACAATTCCGCGTGGATCAGCGGGCGTCGTCCTGTGCGGTGCGTCGCAAGGCGCCGGGAAGTCCTTGTAGCGGAGCTACCAGGGCTTTTCGGCAACGCGGCGAGGTCCCGTGCGGGGCGGCGCCCGCCCGCGTGGAATTGTCAGACACGGCCTAGTGCCGGGAGCGGCACTGGTGCTGTGACCGAACCGTCGGCACGCACGGCCGACACACACCGTCACCCGGAGGAAGCTTCCGGGTGACGGTGTCGTCGTATCCCCCGGAGGTGGCCGGTTCCGCCGCCGGAATTCCGCCACATCCCCCGGGACGGGCGCCGCGGGCAACCGAGGAATCTCCCGGCCCCGGCCTCGTTAAAGTGAGGAACATGAGTTCCTCCCCCCGCTTCGATCGCGGTCACACCGACGACCTGATGGCCTTCCTGATGGCCTCTCCCTCCCCCTACCACGCGGTCGCCACCGCGGCCGAGCGGCTGGAGAAGGCAGGGTTCCGGCAGGTGGCGGAGACCGCGTCCTGGGACGGCACCAGTGGGGGGAAGTACGTCCTGCGCGGCGGCGCGATCGTGGCCTGGTACGTGCCGGAGGGCGCCGAGGCGCACACCCCGTACCGGATCGTCGGGGCCCACACCGACTCGCCGAACCTGCGGGTCAAGCCGCTGCCCGACACCGGGGCGTACGGCTGGCGCCAGGTCGCGGTGGAGATCTACGGCGGGACGCTCCTCAACACCTGGCTCGACCGTGATCTCGGGCTCGCCGGCCGGATCTCACTGGCCGGGGGCACGCACCGGCTGGTGAACATCGACCGCCCGCTGCTGCGGGTACCGCAGCTGGCCGTGCACCTGGACCGGTCGGCCAACCCGGACGGCCTGAAGCTCGACCGGCAGAAGCACATGCAGCCGATCTGGGGGCTCGGGGACGTCGAGGAGGGCGACCTGATCCGGTTCGTCGCCGAGGAGGCGGGCGTCGACGCCGACGACATCATCGGCTGGGACCTGATGCCGCACCCCGTCGAGCCGCCCGCCTACCTGGGCCGGGACCGCGAGCTGCTGGCCGGTCCCCGGATGGACAACCTGCTCTCCGTGCACGCGGCGACGGCCGCGCTCGCCGCCGTCGCCGGTCAGCCGGACGCCGAGCTTCCGTACATCCCGGTCATGGCCGCCTTCGATCACGAGGAGAACGGCTCCCAGTCCGACACCGGCGCCGACGGCCCGCTGCTCGGCACGGTCCTGGAGCGTTCCGTCTTCGCGCGCGGCGGCACGTACGAGGACCGGGCGCGGGCCTTCGCCGGAACCGTCTGTCTCTCCTCCGACACCGGCCACGCGGTCCACCCCAACTACGCCGAGCGCCACGACCCGACGCACCACCCGGTCGTCAACGGCGGACCGATCCTCAAGGTCAACGTCAACATGCGGTACGCGACCGACGGCAGCGGCCGGGCCGTCTTCGCCGAGGCGTGCGGCAGGGCGGGCGTGCCGTGGCAGACGTTCGTCTCCAACAACTCGATGCCGTGCGGCACCACCATCGGGCCGATCACCGCCGCCCGGCACGGCATCCAGACCGTGGACATCGGCGTCGCGATCCTGTCGATGCACAGCGCCCGTGAACTGTGCGGCGCGGACGACCCGTATCTGCTGGCCAACGCACTGTCGGCGTTCCTCGCGGGCTGAGGCCGGGGGAACCGCCTTCGACCGGCGACGGCCCCCGAGGCGATGAACGGCCGTCGGACCGGACAACGGCCGTCCGTCGGCCCGGAATCCGGCCCGGGAATCCGGTCCTGCATCCGGTCCTGCATCCAGTCCGGACCGGCGGTCTCCGGCACCGTGTTTTCCCGGCACCCTCGATATCCTGGGACTTTGCCAGTGCCCCTTTCTGGGCGCACCCGCCCGGAAGGGGAGACGCCCGTGGAGTTCAGGCTGCTCGGTACGGTCTCCGTCGACACGTTCACCGGACCACTGCCGCTCGGTCCCGCCAAACGCCGCAGTCTGCTCGCCGCATTGCTGCTGTCCGCCAACACACCCGTCTCCATCGCCCGGCTGACCGACTCCCTGTGGGACGACGCACCGCCGCTGCACGCCCGCAGCGTCATCCAGGGGCATGTGTCCCGGCTCCGCGCGCTCCTGGTGGACGCCGACGCCGAGGCGTACGGGGTGGAGCTGGTCACGCTCGGCGACGCGTATCTGCTGCGGCTGCCGGAGACGTTGCTGGACTCGCACCGGTTCGAGGAACTGTTGCTGCTGGCGCGGGAGCAGCGCAACCCGGCCGACTCCGTGCTGATGCTCAAGGAGGCCCTGTCGCTGTGGCAGGGACCGGCACTCACCGGTGTGTTCGCCGCGCCACCGCTCCAGGCAGCCGCGCACTCGCTGGAGGAGTCGCGGCTGGCGACGGTCGAGCAGCTCGCGCGTGCCTACGCGGCGATGGGGGAGCACAGCCGGGCCGCCGCCGTGCTGCGCACGGAGGCGGTCGCGCACCCGATGCGGGAGTCGCTGGCCGCGGCCCTGATGACGGCGCTCTACCGGGCCGGGCGCCAGTCCGAGGCGCTGGGCTGGTTCCACCGCACCAGGCGGCTGCTCGCCGACGAGCTGGGCATCGACCCGGGGCACGAACTCGCCGACGCGTACGCGTTGATCCTGCGCGGCGACCCGGGACCGGCACCCCTCACGGACCGGTTCGACGGCACCGTCGAACCGGTCCGCGGCAGGGCTGCCGAGAACGACCCGGCCCCGGTCACCGGCACAGGCCCGACAGCCACCGGCCCGAGCCCCGGTACCACCGGCGCGGTCCCGACAGCCGCCGACCCGGGCCCGTCCACCACCGGCGCAGGCCCCATAACCACCGGCCCGAGCCCCGCATCCACCGGCCCGAAGCCCACAACCACCGGCGCAGGCGCGGCAGTCGGCGTGGAGGGTTCCCCCGCCGTCCCACCGTCCCGTCCCTCCGCCGCACCCGTCCTCGTGGTCGGCGATCCGCACCCCACCGATCTGCTGCCCCGCGCACCCCGCGGCTTCCAGGGGCGGACCGGCGAGCTGGCCGCGCTCAGCCGGGCCGCGGCGGGCGAGGCACCCGTCTGCCTGGTCACCGGGCCGGCCGGAGTGGGAAAGACCGCACTGGCCCTCCAGTGGGCGCACCGCAACACCGCCGCGTTCCCGGACGGACGGCTCTTCGCCGATCTTCGCGGGTTCAGCGACACCGGTGAGCCCGAGCCCATGGAGGTTCTGCGCGAGTTCCTGTTGGCGCTGGGCGTCGCCCCGCGGCGCGTCCCCGAGTCCGTGCCCGCCGCGGCCGCGCTCTTCCGGTCGCTGACCGACCGGCGCCGACTGCTCGTCGTCCTCGACAACGCCCGCGAATCCGCCGCGGTCAGGCCACTGCTGCCGGGCGGCGCCGACTGCGTCACGCTGGTCACCAGCCGGAACCGGCTGGAGGGCCTCATCGCCTCGGACGCGGCCCGTCCCGTGCCGGTCGACGTCCTCGAACCGCCGGACGGCACCGCGCTGCTGGCCGGAGTGCTCGGTGAGGACCGGGTCCTTGCCGAACCCGTGGCGGCTCGCCGACTCGCCGAACTGTGCGGGGGCCTGCCACTGGCCCTGCGGGTCACCGCGGCCCGGCTGGCGGGACGCCCCCGGTGGACGCTGGCGGGCATGGCAGACGAACTGGCCGACGAACGCAGCCGACTGACGTATCTCGACGTGGACGACACCGGTGTCCCGGCCGCGCTGCGGCTTACCGTCCAGCAGCTTCCCCCGGACGCCGTCCACCAGTTCACCCGGCTCGGGCACCACCCGGGCAGTCACTTCGACCCGTACACGGCCGCCGCGCTCGCCGATACGGACCCGGTCGCCGCCGCCACCGCGCTGGAGCGGCTCGCCACCGCCCACCTCGTCACCGAGACGACCCCGGGCCACTGGGTGCTGCACGACCTGGTGCGCCTCTACGCCCGCGGCCTGGACCCCGCCGCCGAGGGCGAGGCACTCCTCAACGTCCTCGACCACTACACCGCCACCGCGCTCGCCGCCGCCGACACGGCCGAACCCGGCGGTGAGCCCTGCTTCGTCCTGCCGGAGGGGTTCCGCGCGCCCGCCGCCGTCCGGGACTTCACCGACCGGGCCACGGCCATGCGCTGGCTCGCCGCCGAACGCGACGACCTGTGCCTGGCCGCCATCGCGGCCCGGGCCGCGGGACTCCACGACCGGGCCTGGCGGATCATCCTGCTCCAGTGGCCGCAGGTCGTGTGGCGGGTACGGGACAACTGGTCCCCGCTGCTGGAACTGGCCCTCGACTCCGCCCGCTGCCAGAAGGATCCGTACGCCGAGTCACGGGTGCTCAACCTGCTGGGCTGGGTACTCACCGAGGAGGGCAGGACCGCGGAGGCCATCGCCCTGCTCGAACGCTCGCCGGACCTCGCCCGCCGAGCCGGTGACCGGCTCGGCGAGGCGACCGCGCTGATCAATCTGGCGGTCGTCCAGGCGGAGCAGGGGGGTCTGGACACGGCGTTGGAGGACTGCGCGCGCGCCGTCGACCTGGCCCGCGAGGAGGCCGACGCGCACACCGAGATGCTCGCCCTCCAGCATCTCGCCCGGATGCAGCTCACCGCGAACCGGCCTCAGGAAGCCCTCGATTCGGCCCGGACCGCGCTCGACCTCGGGCCCGAACACGAGGAGGTGGCCCGCCGGATCCTGCTGCTGACCGTCGGCGGGGAGGCCATGCTCGCGCTCGGCGACGAGGAGGAGGGCATCCGGCTGCTGGACCTGGCGGCCGTGGAGGCGGAACGCGCCGGGTACGACCAGGGGGCGGTGCGGGCCCTCGAAGCACTGCTGCGGGTCACCGCGCGCACGGAGTACCGCAGGCGGTACGAAGAGGCGGTCGGGCGACTCACCGACGACCACTGACCCAGACGCCCGGCCCAAGCCGCCTGGCCCAGCCCTCCCGTTCGAAGCCGTCCGGCCCGAACCGCCCGGACCAAACCGCCCGCCCCAGACGCCCGGACCGAACCGCCCGGCCGAAGCTCCGAGCAGCGGTGAAGGGACGCACGGAAGCACGGTCGACGACGTCAGCGGGACGTCAGCCGGACGACAGCGGAACATGAGCGGCAGACCCCAGACTCATGGATGTCAGCAGGTCAGAGGCGCTCGCCACATGACCGGGGCGTCCGCCTCCCATCGCACTCGTCACACTCGGGGGAATTTCCATGAGTACCTTCCGCAACCGCTCCGCCGCCCTCGCCGCCGCGACCACCGCCGTGCTCGCCCTGGCGCTCACCGCCTGCGGGGGTGACGACACCGGCACGAAGTCCGCCGGCCCGGCGAACGACACGGCACTTGCCGGTGCTTCGGCGGACGCCTCCCAGCCCGCCACCGACGCGACGACCACCGCGAAGACCGGCGGTACCGCGCAGAACGCCGGAACCACGAAGACGGACAGCTCGAAGACCGGCGCGTCCAACGGCGGCGCCAAGGCGGGCGGCGACACCAGCGACAGCTACGCCTACAAGCACCCGTGCAAGAGCGAGGACCTGTCGGTGCGTGTGTACCCCCGCGAGGGTTCGACCACCCAGCACGTGATCGAGGTCAACAACGTCGGTGCGAACTCCTGCGGTCTGAGCTACTACCCGCGGGTCAGCCTGGGTGCCGCGAAGGCCTCGGACCACAGCTCCGACATCACGCCGGCCGTTCCCGGCGGCCTGGGCGGCGCCCCCGCTTACCCGGTCAAGCCCAAGACGGCCGCCATCGCGGTGATCGACCTCAACCCGGGCGGTGCGAACGGTGTGACCTGGGTCAACGAGATGAACGTGCTCGCCGACGACGACCACATGCCCAACGCGGACACGCAGAACTTCGACCTCGGCCCCGATGTGAAGGTCAACAACCCGAAGCTGGGCCTCTACCAGAACACGGTTGCCGACGCCGTGAGCTCCATGAAGCAGGCGGGTTCCTGACCCGCCGGGCCGGGCCGCACGACGGGCCGCGGTGTGCGACGACTCCCCCGCGCCGCACACCGCACCGACACGGGGGCCCTCCGCTTCCGGCGCCGTGCGCTCCCTCAGACCTGGTCGTCCAGTCCCGCCAGCACCAGCGGCAGTCGGGGCGTTCCCTCCGCACTCACGCGGACGGGGACGCCCCAGTCCTGTTGGTGGACGTGGCAGGCCGGGTACTCGTTCGACGGATCGTCGTCGCAGGAGGCGGCCATCGCGGAGACGTGCAGCACCCCCTCGGTGATCCCGTCGGCGAGGACCAGGTCGCGGAAGAGGTCGGTGCCCGCTCCCGCCCCCTCCGCCAGGAGCTCCGGCGGGGTCGCCGAGACCAGCAGCCGGGTCGAGGGGCCGTAGCGGGTGTCCAGCTTCTGCCCGGCGGGCGCCCGGAAGACCACATCGAGCCGGAGCGTGCCCGGGGCGATCTCGGTGGCGGCGCGCTGCGTGCGATGTGCCCGCTCGTCGACGCGCACGGCCTCCTCCGGCAGCCGCAGCCGGGTCAGCCGGTGCCGTGCGGACTCGACGACGACGAGATCACCGTCGGCCAGCACCGCGTCGCTGGGCTCGCGCAGGTCCGTGGCCAGGGTGGTGACCTCGCCGCTCGCGGGGTCGTAGCGGCGCAGCGCGTGGTTGTACGTGTCGCAGACGGCGACGGATCCGTCGGGCAGCGCGGTCACTCCCAGCGGGTGCTGGAACAGCGCCTGGTCCGCGGCGCCGTCGCGGTGCCCGAAATCGAAGAGTCCGGTGCCGACGGCCGTACGGACGGCGAAGCCGTCGCCGTCGCGCTCGACGTACCGGAGCGCGGACGTCTCCGAGTCCGCGACCCACAGCCGCTCCCCGTCCGCCGAAACGGCGAGCCCCGAGGGCTGGGCGAACCACGCCTCCTCGGCCGGTCCGTCGACAAGTCCCTCGTTGGTCGTGCCGGCCCCGACCCGCACGGACCCCGTCGCCGGGTCGTACGTCCACAGCTGGTGGACCCCGGCCATGGCGATCCACAGCCGGTCCGCGAACCAGGCGACGTCCCACGGCGAGGAGAGGTCGACCTCGCGGGCCGGGCCGGAGGTCGGCGATCCCTGCCACCACTGGCTGCCGGTACCGGCAAGGGTCGTCACCGTTCCCGTGGTGCGGTCCAGGGCCCGCACGGTGTGGTTCACGGTGTCCGCGACGGCGATCCGGCCGTCCGGCAGTTCGGCGAGCCCCTGAGGTTCGGAGAACCGGGCCCCTTCGAAGCCGCCGTCGGCGTACCCGCGGTCGCCGGTGCCGACATACCGACGGACCGTTTCGCCGTCGGATTCGATCTCGGCCAGGCGGTGGCGGGTGGTGTCGGAGACGAGGAAGCCGCCGTCGGGCAGGAGCAGTGCCTTGCCGGGGAACCGCAGATGCGTGGCGACCGGCTCGGGCGGGACGTAGGGGCCGTCGCCCCGGCGCAGCGTGCCCTTCGCCGCGTGCTCGGTCTCCAGCTCCTCGACCAGCTTCTCGATGGCGTGCGCATGGCCCTCGCCCGCGTGCTGCGCGACGACGTAGCCCTCGGGGTCGATGACGACAAGGGTGGGCCAGGCCCGTACGGCGTACTGCTTCCAGGTCGCGAGTTCCGGGTCGTCGAGGACCGGGTGCCGGACCTCGTAGCGTTCGACCGCATCGACGACCGCCCGGTGTTCGGCCTCGTGGACGAACTTCGGCGAGTGGACACCGATGATCACGACGGTGTCGCGGTGTTTCTCCTCCAGCTCGCGAAGCTCGTCGAGGACGTGCAGACAGTTCACACAGCAGAAGGTCCAGAAATCTAGCACCAATGTGCGACCTCGGAAGTCCGAGAGGGACAGTTCCTTGCCACCGGTGTTGATCCAGGACCGTCCTTGCAGCTCAGGGGCGCGGACGCGGACACGCTTGCTCATGCGTCCAAGCGTGCCACTACCACCACGGTGACCACGACGCCCCACCCCACTACGCCCGCCTCACATGCTCCGGCGACACCAGCCATTCAGCACCCCCGCCCACGGGCCCGAGGAACGCCGTAGGACGCTTGCGGCGCAGCCCCGGGGACTCGCCAGGGTCCTCGTAGTCAGGAACCACGTCCCGCAGGATGCCGACCCGCCCCGCCGCATCCTCCACGCGTGCGCCGATGTCCTTCCGCGTGATCACTGGTGGCCGTCCGGGTGCCGACGCATCAAAACGTTGCAGTCGGACACCGTACTCATGTCGCCCACCGTGCGGGACCGATCACGCACGTTCGCGAGTTCGGTACAGCCCGGACACCCCTCCACCGGGGACGGCTCCAACTCCATACGCAACGGCAGTTCCACCACGCCGGTCTGATACCTCGTCGGTTCGCTCATTGCGCGATCGTGACGCGCCCTCACGGACGTATCCATTCCGAACGAAGGACGGTTGGACCATTCTTCGCTACGGTCACAGAAAGGCCCAAACGTCTACGGGGGACCTCTTGAACTCTGCCCTACGATCAGCTATGGCGGATGCTGGTGTCAGCACGCGTCAGCTCGCCATGCATATTGGTGTGACTGGCAAGACGATCGAGCGATGGCTAGCGGATGCCGAACTGACGCCCCACGCACGGAACCGCGATGACGCCTCTCGGGCGTTGGGAGTGGACGAGGAAATGATCTGGCCGCAAGTAGTCAAGGACCGCATCAAGAGCGGCCACGACCGCGAACTGGTCCACAGCTACCCGTACCGTTCCGCGTGCCCGTCAACGGTGTGGAGCGAGTTGATCAGCGATGCCACCACAGAACTGTTCTTCGCCGGATACACGAACTACTTCCTGTGGACCCAGGTTCCGGCGTTCCCTGACATGCTGCGCCGGAAGGTCGCTTCCGGGTGTCGCGTCCGCTTCCTGCTGGGCGACCCCGACGGCGACGTGACCCGTCAGCGGGAAAGCATCGAGGACGTGGCCTTGACTGTCTCCACACGCATCCGCATCACTCTGGAGCACCTTGACCGTCTCGGCCCGCTGGAGGGTCTTGAGACACGCTTCAGCGCTCCAGAAGACGCGATCAACCATGTGAGCCTGTCGGTGTTCCGCTTCGATGCCGACGCGCTCGTGACTCCTCACCTCGCCCGGCTGGTCGGCCACGATTCCCCGCTCCTCCACCTCCACAAGCGGGGCGACGGTGGCATGTTCGACCGGTTCAGCGAGCATGGCGAGGAACTCTGGAACGGTGCGGCACCCAAGCGTCCGTAACGTCAGCACCCGGACACGAGAGAGACCGCCCACCATCGGTGAACGGTCTCTCGGGCAGGCTTACGCCCCCAGGTCATCCGAGTGGTCTGCCCACGCGATGTCACAGCGCTCATGGCCGACGAACCGCGCGCCCCGGCGCCCCTTGCTGACGGTCACGGAGTCCATCGCGAGACGGAGCCGTTCCCGCCGCCCCGCCGTATCGCTGGCTTTCCACGCTTCTCGGAGAAGTTCCCCGTCCAATAGCGGGGTCATATCGATGGTCGGCGCTGGCATCTCAGCGAGACCAATGCGCAGCCCCTCGATGCGCCCTCGGAGTCTTCCCGCAAGCCTGTTGTATCGGTCGATTGCGTCCGTTCCGCTGAACTCCCCTCGCACATAACGAGCTTCCTCAAGGTCAGCGAGACGTGCGTCCTCCTCGCGGATCTCCGCCTCGATGGCACTGCGCTTCGCGAACACTTCCGGATCTTCCTGCTTCACCCAGCGCTCCGCGATGACGGCAAGGAGGTCATCGTCGGGCTCAAGGGAGGGAAGACGACGCAGAAACGCGTCACTCACGTAGGTATCAAGACTTTCGACCCGTGCTGTGACTCCGATGCAACCGCGTCCCATCCGGTTCGAGGAACAGGCATACGACGTTCCCGCTTGGCTCATGCGTGCCCCGCACAGACCGCAGCGGGCAATCCCGGTGAGGAGCGCTGTCCCCTGCTTGTGTCCGTGACGCTTTCCGGCAAGCGGGAAGGTGCGGGACTCAAGCTGTCTGATGATGAGTTCGCGTTCTCCCACCGTGATGATGCCTTCACCGATGCTCACGGTGTCCAGGGTCTCGGGATCACGGTACGGAATGACCTTCGAGCCGTACTTCCGGGTACCGTCCGCAGCCTCTTCGTACGTTGTCTGAGGCATGAGCCCTGCGAAGGCGGGACCGCGAAGCAACTACATCACGCTGGACGAGTTCCACTTCCCACCACGCGATGACTCGATCCCGTGCTCATTCAGGAAGCGCGCCACATGTACGAGCGCCTTCCCCGAGAGTGCTTCGTCAGCGATCAGACGCGCGTACACAGCCGTCTCCGGGTCGTGCACGAGTCTCTTGGTGTCCGGGTCCACCTTGAGCCCGTACGGGGGCTGACCGCCGATCCATTGACCACGCTGCCGCAGAAACCGCTTCGCGCTGCTGACACGCATGCCCAGGTTCCGGGACTCGTTGCGGGCAAGCTCAGCGAGGAGCGCGATGGTGACGCGGGCGCTGTCGTTCGCCGTATCGAGACCGTCCATGACGGACACGAGCCGTCCGCCCACACGGCTGAAGTCGTCCAGCGCCTTGCCGACTTCACCGATTCCCTTACGGCTCAACCGGTCGAGCTTCCACACGATCAGCACGCCGACGACACCCGACGTCACAGCGGTGATCGCAGCATCGAAGCCCTTGCGGCTGACGCTCTTGTACCCGGACCGTCCCCGGTCGATGTGAACCTTGCGGACCGTGATCCCGTTGCGCTCCGCCCACGCGCGGCAGTCCGCTTCCTGGCGGTCGATCGCGGTCTTGCCCTCCCTGTCCAGCGACAGGCGTAGGTACAGGTCAGCAATGGTGTGGTGATGCACGTTCACCCTATCTGGAGTTCCCTCAATGATTCAGGACGTCCAGAAGTCCAGGACCACGATGCGTCCTCGCAGGTCGGCGAGGGTGTACTGCTGGTCGCCTGTATTGAGCCAGCCGCCCTTGCCGATCAGCTCGGGGGCCCTGACGCGCGCACGTGTTGCCATGTGAACAGTCAACATCACCGTGGCCCGCACGCATTCCTGCGGGTCCTGGGGGAACCTGTGAGCCATGAGATTCCAGGTACGTGAACGCCTCTTCGCCATCGGTGACGACTACTGGATCGAGGACGCGGACGGCCGCAAGGTCTTCCTCGTCGACGGCAAGGCCATGCGGGTCCGCGACACCTTCGAGCTGAAGGACTCCGAGGGCCGCGTGCTGATCGAGATCCGGCAGAAGCTGCTGAGTCTGCGGGACACCATGCTCATCGAGCGCGGCGGAGAACAACTCGCCAAGATCAGGCGCAAACGTCTGTCGCTGCTGCGCAACCACTACCGGGTCACACTGGTGGACGGCACCGAGCTGGACGTCAGCGGCAAGATCCTGGACCGCGAGTTCGCCATCGACTACGACGGGGAGCTGCTCGCCCAGATCTCGCGGCGCTGGCTGACCGTTCGTGACACCTACGGCATCGATATCGTGCGGGAGGACGCCGACCTGGCCCTCCTCATCGCCGTATCGGTGTGCGTCATCGTGCTCGCGGAGAAGGAACACGACGACTGATCCACCACCTCACCGCCCCACCGATCGATGGGTCTGCCCCGTTTCACGTGAAACGGGGCATCCGGGCGAACCGCCCCCGGGCGGTTCGCCGGAACCTCCGGGAGGCCCTACGCGTCGGCCACGGGCACGGCCAGCCCCAGGCGGCGGTCCTTGAGCGCGGGAAACTGCTCGCGCGTCGTCGCCACCTTCGCCGGGTCGAACTCCACGTTCAGCACCTCCTCGTCCGCCCCCGCCTCCGCGAGGATCTCGCCCCAGGGGTCGACGACCATGCTGTGTCCGGCCTGCTGAACCCCGCCGTGGGTACCGGCGGTGGCGACGGCCAGGACATACGCCTGGTTCTCCACGGCCCGCGCCTGTGCCAGCAGCGTCCAGTGGGCGCGACGCCGTTCGGGCCAGCCGGCCGCCACGACCAGTGTCTCGGCGCCCGCGTCCACAAGGCCCCGGAACATCTCCGGGAAGCGCAGGTCGTAGCAGGTGGCGAGGCCCAGGGTGGTCTGCGGCAGGGCGACCGTCACCAGTTCCTCACCGGCGCCCATCATCACCGCCTCGCCCTGGTCGAAGCCGAAGCGGTGGATCTTGCGGTAGGCGGCGGCACACTCGCCCTCGGGAGTGAGGACGAGCGCGGTGTTGTAGAGCGTGCCGTCCGGTGCGCGCTCGACGAAGGAGCCCGCGTGCAGCCAGACTCCGGCGTCGGCGGCGGCCTTCGCCATGATCTCGTGGGTGGGCCCCAGAAGCGGTTCGGCCTCGTCCGCGAACGCGGAGTAGGCGAAGGCGCCGACCGGCCAGAGTTCGGGAAGGACCACCAGGTCGGCGCCGCGCTCGGCGGCGATCAGTTCCGCCGCCCGCCGCCTGCGGGAGTCGACGGATTCGTCCGGGTCTACTGCGATCTGGATGAGGGAGGCGCGCACACTACCACCGTCCTGGCATTCGAGCCGTCAACACAGGCCTACGATCGTCACACGAAAGCACTGCCGGGGTGCCTGATCGCAGCGTAACTTAGCGACCGAACCTCCCACGCAGCCCACCGTCCGCCGTCCGCAGCCCGCGGCCCGCCCGCGCCCAGCACTCAGCCCACGCACCGCAGAACCGCACGAGGGGTCCCGTGACCGTCCATCCCAGCCTTCAGACCTATGCCGATGCCTGGACCCACTCCATCGAGTCGATAGTCGAGCTGGTGAAGCCGCTCGCCGAAGCGGAGTGGAACCGCCGCACTCCGTGTCCCGCCTGGTCCGTGCGCGACATCGTCTCGCACATCATCGGTATGGAGTGCGAGCAGCTCGGCGATCCGCGTCCGATCCACACGCTGCCGCGCGACCTCTACCACATGCAGAACGACCTCGCCCGTTACATGGAGATGCAGGTCGATGTGCGGCGCCACCACACCTCCCCGGAGATGCTCGCCGAGCTGGAGTACACGATCATTCGCCGCGCCCGTCAGCTGCGCAACGAGAACCGTGACCCGCAGACCCTGATCCGGGCGCCGCTCGGCGCCGAGCAGACCCTCGAAGTGGCGCTGCGGATGCGGGCGTTCGACATCTGGGTGCACGAGCAGGATCTGCGTGCGGCGCTGGGCCGGCCGGGCAATCTGGACTCGCCCGGCGCCACCATCGTCCGGGACGTCCTGCTCGACGAGTTGCCGAAGGTGGTCGCCAAGGACGCCGGGGCGCCCGCCCATTCGGCGGTGGTGATCGATGTGAACGGACCTGTCGAGTTTCTGCGCACGGTCAGGGTCGACGCGGAAGGACGCGGTTCGGTGGACGGCTCGCCGTCGCTCGGCCCTGCCGTGACTCTGGCGATGGACTGGGAGACGTACGCACGTCTCGCCTGCGGACGGGTGCGCGCGGGCGCGGTCGCGGACCGCGTCAAGGTCGAGGGCGATCCGGACCTGGCCGAGGCGATCCTGCGGAACTTCGCCGTGACACCGTGACCGGCACGGCGGCCTGACGCCGTCACGTCCCGGATTTCGCGCCACCGCGGTCGGCTGCGCCCGTCGGGTCAGGACGGGCGCGCCGCCGACCGGATGCCGGTCACACGGGGACGTGCACGGCCTCCACGCGGCTGACCACATGGTGTTCGCGCTCGCGGTGCGTGGCCCGGGAGTGCAGTCGCAGGATCTGGACGACGCCGAGCGCCTCCAGTACGAAGACCGTGGCGAACGCGATCCGGTAGTCGTCGCCGGTGGCGTCCAGCAGCACGCCGACGGCGAACAGCGTGGTCATCGAGGCGATGAAGCCGCCCATGTTGACGATGCCCGACGCGGTTCCCTGGCGCTCCGGCGGGTTGGCGGGCCGGGCGAAGTCGAACCCGATCATCGAGGCCGGGCCGCACGCGCCGAGCACCACGCACAGAACGATGAGCAGCCACATCGGCGCGTGGCCGCCCGGGCAGAAGATGACCGACGCCCAGAGCAGGGCCGTCACCCCGACCGTCCCGAGCGCCAGTGGGGCGCGGGCCGCGTGGTGCCGGGCGATGATCTGCCCGTAGACCAGCCCGAACGCCATGTTGGAGAGCACCACCAGGGTGAGCAGCTCACCGGCGGTGGACCTGCTCAGCCCCTGCGCCTCCACCAGGAACGGCAGCCCCCACAGCAGCAGGAACACCATGGCCGGGAACTGCGTGGTGAAGTGCACCCACATGCCGAGCCGGGTGCCGGGCTCCCGCCAGGCGTCGGCGATCTGCCTGCGCACGAAGGCGGCACCCGCGTGCTCGACGGGCGGCGGCTCATGGCCCTCGGGGTGGTCCTTCAGGAACAGCAGCAGCAGGACCAGGACGACGACCCCGGCGGCCGAACTGCCGACGAAGGTGGTGGTCCAGCCGAACCCGTGCAGGGCCCGGGCGATGAAGAGCGTCGAGACGAGATTGCCCGCCATCCCGATGAGTGCCGCGACCTGGCCGATCAGCGGACCGCGCCGGGCCGGGAACCAGCGGGCGCCGAGCCGCAGCACACTGATGAACGTCATCGCGTCACCGCAGCCGAGCAGCGCCCTGGAGGCCAGCGCCATGCCATACGAGGGCGACAGCGCGAAGCCGAGCTGCCCGAGCGTGAACAGCACGGCCCCGAAGGTGAGCACCTTCTTGGTACCGAGCCGGTCGACCATCAGGCCGACGGGTATCTGCATCCCCGCGTAGACGAGCAGCTGAAGTATGGAGAACGTGGAGAGCGCGGAGGCGTTGACGTGGAAGCGGTCGGCGGCGTCGAGCCCGGCGACGCCCAGACTGGTGCGGAAGATGATGGCGACGAAGTAGACGGCGACCCCGATGCCCCACACCCACGCGGCGCGCCGGCCACCGGGTGGATCACCGGGCAGGGACAGGGTGGGAGCGGCGGCTGAACTCACCGGTCCTCACCCCTGACCAGCACCTTGACCCGGCTGACATGGCGCCGCACGACCTGCGCGGCGCCGTCGGCGTCGCCGGCTCTGATCGCCTCCAGCAGCTCGCCGTGCTCGGTGATGTTCGCGGTGATCCTGTCCGGGTGTGCCTCCATCACGGCGACTCCCATCCGCAACTGCCGGTCCCGCAACTGGTCGTAGAGGCGGGAGAGAATGTCGTTGCCCGCGTTGCGCACGATCTCCGCGTGGAAGCAGCGGTCCTTCACGGACACGGCGGCCAGATCGCCTTCCCGGGCCAACTGCCGCTGCTCGTCGAGAAGTTCTTCCAGCCGTCCGATCAACTGCGCGGAGGCGGGCACCGCCTTGCGGACCGCGAACTCCTCGACCAGCAGCCGGGTCTCCACCACGTCGGCGATCTCCTGGGCGGAGACGGCGAGCACGAGGGCGCCCTTCTTCGGGTACAGCTTGATCAGCCCCTCGACCTCCAGGCGGAGCAGCGCCTCCCGGACCGGAGTGCGGGAGACTCCGGTGGCCTCGGCGAGATCGCCCTCGGTGAGCAGGGTGCCGCCCTCGTAGCGGCGCTCCAGGACCGCTTCCTTGATGTGGGTGTAGACGCGCTCGGCGGCGGGTGGCCGCTTGGAGCCGGGCTTGAGCGAGTGGACAGGGGGCTTCACGGCCGGGGGTGAGGCAGGCATGCACACAGGATAGATACAACATGCGTACATGACGAATTTCTGTCCGGACTCCGACCACCGGGGGGCATGAAGGGGCGGCCGACACGGCAGCACCGGGCGGCACGGCGGCACCGGGCGACACGGCAGTACGGGGCGACACGACAGTGCGGGGCGCCGCGGGGCGGCAGGACGGCACTGCAACGCGGGGCGACACGGCCCGGCAGGACGGCCGGCCGACGCCCGGCACCCACCGCCTTGACCATCCCCTGAACCGCCCTTGACTCCGAAATTGCCCCGATAACCCCGGGAAACCACGCATCCATTCCCGCGGCTCGTGAGTCTCATCACCGAGCGGCACCTTCATGTGGCCGCATTTCAGGGGCATTTGGAGCAACCAAGTTGAAAATCGGCTTTAAGCGCATCAACCGCGTTTCCGCCACTGCCACGGTGGCTCTCACCGCAGGTGCCGTCATCGCGGGCAGCGTGTTCGCCTCCTCCGCGCAGGCCGCCGCACCGCCCGTCCCGAAGATCACCGCCAAGGGCGGCTTCGTGATGAACAGCGGAAACGGCAAGGCCCTGTACGCCAAGACCGCGGACACTCGCCGTTCCACCGGTTCCACCACGAAGATCATGACCGCCAAGGTCGTCCTGGACCAGAAGAATGTGAACCTGGACTCCAAGGTCACGATCCAGAAGGCATACAGCGACTACATCGTCTCCAAGGGCGCCTCGTCGGCCCGTCTGATCGTGGGCGACAAGGTCACGGTCCGCCAGCTGCTGTACGGCCTGATGCTGCCGTCCGGCTGCGACGCCGCGTACGCCCTCGCAGACAAGTTCGGTTCGGGCTCGACCCGCGCGGCCCGGGTGAAGTCGTTCGTCGGCAAGATGAACGCCTCCGCCAAGTCCCTCGGTCTGAAGAACACCCACTTCGACTCGTTCGACGGCATAGGGAACGGCACGAACTACTCGACGCCGCGCGACCTGACGAAGATCGCCTCCAGCGCGATGAAGAACTCCACGTTCCGCTCGATCGTGAAGACCAGGTCGACCAAGCAGAAGGTCACCACGAAGTCCGGCGGCTACCGCTACATGTCGTGGGCCAACACCAACACGATGCTCGGCAGCTACAGCGGCGCGATCGGCGTGAAGACCGGTTCCGGCCCGACGGCCAAGTACTGCCTGGTCTTCGCCGCGACCCGCAACGGCAAGACGATCGTCGGCACCGTGCTGGCCTCGACCAACGCGACCAACCGGTCGGCGGACATGAAGAAGATCATGGACTACGGCTTCAAGAAGTAGCCCGGTCCGGCACCGCGCACACGGAGGGGTCCCGCGCCACGCGGGACCCCTCCCGCCGTCACGTACCGCCCTGCCCGATCGCCCTGCTCTGCCCTGCCCTGCCCGATCGCCCGGCACGCGATGCCGGCACGCAACCCCGCACGCAGCCCCGTCACACAGTCGCATCCGGCCCCGGCACGAGTCGGGGACGGGGCCGCTCGCCATCAGCCTGCGCCGTCACCCTCCGCCGATGCGATGGCCGGCACGTGCGCACCACCCGTCCGCAGCGCGGCGCGGACCAATGCACGGCCCCTGACGGCCGTACGGGCACGGACACCGATGTCGGCGTCACGGCGTGAACCGCCACCACCACCATCACCGCCGCCACCACCGCCGGTGGCGCGAACGCAGTCGCGGCACGTGCCTTCGCGCGGGATCGGTCGGCGGCATTCGACGCATTCGGCCCCGCGTGGCCGGACCGGTCCGGCCGACTCGGGCGACGGCGGGGGCAGTTTGCGGCTCAGGCGGTTCCCCAGGAACGCCGAGGCGGAGTGGATACGTGCGGGCAGCCCGCCCAGGAGGGCCCCGGCGAGGTCACGGTGGTCGTAGCCGCGCTCCAGCCAGGCGGAGACCAACGGCGCGAGGCCCAGCGCCTCGCCCGCGCCCAACCGCAGTCGGGGTTCCGGCCCGATCGCCCGCAGCAGCGTGGCCACGGCCGCACCGTGCGCCCCGGCCGTCGAAGGACCGGCACGGCCCCGATCACCCCCGCCTCCGGCACAGACCCCCGAATCGACCGCCCCGGCCATCCCCGGCGGCTCGCCCTCCCCCGGACCGGTACGAACACCCCCCGTACCCACCACGCCCGGCGGTCGGCGCCGACGCCGACCGGGGAGGGAGGGTTTTTTCCTTCGGTCCTTTACGGGGTTGGCACCCGCGCCACCGGCGGTCGGCCCACCGGAACCCGGACGGCCGGTACCCGGTACGACCTGGCGCTCGGCCTCCGGGCCCGGAACGGCCTGCGGGGTGTCGTAGACATGGGACTCGCTGACACACGTTCCGTCGTCACGACGGAACGTGCGGACCCGGTAGTACCCGAAGGCCGTCAGCTCCCGCAGCGCCTTCGCGACCGCGAGACGGCCCTGCGGGCTGGCGTCGGCCATCTGCCGACCGTCCTCGGACCAGCCGTCCGGACGGGAGAGAAGATCGGCCAGCAGACCGCGCGCGGTGTACGACAACCGCCGGTCCTGCAACAACGCGTTGGGAAGAACAGTGAAACCGCGCGCATGGCGGCTACGATGAATCTGCATGGGGAGTTTGGTCCTTGTGCCGGACCCCGGAGCGTTGGCGCGCTGCCGGGGTCATTTCATCTGATCCAAGGTGACAGAACGTGCCACGTCCACCACACTCGGTTTCCGTGGCAGGTTCATGCCTCTGCCGGATGCGACGGCACGTGCCGCTGCCCCGTCGCACCCCTGCGCTCGCCTTCCGGACACCGGATTCAACGCGACAGCAGCGCCCTCCGTGCCGCGGACTCGTCGCAACCGCGCGCCTCGGGTCGCTTCGGCCCAGATGAACAGCCCCACCATGAGAGAGCACAACTCCGCGCAGCTTCCGTCACGTTGCAACGCCGCCGGGTCCTACCGCCGCCTTCATGACCAGATCACAGCAGGTACAGGGACAGCCCCCGAGAATGAGGAACCGCCTTGCCCGCACAGCACGACATCGCCACCGAGACCGAACTGTGGGACGTCTACGCCGCTTCGGCCTTCAAGACCGACATGGAGCCGGTCTTCTGCTGGACCCAGTACACCGGTCACGGCCCCGGTCCCGAACTGCTCGGCTCCCCGCGCTCCGTCCTGGAGATCGGCTGCGGCACCGGCCGCTCCCTCGCCCATCTCGCCCGACTGGGCATCGCCGCCAGGGGAATCGACCTGTCTCCCGTCATGGTCGAGAAGACCTCCGCGAAATGGGCCGGTACCGGTGCGGAGTTCGTGTGCGCCGAGGTCCTGGACCATCTGAGCGAGCACGAGGACACGTACGACGCCGTCTACTCCATTTTCGGAGCCGCCTGGTTCAGCGACCCGAGCCGCCTCTTCCCACTCGTCCGCCGGCGCCTCACCCCCGGCGGCGTCTTCGTCTTCTCGCAGCCACCGGCCATCCCCGGCGCGTACGGACCGCAGGGCATGTACAAGGGCGGTTTCGCGGGCAGGGCGATGTACACCTACCGCTACAGCTACCGCCCCGCCCTGTGGGAACGCCTGCTCATCCGCGCCGGATTCGCCACGGCCGAGGCACAGGTTCTGGACGCTCCCCGTCCGGGTCACATCGGGACGCTGCTCGTACGCGCGAACGCGTAAAAACTCCGGAAGTCTCGGCCGGGCCGTTCCGGGTCAGTCGGACCGGACCAGGCCGTCCTGGAAGGCATCCCACGCGGCGGGGGCGACTATCAGGACCGGACCGGCGGGATTCTTGGAGTCACGGACGGCGACGGTGTGGGGTATGTTGCGGGCGATTTCGACGCACTCGCTGGCCGTTGCGCTGTAGCTGGATTTACGGAAACAGAACGTGTTCATCTGGTCATTTCCTTCGCGATGCTGTCGATGAACTGAATGGAGTCGTACGGCGCCAGGCTCATGCGTGCCGCCTGGTTGAAGAGGTTGACGAACACCTCACTCTCTCCGGCATGCTCCACCCAGATCGTGGACCGGGGAGTGTCCATGTGCACGACATCGACAGCTTCGTCCTCTCCGAATGACAGCACATTGAACGGTCCGCCGATGCACGGATGGCCACCCGCCCAGAATGGCAGCACCTGGATATGAACATTCGGGAGCTCGGCGAGTTGGCACAGATGCCCGAGTTGGCGCGCCATCACGTGGGGTCCGCCCATCAGCTGGCGGAACGCCGCCTCCCAGATGACCGCGTGGATGCGAAGTGGATCGTCGCCCTGCAATCTGGCCTGCCGCTTCGCTCTGCCAGCGACGATGTCCTCGATCCGGTCGATGTCGTCCCAGGACATGTCGGCCACACCCATGGCCCGCGTGTACTCAGCGGTCTGGAACAAGCCCGGGATGATGGCCATTTGCCATTGACGCACCTTGACCGCCACATCCTCCATCGCGATGTAGTCGGCCTGAGTCGCCAGTGTGGGAGTTTCGTTCCACCACCCCTTGACCTTGCGGCGCTCCCGGTCTGTCCTGGCCAACTCCAGCAAGTACGCGCGGACCTTCGGATCCCCGACACCGTACGCACCGCAGAGCGCGATGATGTCCGGATCACGCATGGGAACCCATCCGCTTTCCATCTTCACCACTTTGGTCTGGGTAGCGCTGAGTACATCGGCCGCCTCGCGCTGGGTCCGGCCCGCCGCCACTCGTAGCCTCTGAAGCTCCCCGCCCAGCCGTCGACCGAGAACGGTGGAGACGCGGTTGCCATTGGCTTTCCTGCCGGCTGTCTGCATTTCGCCCTCCCGATGAACGCCCTCAGTGTCGCAGCTAGTTGGGCGCCCACAGCACTCTTTAATCCGTACGGGGAATATATGACCCAGAGTCTTGAGTCCCGCACATTGGCGACGCTACGTTCGGTGCCGAACTGATCACGTTGTTCAGGCGGAAGCGCACCGCCCTGCCCCGCGCCGGAAGCGGCGCGCCGCAGCCGCGGCATCGCCACCGCTCGCACCCACGGAGGCACGCGTCCATGACCGCCCACGAGGAGTTCGCACCCATGTCCGCAACCCAAGAGGTCCCGCCGCCCTTCGCCACCGGGCTGCCCGGCCCCGCCCCCGTACTCCGCGAGGACCGGCTCGACTACGCCCCGCACCCCAGCAACGTCAGCTTCAGTCGTCGGCGCGTCGCCCGGCTCGTCACGGAGTGGGGATACCCGGAGCGGTCCGGTGACGCGGCGCTGCTGGTCAGCGAGTTGGCGACCAACGCGCTGTTGCACGGTGCCGGGCCGGAGCGGTTGTTCCGGGTCCGGCTCATCCTGGTGCCCGGCGCCCTGCGGATCGAGGTGAGCGACGCGGGCGTCGAGCGCCCGCGCGAGCGCGGGGAGCGGGTGGGGGCCGGGGACGAGACCGGGCGCGGGCTGCTGATCGTCAGCCAGGTGGCCGACCGATGGGGCGCCGAGTCCCGTGTCGTCGGCAAGACCGTATTCGCCGAACTCGACCTCACCCGCACGGAGTGCGGAAACGCCGATGGGCCCGCGCGTGGTGCGCGGGCCCATCGGTGACGTGCGAGCCAGGAGCCGTCAGGTCCGGGTGATCAGCCGCACCATCCGAACGGCGGCCTCCCGAGGAGGCACGACGCACACGTCGTCCGAGGACGGCCTCCCACCTTGTCGTCCCGGAAGGGAAGGTGCTCGGCCGATTGCTCAGTCGACGCAGAACTCGTTGCCCTCGATGTCCCGCATCGGGATGCACGACTCGTTTTCCTCATCGGCATACAGGACCGTCACGCACACCGCGCCGAGCGCGACCAGCCGATCGCGTTCGGCCTCAAGGGTGGCCAGGCGCTCCTCGCCCACGAGGCCGGTGCCGACCCGCACGTCGAGATGGACCCGGTTCTTGGCGACCTTTCCCTCGGGCACGCGCTGGAAGTACATGCGCGGTCCCTCACCCGTGGGATCGGAGGCCACGGCCCATGAACCCTGCCCCTCGGAAGGCAGCGTGATGGCGTACCCCAACACCTCGCACCAGAAGCGAGCCACGCGCTCCGGTTCTGCGCAGTCGAAAGTGACCTGGAACTTCTTGACCGTTGCCATCGGGCCACCCTAACAACGCGTACCGGCGGCCCAATTCCCGATGTGTCCCAGCGTGTTGAGCGGTGGATGAACGGAAGTGGTCCCGACCGCGCGCCGCCCCGCCCGCAGAGGTGCGTCGCTGCGGTGAAGGCGGCACGGGCTCTTCACCGAAGTGGCCGGGACACCGGCGCCGGTACACCTCCCGGGGAGAACCGCGACCTCTTCGACTCGTCCAGCGGCTCCCAGTACAGCTCGTACTCGCCGTCCTCGCGCTCCTCGTCCTCGTACGCCTCGCAGACGAATGGGCTCAGGTCGAGTACCGTCCCCCCTTGTTCCAGGACGTCGGCGACGGCTTCGAGGTACGCGGACAGCGACGGCCAGGACCGGCTGAAGTCGCCGGAGCCGTCGTGCCGCTGGATGCCGACCCGTCCTTGGTCCGGTCCCTCCCGCATGTCGATGACCTGCGCGTCCCCATTGCTGTGCGCCCACGGAATCCACTGCGGATCCCACCAGGGCTCCTTGCCGTCGGCCGGGGGCGCCTGGCCCCGCGGGGCCGACTCACCACGGCGCGGGATGTCCATGGACAGTTGTCGGAAGGAGACGATCTCGGCAATGGAACGGGGCGTTCCTCCCGGAAAGGTCATGTCCTCGGAGCGCAGGCCGTTGTGGCACGCCAGCGACTGCAACAACTCGTCGGGCAGCGCCAGGCCCATGGCCGTCTCCGCCTCCTCGATCTCCCGCGGGTCGGCGGGCGGAGCGAGGTTCTCGTAGGACACGGTCGCATGCGCCCGGAGCCAGTTGTCGATGCGCGTCCACGCGGAACGCACCGCGGATGGTTCGTATGGCATGACCGCAGTCTCCCTGCCGGCACCGACACACCCGTACACAGCGGGCGGTCATCGCCGGAGGGTGATGCGGACAAGGGCGCGGAGTGGGTCGCGGCGACGGATCACGTGCTTCACAAACGGAACCGTGAACGGATCGCCGCTGCGCGGAAGAGGAACGCGAAAAAAGGAATGAGCGGGATCGCATCGGGCTGGTAGCTTGCCTTGCGGACGACCGTGACGCCGCCCGAGGAGGTGAGACCCATGAACGCTGTATCGACGTGGGTGCTCCCCCTTCCCGTCACGGCCGGCGACTGACGTTGGTGTCGCCGGGAGCGCCTCGACAACAAGGCACTCCCGAAAGGCAACACCCGTGCACTCTCTTCAGTTCACCGACGAGTCGTCGTCGAACGGCATGGTCGAGCGCGACTTCACCATGGGCGACGTCCCCGGCGTCCTCTGGTCGCCGGCCTCCGGCACCGGTCGCGCGCCCCTGGTCCTGATGGGCCACGGCGGCGGCGCCCACAAGAAGCATCCCGCGATGACGGGCCGCGCCCGCCTTCTCGTGAACGGCTGCGGCTTCCATGTCGCCGTCATCGACGCACCCGGTCACGGCGACCGGCCGCGCTCCGCTCACGACGAGCGGGAGATCGCCGAGCTGCGCACGGCGCAGGCGGCGGGCGAGCCGGAGGGCCCGATCGTCGTCCGCTACAACGCCCGACTGGCGGAGATCGCCGTGCCCGAGTGGCAGGCGGCCCTGGACGCCCTCCAGCGACTCCCGGAGATCGGCGCCGAGGGACCGGTGGGCTACATCGGCATCGGCCTGGGCACCGCGATCGGGGTACCGCTGGTGGCGAACGAGCCCAGGATCACGGCCGCGGTCTTCGGCATGCACTGGCCCGATGCCCTGATCGAGACGGCGAAGCGGATCACCGTCCCGATCGAGTTCGACGTGCAGTGGGACAACGAGCGCATCCCGCGCGAGGGCAGCCTCGCGCTGTTCGACGCCTTCGCCTCGAAGGAGAAGACGTTGCACGCCAACGCGGGCACCCACTTCGAACTGCCCAGGTTCGAGGCCGACAGCGCGGCCCGGTTCCTCGCCCGTCACCTCGACCGGGCGGTCGCCCCACCGGCCTGAAGGTGAGCGGCAGCGGCGTCCGGTCTGCCGACCGGGCGCCGTCCCCGCGGCGCTTTCCACGGCGCTTTCCGCGGTGCTTCACGCGCTACGCGGCCTGATCGGCCTTCTCCGGGACGACCGCCGTGATCCCGCGTCCGCACGGGGTGTCGTGTCGTGCCGCGATGACGCCGTCAGCTCTCCCAGTCGACGGAGACCACCGTCCCGTCCCGGGTCGACTTGACGGCGAGTATTTGATCACTGAGATCAGGATCGAACGTGTAGTCCAGGATGACGGGGGCCCCGTCGGACAGATCGCCCAGCCATAGGCCGACACGGCTCAGGCGCATGGCTGCGGTGAAGGAATCGGCTCCGACCGCTTCACCGGCCGCGTCCCGTACGAGACGAGCAAGCGTCTCGCTGTCCTCAAGCTCCTCGACGTGGAAGTCGATGAAGTAGCGATCCTCGTGCAGGTACGTCCGCAGCGCCGTGCGAGCCGCCGTGTCGAGAGCCGACAAGTCGGTGAGGCATGCAGCAAGTGCGTCCAGCTCGTCGACGTCCGGCTCACTGGACGGTCCGGCCCACAGCTGGGCCTCCACCTCGTCGTCCCCGAGCCGTGCGGTGCCTTCCCAGACGGCGTCCGCACCATCCGGCGCGCGTGCTTCCACGCGCCCGAAGTGGGCGTGCTCAATGGCTTTCACGCGAGGCCACCGTCCTCTTGCCGTGCCGAATGCGGGCGACTCCATGGATCGGTCCACCGTAGCGAAGCCCTCTGACACCGGCCGTCGACGCCCGGGACCGTCGACGGAGTACCGACAGCCCGGACGGAAGGTGGCCCGGACGAAAAGCGGGCCCCGACGGAAGGTGGGCCCGCGCGAACTCCGCGCGGGCCCACCTCGTGCACGTACCACCGAAGGCGCTCACACCACCCGGAGCACGCGCACCACCGGGGGCGTGCGTGCCGCCGGGACCCCTACGCCCAGGTGATCAGCCGCTTCGGCTGCTCCAGGATCGCGGCGACGTCGGCCAGGACCTTGGAGCCGAGCTCGCCGTCGACCAGGCGGTGGTCGAACGACAGGGCCAGCGTGGTCACCTGACGCGGCTTCACCTTGCCCTTGTGGACCCACGGCTGGAGCTTGATCGCGCCGACCGCGAGGATCGCGGACTCGCCCGGGTTGAGGATCGGGGTGCCCGTGTCGACGCCGAAGACGCCGACGTTGGTGATGGTCACCGTGCCGCCCGCCATGGCCGCGGGGGACGTCTTGCCGTCGCGTGCCGTGGAGACCAGCTCGCCCAGTGCGGCGGCGAGTTCCGGCAGGGTCTTGTCGTGCGCGTCCTTGATGTTCGGCACGATCAGGCCGCGCGGGGTGGCGGCGGCGATGCCCAGGTTGACGTAGTGCTTGCGCACGATCTCCTGGTTCGCCTCGTCCCAGGCGGAGTTGATGTCCGGGTTGCGACGGATCGCGACCAGGAGGGCCTTGGCGATGATCAGGAGCGGGTTGACCCGCACCCCCGCCATGTCCTTGTCCTCCTTGAGCTCCGCCACCAGCTTCATCGTCCGCGTCACGTCGACGGTCACGAACTCCGTGACGTGCGGGGCGGTGAAGGCACTGCCGACCATCGCCTGGGCGATGGCCTTCCGTACGCCCTTGACCGGGATGCGGGTCTCGCGGGCACCCACCGTCGCGACGACAACCGGAGCCGGAACCTCGGCCTCGGCCGCCACCGGAGCGGCGGCAACGGGCGCCGGGGCCTGCGCCTGGGCCGGTACGGGCGTGGCCGCCGCGTGGACGTCCTCGCGGGTGATGATCCCGCCCTCGCCGGTCGGGACGACCGTCGCCAGGTCGATGCCCAGGTCCTTGGCCAGCTTGCGCACCGGCGGTTTGGCCAGCGGCCGGCTCTCCGGGACCACGGTGGCGCGGTGGCCGTTCATCTCGCCCTGGACCGCCGCCGCGGCGGCGGGTACGGAAGCGGTAGTGCCCTTGCGGGCCCGCCGCTTGGTCGAGCTCTCGGAGACGCCGTACCCCACCAGGACGGGCTGGCGGCCCTTCGGCGCCTCGTCCTCGGCCTTGTCCTCGGCTGCGACCTCGGCGACCGGCTCGGCGACCGGCGCCGGGGTCGCGTCACCGCTGCCCGGGGCCACGTCCACCGCGATGATCACCTGGCCGACGTCGACGGTCGTGCCCTCGGGGTAGCGCAGCTCGTGCACCACGCCGTCGAACGGAATGGGCAGCTCCACGGCCGCCTTCGCCGTCTCGACCTCGCACACGACCTGGCCGTCGGCGACCGTGTCGCCGGGCTGGACGTACCACTTGAGGATCTCGGCCTCGGTAAGGCCCTCGCCCACGTCGGGCATCTTGAACTCGCGGAAGCGGGCCGCGTTGGAAGTGTCGGTCATCGTTGTCACGTCCCAGTCCTCAGTACGCCAGCGAGCGGTCGACGACGTCGAGCACACGGTCGAGACCCGGCAGATACTCGTCCTCCAGCCGCGCCGGCGGGTACGGGGCGTGGTAGCCACCGACCCTCAGCACCGGTGCCTCCAGGTGGTAGAAGCAGCGCTCCGTGATGCGAGCGGCGATCTCGGCCCCGGAGCCGTAGAACACCGGCGCCTCGTGGACCACGACGAGCCGCCCGGTCTTCTCCACGGAGGTCTGGATGGCGTCGAAATCGATCGGGGACATCGAACGCAGGTCCAGGACCTCGATCGACTTGCCCTCCTCCTGGGCCGCGGCTGCCGCTTCCAGGCAGACCTTCACCATCGGGCCGTACGCGACGAGCGTGAGGTCGGTACCGGAACGGGCCACCGAGGCCTTGTGCAGCGGGCCGGGGATGGAGTCGGTCTCGACCTCGCCCTTGTCCCAGTAGCGGCGCTTCGGCTCGAAGAAGATCACCGGGTCGTCGCTCTGGACGGCCTGCTGCATCATCCAGTACGCGTCGCTCGCGTTCGACGGCGAGACCACCTTCAACCCCGCGACGTGCGCGAACAGCGCCTCGGGGGACTCGCTGTGGTGCTCGACGGCGCCGATGCCGCCGCCGTACGGAATCCGCACGACGACCGGCAACTTGATCTTGCCGAGCGCGCGGGCGTGCATCTTGGCGAGCTGCGTGACGATCTGGTCGTACGCGGGGAAGACGAAGCCGTCGAACTGGATCTCCACAACGGGGCGGTAGCCGCGCAGCGCCAGGCCGATCGCGGTGCCGACAATGCCGGACTCGGCGAGCGGGGTGTCGATCACCCGGTCCTCGCCGAAGTCCTTCTGGAGTCCGTCGGTGATCCGGAAGACACCGCCGAGCTTTCCGACGTCCTCGCCCATGACGAGAACCTTGGGGTCGGTGTCGAGGGCCTTGCGCAACGACTCGTTGAGCGCCTTCGCGATGGACATCTTTTCCATGGCCATGGCTACTTGCCTTCCTCGACGGAGTCCTCGGCGGAGTCCGCGAACGATGCCTGGTACGCGGCGAACTGCGCGCGCTCCTCGTCGACGAGCGGGTTCCCGTCGGCGTAGACGTTGTCGAACATGGCCATCGGGTCCGGGTCGGGCATCGCGCGCACGGCCTCGCGCACCCGCTTGCCGAGGGCCTCGCTCTCGGCCTCCAGCTCGGTGAAGAACGCCTCGTCGGCGGCGCCCTCCTTCTCCAGGTGGGTACGCAGGCGGAGGATCGGGTCCTTGGCCTCCCACGCGGCGCGCTCCTCGTCGGCCCGGTACTTCGTCGGGTCGTCGGAGGTGGTGTGCGCGCCCATGCGGTAGGTGAACGCCTCGACGAGCATGGGGCCCTCGCCCCGGCGGGCCCGTTCCAGCGCCGCACGGGTCACGGCCAGGCAGGCGAGCACGTCGTTGCCGTCGACCCGGACGCCGGGGAAGCCGTAGCCCTGCGCGCGCTGGTAGAGCGGGACGCGGGTCTGCTTCTCGGTGGGCTCGGAGATCGCCCACTGGTTGTTCTGGCAGAAGAAGACGACCGGGGCGTTGTAGACCGCGGAGAAGGTGAAGGACTCGGCGACGTCCCCCTGGCTGGAGGCGCCGTCGCCGAAGTACGCGATCACGGCCGAGTCCGCGCCGTCCTTGGCGACGCCCATGGCGTAGCCGGTGGCGTGCAGGGTCTGCGAGCCGATGACGATCGTGTACAGGTGGAAGTTGTTGCTGTTGGGGTCCCAGCCGCCGTGGTTCACGCCGCGGAACATGCCGAGGAGATTGGTCGGGTCCACCCCCCGGCACCAGGCGACACCGTGCTCGCGGTAGGTCGGGAAGACGTAGTCGTCGTCGCGCAGGGCCCGGCCGGAGCCGATCTGGGCGGCCTCCTGACCGAGCAGCGACGCCCACAGGCCCAGCTCGCCCTGGCGTTGCAGGGCGGTCGCCTCGGCGTCGAAACGCCGGGTGAGAACCATGTCCCGGTACAGACCGCGCAGCTCCTCGGCGGTCAGGTCGATGCTGTAGTCCGGGTGCTCCACGCGCTCGCCCTCGGGCGTCAGCAGCTGTACGAGCTCGGGATCGGAACTCTGCGGCGTACGAGCGGGCTTCTTCGCGGTCGCCTTGGTGGCCGCCTTCGCGGTTGCCCCGGTAGTCGACTTCTCAGTCGTCTTCGCGGTCGTCTTCGCGGTCGTCTTCACGGCGCTGGTCCGCTTGCTGCTGCGTCGCGGTGTGCGCGCGGCAGTGCTCTCCACGGTCACGTGCGTGCTCCTCCGTCGGTCCGGCCCCCGGGGTCTGCCGGGAAACCAGTGCGGCTCGCCTGCGTCCGTACCCGTGCACGGGGTGGGTGCCGCTCGGTCCGGAAAACAGGCGTGACAGGTGCCCCGGCGAGCGCCCTGTCAAAAGCACGTTACCCAGTGCACCGCATAACTGCGAAACCCCATCTGACCTGCGATTTTGCTTGGATTTCCAAGTAAATCGAAAAAGTCGGGAAGTCCCGCTGGTCACGGCGCCGGGAACAGCCTTGCGGGCTACCGGAACAAGCGCACGTTATCCCGCCGTTCGGCGGCAGGGAAGGGGCGAGTGTGTGAGACTGCGTTTTGTGCGCGAACAAGGAAAAATCACTGTTTTTCTGCTGGACGACCACGAGGTGGTCCGGCGCGGGGTCCATGAATTGCTGTCGGTCGAGGACGACATCGAGGTGGTCGGCGAGGCCGGAACGGCGGCGGACGCACTGGTCCGCATTCCCGCGACCCGGCCGGACGTCGCCGTGCTCGACGTACGCCTGCCGGACGGCAGCGGGGTGGAGGTGTGCCGGGAGATCCGTTCCCAGGACGACGGCATCAAGTGCCTGATGCTGACCTCGTACGCCGATGACGAGGCGCTTTTCGACGCGATCATGGCGGGCGCATCGGGGTATGTGCTGAAGGCGATCCGCGGAAATGAACTGTTGAGCGCGGTACGGGACGTGGCGGCCGGGAAGTCGCTGCTGGACCCGGTCGCGACGGCGCAGGTGCTGGAGCGGCTGCGGGAGGGCAAGAAGGGCCGGGGGGACGAGCGGCTCGCCAGTCTCACCGAACAGGAGCGCAAGATCCTCGACCTGATCGGCGAGGGGCTGACCAACCGCGTGATCGGTGAGCGGCTGCACCTCGCCGAGAAGACGATCAAGAATTATGTCTCCAGTCTGCTCTCCAAGCTGGGCATGGAACGACGCTCGCAGGCCGCTGCGTACGTGGCCAGGCTCCAGGCGGAGAAGGGCTGAGGGCCTGTCGGGTGGCCACCCGGTCAGAGGTCACCCGACAGGCTCCGAGCCACCAACGGGGAGCCGGGCCGTCGCACCTGCGGGCGGCCGTGGTCCGCGGGCGCCGTGGTCCGCGGGCGCCGTGGTCCGCGGGACTTTGGTCCCGTACCACCCGGGGCCCCGGCCTCTTTCTGACGCCGCGACGGTGTCGGAGAGTGGTGGGCATGCCCTCAGAGGATCTCCACGCGCTCGACCTGCTCGGCCGCGTCGCGTACGGCCGACTGGCGACGAGCATGCGGGCCCTTCCGATACTGGCGGTGGCCCGCCACATCGTGGCCGACGGCCGGGTCGTCCTGCGCATGCACGGAGGGCTCGGTTACCACGACGCCTGCGACGGCACGGTGGTCGCGTACGGGGCGGACAACTACAACACCGCGCCCTCGGGGGACGACGGCGCGCTGTGGTCCGTCCAGTTCACCGGCCCCGCGGAGATCGTGCACCCCACTCCCGGACAACAGGAGCTCTTCGGCTCCGCCCCCGCCCTGGTGAACGGCGAACCCTTCGCCGCGGCCTACCTCGCGGTCGCCCCGCGCTTCGTCACCGTGCATACGCTGGGTTTCCACGCACACTCCGGTCCGTCACGCAAGTCAGCCGAACCGCAACGCAGCGTGATCTAACATCTGGCGAGTGCCGCGCTCATCTGTACCCCTCGCTCCCGTTCCACCGGTCCCGCCGGTGGACGAGGTGCTGCGCCACTACCCGGACGCCGGTGAACCGCTCGTCTGCAGGCCCGTCACGCAGGGCCTGCTCAACCACGGCTACCGGGTCTCCACCACGCGCGGCTCCTACTTCCTCAAGCACCACCTCGACGCCTCCACCGGCGACCGTGCCACGATCGTCCGCCAGCACCGGGCCACCCAGCGGCTCCAGTCGCTCGGCGTGCCGGTCGCCCCACCCCTCCAGGACGCGGAGGGCGACACGGTCACGGAGATCGGCGGCCGGTGCTACGCCCTTCACCCCTGGATCGACGGGCTGCACCGGGCCGGGGCCCAGCTCACCACCTCCGAATCGCGACGGCTCGGCGCACTGCTCGGAACCGTGCACACCGGGCTTGAGCAGGTCATGGGGCCGGCCACCGAACCCTCCGGGCCGCCCGGCGGATATCTGAGCCCGGACCCCGTCGACACCTTCGCACTGATCGACGAGCTGCTGACGGCCACCCGCGAACGGTGCACCCGCGACTCGTTCGACGAACTGGCCGAGCACCGGCTGCGGGAGCGGCGCGCCCTGCTGGAGCGCCACGCCGACCGCAGGCCGCCCACGCCCGGGGTCCCGGCCACCGGCTGGGTGCACGGCGACTTCCACCCGCTGAACGTGCTCTACCGGGGCACCGAGCCGGTCGCGATCGTCGACTGGGACCGGCTGGGGGTCCAGCCGCGTGCCGAGGAGGCGGTACGGGCGGCGGCGATCTTCTTCGTGCAGCCGGCCGGGGAACTGGACCTGCCGAAGGTGCGGGCGTACGCGGAGGCGTACCGACGGGCGGCCGGAGCGGGAACGGCGGAACTTGCCGCGGCGGTGCACCGGGTGTGGTGGGAGCGGCTCAACGACTTCTGGATACTGCGCTGGCGGTACTGCCTCCACGACCGAAGGGCCGACCCGCAGTTCCCCGCGGTGTCGGCCCTGGCGGTCTGGTGGACGCGCGAGTACGAGGCGGTGCGCCAGGCGTTCACGGGGTGAGGCCGTGAACGCCTCACGCACGGCCGGACCCGTTACGGCCTCACGCACGGCCGGACCCGTTACGGCCCTGTGCACGGCCGGACCGCTACGGCCCTGTGCACGGCCGATGCCGGACATGTACCGGGCCGATGCCCGTCATCTGCGGGGCCGTGACCCCGGAGCCGGGCCGCCGCGGGCCTCGTCGGCGGGCGGCGGCCCGGCCGGTCACGTACCGCTGCCGGCCGCGGCGCCGGGGCCGGCGGCCGCGCCGTTGCCGGTTCCGCTCGAATCGCCCCCGGGACCGCTGCCGTTGGTGCTGCCCTCGTTCGTGCCGGGGCCGGTGCTCGTGTTGTCGCCGCTGCCGTTGCTGCCGCTCTCACCCGAACCGTTGTTCGTGCTCTCACCGCTGCCGTTGCCGCCCTCGTTCGTGCCCGTACCGGAGTCGGTGTTGCCGTCGGGCGGCGTCGACGCCTCGTTGGACGGAAGGTCGGGCGTGTGGCTCGGCCGGACCGGCGGGGTGTAGGGGTTGCGCGGCGGCGTCTCCTGCTGGTTGCCGGAGGAGTTCTCCGGCTGCCTGCTCTGCTCGGTCTGCTCGTCGCTCGGCGCGGACGGGCTCTCCGACGCGGACGGCGAACCGGACGTCGTGGCCGGTGTCTTCTCGTGCTGCTTGTCGTTCTCGTTCGCCGCGTTGACCGCGAGAGCGACACCGGCACCGATCGCGATCAGGGCGAGCACGACGAACAGCCACAGCTTGCCGCGCCCGCCGCCGCCCTGGTATCCGCCGTCGTAGCCGCCGTCGTCCGGGTTCATCGGCGGCAGGATCGGGCCCTGCGAGGTGTCGCCGTGCGGCGCCTGGTTCATCGCCATCGTGCGGCCGGTGAGGCCCATGGGCGGGGTGTGACCGGGCTCGTGCGCCACGACCGGTCCGGTGTTCCACATACCGGTGTGGCCGCCCTGCGCCTGGAGCATCTGCAGGCTGTACTGGATGAGCCCGCGCATCTCCTCGGCGCTCTGGAACCGGTCGTCCGGGTCCTTCGCGAGCGAGCGCATGACCAGCCCGTCCAGCTCCGGCGGGACCGCCTGCAGCACCTCGGACGGCGGGACCGGAGTGTCCTGCACATGCTGGTACACGACGGACAACGGGGTCTCGCCGGTGAACGGCGGCCGCAGCGCCAGGAGTTCGTACAGCAGGCAGCCGGTCGCGTAGAGGTCGGAGCGGTGGTCGACCGCCTTGCCCAGCGCCTGCTCGGGGGAGAGGTACTGCGGCGTGCCCATGACCATGCCGGTCTGGGTCATCGTCGACTGCGCGCCGTGCAGGGCACGGGCGATGCCGAAGTCCATCACCTTGACCGCGCCCGAGTTCGTGATGATCACGTTGGCGGGCTTGATGTCCCGGTGCACGATGCCGTGCTGGTGCGAGTAGGCGAGTGCCTCCAGCACGCCCGAGACGATGATCAGTGCCTGCTCGGGAGGCGGGGCCTCGGCGCTGAGAAGCAGATCGCGGATGGTGTGGCCCTCGACGAGCTCCATCACGATGTAGGGGACGGTCTGGCCGCCCACGACGTCCTCGCCTGAGTCGTACACGGCGACGATCGCGTGGTGGTTGAGGCCGGCAACCGACTGCGCCTCACGCGTGAACCGGGCCTTGGAGACCGGGTCCTCGGCGAGATCCGAGCGCAGGAGCTTCACCGCGACCGTGCGCCCCAGCCTGACGTCCTCGGCCGCGAAGACCTCCGCCATGCCGCCCCGGCCGAGGCGGTGGGTCATCCGGTAACGCCCGTCACCGACGACGCCGCCGATGCCCCAGGAGTCGGTGCCATCCGAGACTCCGCCGCCGTTTGCTTCGGAATCGGGTGCCATCAGTCCTCGCCGTCGTTTCTGTCCGCGCGTCCGCGGGTTCTCACGGTGTCCAGCTGCATTGCGTCTGGCTGCATTTCCACGTCACGCTACAGCCTCCGCCGGACACACCGTTTCCGAGAGGGACCGGCCATCCAATCGGTCGGCGCGCCGTCCACGCAAATCCCACACATTTCCTGTAACGCTTCCGAGACGCTTCTTGTGCGTAGGGTCACGGAACGGGCACCCGGCTTGACGTGTCGTACCCCTCGGGCAGACTTGGCGCGTAATAAGCGATCAGCGTGTCAGTCGCGCGCCGAGGGGGAAGCAAGTCATGAGCCAGGACGGCGCACACGGCCCTCAGGGGCGCTACGCGGGCGGTTCGGTCGCCGGTGGCCGGTACCAGCTTCGCGACCTGCTCGGCGAAGGCGGGATGGCGTCCGTATACCTGGCGTACGACTCCGCGCTGGACCGACAGGTCGCGATCAAGACACTCCACACGGAGCTGGGTCGCGAGCAGTCGTTCCGTGAGCGGTTCCGCCGCGAGGCACAGGCTGTTGCCAAACTGCAGCACACCAATATCGTCTCGGTCTTCGACACCGGTGAGGACGAGCTCGGCGGCGCGCTGATGCCGTACATCGTCATGGAGTACGTGGAGGGCCGACCGCTCGGTTCGGTGCTCCAGGAGGACATCCAGAACTACGGTGCCATGCCCGCCGACAAGGCGCTCAAGGTGACGAACGACGTGCTGGCCGCGCTGGACACCAGCCATGAGATGGGGCTGGTCCACCGGGACATCAAGCCCGGCAACGTCATGGTGACCAAGCGCGGTGTCGTGAAGGTCATGGACTTCGGCATCGCCCGCGCCATGCAGTCGGGCGTGACGTCGATGACACAGACCGGCATGGTCGTCGGCACCCCGCAGTACCTCTCCCCCGAACAGGCCCTGGGGCGCGGCGTGGACGCGCGTTCCGACCTGTACTCGGTCGGGATCATGCTGTTCCAACTGCTCACCGGACGCCTGCCGTTCGACGCGGACTCGCCGCTCGCCATCGCATACGCGCACGTCCAGGAGGAGCCGGTCGCGCCCTCCACCATCAACCGGTCGGTTCCGCCCGTGATGGACGCGCTCGTCGCCCGGGCGCTGAAGAAGAATCCGAACGAACGCTTCCCGAGCGCCGCGGCGATGCAGAACGAGATCGCGCGCGTGCTGAACGCGGGCGGTCAGACGAGCGCCCCGGTGATCGTCACGGGCGGGGGCGCGCCGGCGAACAGCGGCTCGGGCGTCGGCTCGGCGGTCTTCCCGCCGGTCGACCAGTCCGCTCCCCAGCCGCAGAGCGTCCAGACTCCGTACCAGCCGGGCCCGTACCAGTCCGGCGCCCAGCCCGGCCCGTACGGTCCGACGACCCCGGCGCCCGCGCCCGCGCCGTCGTACGGCTACCCGCAGGCGGCTCCGGCGTACCAGAGCCAGGCGCCGGTGGCGCCGATGCAGCAGCACACCCCTCCGCCGTACGCGGCCACGCCGCAGACGCAGTCCCAGCACCTCTCGGGCGGGGGTGGATCGAAGCGGAACATGCCGGTGATCATCGGCGCGATCGTGGTCGCGCTGGTCGCGATCGGCGGCCTGATCACGGTCCTCTCGCTGAACGGCAAGGAGAAGGACGATCCGAGCGCGAAGGACTCCCCGGCCGTGAGCGAGCACAAGGGGCCGGAGCGAAACCGCACGATGAAGACCGAGAAGTGCACGGACGCCCTGGAGAGCACCGACGACCCGGCGAAGGTCGACGCGCCCAAGTTCCTGTACAAGGACTATCTCTCCGCCAAGGCGTGCGCGGACGCGGCGGGCTGGATCGTCAAGAGGATCGAGATACCGGGGAACACCTACGCGGAGGACCAGGTCATCGACCAGTTCCCCTCCGCCGGGACCGCCGTGGACAAGGTGGGCGCCAAGTTCGAGCTGCGCGTCGCGACGGGCGACCCGGCCTGACGGACGCCCTGGACGGGAGGCTCGAACCTCGGTCCCGGGGAAGGGGCCTTGGGCCGGGGTCCTCGTTCAAGGTCCCCGGCAGGCTCCGGGCCTCGGCCGCGCGCGGGGGTCCGGGCGGGAGTCCTGGGCCCCGGTCCCGAACCAGGGCCGAGGAGGCTCGTGGGTTCTTCCCGCTACGGGACTTCCTCTTGTCCGGTTCACTCAAGATGCCGGATATGTCACCGCATGTGACCCTGACCTCATGGCTCAGGGATTTCTGCCTTCACGATCCACGAGGTGCGTGGCCTGCCTCATACTCTCGGCGGGCGCGGCACTGGGAGCCGCCGCCGGTGAGGCACACATCGCGCGACGCACGCCCGGCGAGATACCGGGGGCGGCCGGCGCCCCGGCGACGACACCCACGAACACGGCATCCGCATCGCCCGCCCGCCCCGCCGTCCGGCTCTCCGCCCTCCTCACCGCCGCCCCGGGCGTCGAACCGCCGAACGGGGCCCGCATCCCTTCGGCCGACCCGTCCGCGATACCGGCGGCCGTGCCTCCCGACGGCGGCTCGGCCACCTACACCCACGCCCACGCCCACTCACCTGCGATATCCCCAGGGTCCTCCGCCCCCGCATCCGGACCGCCTTCGGGCTCGTCGCCCTCCGCCGCTGTCACCGCCTCCGCACACGTCACCGCCTCCGCCCCCACACCCTCCGTCTCTCCTTCACCCCCGGCATCTCCGATATCCCCGATATCCCCGGCGGGCTCCGTACCCTCCGAGCCCGCCGCAGCCTCCGAACTCTCCGCAGCCTCCGCGCCCTCCGCAGCCTCCGCGCCCTCCGCAGCCGAGAGGCCGACGCGCCCTCCCGAAGCACAGCCGCCGCTCGCCGGACGTGAGGCCGGGGAGGGGAGACCGAGACCCGGCCGACCGCTCTCGCCCCAGGAGCTCGCGCAGATCGACAACGCCCTCGACGCATCGGACACCCGCCCCGCCGCGACCGATCCGGCACCGGAGGCACTCGTCGGACGACCGACTCCGAGCACGTCCCCCGCAGGCGGACCGCTCACGTCCCGGGCACTCGGCAGGCCCGTCGCGCGGGACGTCCAACAGGTCTCGCTGGGCGCGGGAATCGCCCTGATAGGACTGGGTCTGGGATTTCTGGCCCTCCGCATGCGCCGCACGGACTGACGACCCGGGAAGCGAGGGTCGTCCCGCCTGTGACCCCGTCCCACGGCTCCCACCTGCGGTCCCATCCCACGGCAGGAACTTGCGCCCATCGACATACTCGGTATACATACTCAGTATGTCGATCCGCCATGGGCTACTGGCCCTGCTGGAGCGCGGCCCCAGATACGGCTCCCAGCTCCGCACCGAATTCGAGTCACGCACCGGCTCCACCTGGCCGCTCAACGTCGGCCAGGTCTACACGACGTTGAGTCGGCTGGAGCGCGACGGCCTGGTCGCCCAGAACGACGAGGACGACCAGGGACACACCCTCTACGCGATCACCGACTCCGGCCGGGCCGAGCTACGAAGCTGGTTCGAGACACCCGTCGACCGCACCAGCCCGCCCCGCGACGAGCTGGCCATCAAGCTCGCCATGGCGGTCGGCGCACCGGGGGTGGACATCCGGGCCGTCATCCAGTCCCAGCGCCACCACACCGTGAAGGCGATGCAGGACTACACCCGGCTCAAGGCACAGGCCCTCGTCGACGTCCCGACCAACCGTGACGAGGTGGCCTGGCTGCTCGTGCTCGAACAACTGATCTTCCAGGCGGAGGCCGAGGCTCGCTGGCTGGATCACTGCGAATCCCGGCTGGTCCGCCTCGCCGAGGCCGCCGCCACGGAACCGGAACCCCAGACGCGCGCACCCGGCCGAGCCCCGGTACGTGCACCTGCCCGCGTTCCGGCCCGGGTCGGTCGCCCGCGCGATCGAGGCTGACCGGCCGCCGCGCCGAGGACACGGCCCGGACCGACCACGGCCCGACCGACCACGACCGGCTCACGGGGAACCGCCCGCACAGCGCCGGCCCGCGCGGGGCAGCACCATCCGCGCACAACCACCGGCCACAGACCACACACGTGTACGCACCGGCACCCGGCGTCCGGCCCGGCTCCACGGAGGACCGCGCCACGTCCCCGTACGCCCCGTACACCCCGTACGCCCCGCACGCCCCGCACGCCCCGCACGCCCCGCACGCCCCGCACCGGCAACGGACCGCTCCGATGCCCGGTGCCGACCCACAGAAACGTTCCGAGGGGGAACCACCGTCATGTCCTCACCTGCCCCGTCCCGACCCGCCTCCCCGGCCGGTACGCCGTCCCAAGGCGGCGAACCGGTCCTCGAACTCCGGTCCCTGACCCGCACCCACGGCAGCGGCATCGCCGAAGTGCACGCCCTGCGCGGCATCGACCTTTCCGTGCACGCCGGTGAGCTCGTCGCGGTGATGGGACCGTCCGGTTCCGGCAAGTCCACCCTGCTGACCATCGCCGGCGGACTCGACACCGCGACCAGCGGCCAGGTCATCATCGAGGGGCAGGAGATATCCGGCCTCGGCCGCAAGGGCATAGCCGCTCTGCGGCGGCGCAGCGTCGGCTACGTCTTCCAGGACTACAACCTGATCCCGGCCCTCACCGCCGCCGAGAACATCGCCCTGCCGCGCGAACTCGACGGGGTCTCCGTGCGCAAGGCCCGCAAGGAGGCACGCGCCGCGCTGGAGGAGATGAAGCTCCTGGAGATCGCCGACCGGTTCCCCGACGAGATGTCCGGCGGCCAGCAGCAGCGTGTCGCGATCGCCCGCGCCCTGGTCGGCGACCGACGCCTGGTGCTCGCCGACGAGCCGACCGGAGCACTCGACTCCGAGACCGGTGAGGCCGTGCTCGCGCTGCTGCGCACCCGCTGCGACCGAGGGGCGGCGGCCGTGATGGTGACGCACGAGCCCCGGTACGCGGCCTGGGCGGACCGGGTCGTATTCCTCCGGGACGGCTCGATCGTCGATCAGACGCTCACCACCGGCGCCGACTCGCTGCTGGCCGCCGAGGTCGCCAAGTGAGCGTGTTCACGGGCTGGCGCGCCGCCCTCCGCATAGCCAGGCGCGACGCGCTGCGCGCCAAGGGCCGCAGCGCACTGGTGGTCGCGATGATCGCCGTACCGGTACTCGGCGTCACGGCCCTCGACGTCACGTACCGCAGCATGGAACCGACCGTCGCGGAACGGCTGACGGGCGAGATGGGTTCGGCCGACGCGCTGTTCAGCGACGAGGAACTGGGCCCGCTGGAACAGCTGGCCGACGCGAATTCGTACCAGCGGGTCGACGAGAACGCCCCGGTGGACGAGACGCTCCCTCCGGCCGATGTCCCGGCCACGTTCCCCAAGGGCTCGCGGGCGATCACCTTCCAGTCCGTCCCGGCGAGCGTCACCACCGGGTACGGCATCGCCGACACCGACATCCACGAGTTCCCGACGTCGGACAAGCTGGCCCGCGGCAAGACCGTCCTGATCAGCGGCGCCTTCCCGCACGGCGCGGGCGAGATGGCCGCCACCCAGCCGTTCCTGGATTCGACCGGGCTGCACATCGGTTCGACCACCACCGTGCGCAACTCCGGTGAGAAGTACACGATCACCGGTGTGATCGAGCAACCCCTCGACCTGAAGGCCAAGGCGCTGTTCGCCGACCCGGACACGGTCATCGCCCCGTGGAAGGCCAAGTCCGACCGCGACAAGAAGATCCTCCCGCCGAACGTCCGGGCCAGGGAGTGGCTGGTCAAGGGCCCCGACGGGGTGGGCGTGACCTGGCCGGACGTGATGAAGGCCAACGCGTCGGGTGTCCTCGTCAAGTCCCGCCAGGTCGTCCTCGACCCGCCGCCGGACTCCGAAGTCCCGATGGCCAGAAAGAACCAGTACACGTCCATGGACGACTCCGGGCAGATGAGCACCGCGCTCATCACCGTGGTCGCCATGGCGGTCCTGGAAATCGTGCTGCTCGCCGGACCCGCCTTCGCGGTCGGCGCGCGCCGCTCCCGCCGCCAGCTCGGACTGCTGGGCACCTGCGGCGGGGACCGACGGCACGTCCGCGCCGTGGTGCTCGGCGGCGGCATGGTGCTCGGCGGCATCGGCGCCGTGACCGGTGTGGTGTCCGGCCTCGGTCTCACCGTGCTGTTCCGGCCCATGATCGAGGATTGGGCCGGAAACCGGTTCGGCTCCCTCGTCCTGAAGCCGAGCGAACTGTTCCTGATCGCCGCGATCGGCATGGTCACGGGTCTCCTGGCGGCGTTCGCCCCGGCGATCGTGGCGAGCCGGCAGTCCGTCCTGGAGTCGCTCACCGGGCGCCGCGGTGTCCGGCACTCCTCCCGGATCATGCCCGTCCTGGGCGTCTGCGTACTGGTCCTCGGCATCGTCGTCGCCGTCTACGGCGGCATGAGCGGGAAGTCGGCGCTGGTCTCCGGCGGCTCGATCGTCGCCGAGCTGGGGCTGCTCGCCTGCATCCCGGTGATCGTCGGCTTCCTCGGACGGCTCGGCAGCAGGCTGCCGCTCGCGCCCCGGATGGCGCTGCGCGACGCTGCCCGCAACCGCGGTCGCACCGCCCCCGCCGTCGCCGCGGTGATGGCGGCCGTCGCGGGATCCGTGGCCATCGCCACGTACACGGCCAGCACGACGGCCGAACGCGACTACGAGTACACCGCCAACCTCACTCCGGGGACGATCGCCGTCATGGCCACCGGGGCCAAGGCGGCGGAACAGCTCCCGCTGGCCCGGACGACCGTCGAGCGGAGCATGCCCGTCAGTGGCGGACACGCCGACATCAAACGGGTCTGGGCGGGCAGCGACTGCAACATCTACTACGACGAGGAGGACGGCTGCGGCACCATCGAGCTGGTCAAGCCCACCGGCAAGGACCACGACTGCCCGCTGAAGGGCAAGGGCGCCAAGGATCTCGCCGCACGGCTCTCCGCCGACGAGCACCGGGACCTGATGAACACACCCGCCTGCCTGGGCGAGTACATGCCCGCGAGCGGGCTGTCCTGGGACGAGCACAACATCATCGTGGCGGACGCGGACCTGCTCAGCACATACGTGAAGCTCGACGACCCGGCAGCCGTGAAGGCGCTGGAGGAGGGCACCCCGGTACTCCTCAACAAGGCGTACGCGAAGGGCGACGAGATCACGCTCAAGGCCGTCCACACGTACAACGACCGGGACAAGGAGAACCGGAAGCTGCACCCGGGCAAGGCGCGGACCACCACGGACCGCCTGAAGGTGTACGTGGCCCCCGAGCGGTACGCGGCCACCCCCGGTGTCCGCATGATCCTTCCGGAGAAGACCGCGAAGCGCCTCGGGCTGCACGTGGAGCAGCAGGGCAGCGTGTACACCGTCTCGCGTACGCCGTCGGACGTCGAGGACCAGCGGGTCTCCGCCGCGCTCCAGCAGGCCGGCGGCGGTATCTGGGTCCAGTCCGACCCCGGGCCCAGCCAACGGCAGGACACGATCATGCTGGTCCTTGCGCTGTTCGCCGGAATGGTGACCGTGGGCGCGGCGGCGATCACGACCGGGCTCGCCAAGGCCGACGCGGAGGCCGATCTGAACACGCTCAGCGCGGTCGGCGCACCGCCGGGAGTGCGGCGTTCGCTGTCCGGATTCCAGTGCGTGGTGGTGGCACTCACGGGTGTGGTGCTCGGCTCGCTGGCGGGCCTGGTGCCCGCGGTGGCACTGCGTCTCGTCGATCTGCGCGAAGCGCTGCAGGTGATGCGGCGCGAGCCCATGGAGTCGGCGTACACGCCGATCGTGCTGCCCTGGGACACCCTCGCCCTGCTCGTCATCGCCGTTCCGCTGGTCGCCGGGGTGCTCGCCGCGGCCTTCACCCGGTCGCGCCTGGCGCTGGCCCGCCGCGCCGGATGACGGGGCGGCCGATACCTCGTACGACCTGACGGTCCGGCCGGTGTGACGCGCGGTGCGTGCGCGGGCCCGACCGGGTGTTCCGGTGCCCCCGCAGACGGTTGATCAACCGTCTGCGGGGGCACCGCCGTGTAGTACGGCAGGTGTGGGAGACAATGGCGCCATGGAGATGCCGAGGAATGAACGGTCGCAGGAGCACCCCCAAGTCCTCGTGGTGGGGCAGGACGGCATGGCGATCGGCGGCGGTGGCACTGACGACGAATCGCGTGAGGTCCCGGTGACGGAAATGGTCGAACAGCCCGCGAAGGTCATGCGCATCGGAAGCATGATCAAGCAGCTCCTTGAGGAGGTCCGGGCGGCTCCTCTCGACGAGGCGAGCCGGGTCAGGCTGAAGGAGATCCACGCCGGCTCCGTGAAGGAGCTGGAGGACGGCCTCGCGCCGGAGCTGGTGGAGGAGCTGGAACGGCTCTCCCTGCCGTTCACCGAGGACTCGGTGCCGTCCGAGGCGGAGCTCAGGATCGCCCAGGCTCAGCTGGTGGGCTGGCTGGAGGGCCTGTTCCACGGCATCCAGACGGCGCTGTTCGCCCAGCAGATGGCCGCGCGGGCGCAGCTGGAGCAGATGCGTCGTGCCCTCCCGCCGGGCGGCGGTCACGAGGAGGAGGACGGCATCGGAGACCAGCACGGAGCCATCAGGACCGGCCCGTACCTCTGATCCATATCTCTGACCCGTAGCTCTGACCCGTAGCTCTGGCCCGTAGCTCTGGCCTGGCCCTCACCCGGGCCTCGCCCGGCCTCGCCCCGGGGCTCGAACGAGTCCTCGCACTTGATCACTCGGACGACCGGTGACTGCCGTACGCGCGAGCGGCCTTCGGCTGAGCGTGTGCTCCGACCGAGGAACACACGACGCTCAGCACGAAGGCCGTGAGTGCGTACGGATCCGTCGTCCTCACGTCCTCCGCGAGAATCCGCGGGGGTCCCCGGGAATCCGGGAGAATCCGCTCGCGAAACCGTCCCGCTTCAGGGGTGAGTTCACCACCCGACGCGGGGTGCGTCTCTTCCTCAGGAAGAAACGCACCCCTCAAGATGCAAGCCGAAGTGCAGACGCGCCCACCCGGACACACCGCACGAGCACACTGTGCAGGTCAGCCTGCGGGGGCCCGCAGCAGTACCTTTCCGATGTGTGTGCTGGACTCCAGCACCCGGTGGGCCTCGGCGGCATCCTGCATCGGCAACGAACGGTCCACGACGGGCCGGACGACACCATCGGTGATCAGCGGCCAGACGTGCTCGCGTACAGCCGCGACGATCGCCGCCTTCTCGGCGAGCGGACGCCCCCTCAACGAGGTCGCGGTGACGGCGGCCCGTTTGTTCAGCAGAGTGCTCAGGTTCAGCTCTCCCTTGGCGCCGCCCTGGAGGCCGATGATGGCCAGTCGACCGTTGACAGCGAGCGCCTTGACGTTGCGGTCCAGGTACTTCGCCCCGACGATGTCGAGAATGACGTCCGCACCCGTGCCGTCCGTCGCTCTGCGCAGCTCCTCGACGAAGTCCTGTTCCCGGTAGTCGATCAGGATGTCGGCTCCGAGTTCCGCACACCGCGCAAGCTTCTCCGGACCACCGGCGGTCACGGCGACGCGTGCCCCCACGGCCTTGGCCAGCTGGATCGCCATCGTGCCGATGCCGCTGGACCCGCCGTGCACCAACAGCGTCTCGCCGGGCCTGAGATGGGCCACCATGAACACGTTCGACCAGACCGTCGCCGTCACTTCGGGCAAGGCCGCGGCCGACACCAGATCGAGACCGTCCGGCACCGGCAGCAGTTGTCCCGCGGGTACGGCGACCTTCTCCGCATAGCCGCCACCGGCAAGCAGCGCGCACACCTCGTCGCCGACCGACCAGCCACTGACACCGGGACCGATCGCCGAGACACGGCCTGCGCACTCCAGGCCTGGGTACGGGGACGCGCCCGGCGGCGGGTTGTAGAACCCCTGCCGTTGCAGCACGTCCGCGCGGTTGACGGCGCTGGACACCACATCGACGAGGACCTCGCCCTCGCCCGCCACCGGATCGGGCACCTCCGCCCACACCAACGCCTCGGGGCCGCCGGATTCGGGGATCGTGATCGCATACATGGCGGCGAGGCTACTCCGTGGCACAGGCACGACGACATCGTGACGCGGACCGGACACAGCACCGGGGCCAAAGGTCCCGGCCACGGGCTACGGGCCGCAGCCCTCAGCCACAAGCCCCGACCACGGGCACGGGCCCGGCCCCGAGCAACAGACGCGGGCCCCGAGTACGGCCACGGACCCCGAGTACAGACACCGGCCCGATGATGAGCACGAGTCCCGACCACATGGGGCACAGGCCCCCGACCACATGGGGCACAGGCCCCTGACCGCATGGGCACGGGTCACGGGCCCCTGCTACAGGCGAGGGCCGCCCGGTGCCGGATGGTTCACCGGCGGTTCCTTCGAGGCGCGCACGATGGTGATCAGTCGGTCCGTCAACTGCAACGGACTGGCCGCCGGGTCGTCGTAGGCGAGCAGCCGATGCCCACGCAGCACGCTCACCACAAGATCATCGGTCTCCCGCACGCTCTTGCCCACCTCGGCCTTTATCACCGGCCGTTCGACGAGATCCAGCCCGCTGCCCTGCTGGATCAGGTCCTCCATCACCGTGCCCGCGCTGGGGCTGAGAACGGAGAGTCCGAGCAGCCGACCGGCCGCGCTGGCACTCGTGATCACGGCATCGGCACCGGACTGCCGCAGCAGAGGAGCGTTCTCCTCCTCACGCACCGCGGCAACGATCTTCGCTCCCCGGTTGAGTTGCCGTGCCGTCAATGCGACCAGCACCGCCGTGTCGTCACGCTGGGTGGCGATGATGATCTGCCGCGCCTTCTGGAGTTCGGCCCGCAGCAGCACGTCGCTGCGCGTCGCATCACCGACCACACCCACGTACCCCTCGGCATTGGCGATCTCTATCACCTTGGACGCCGGATCGACGACAACGATCTGCTCGCTCCTCAGGCCGGTGGCACGCAGGGTCTGGATGGCCGAACGACCCTTCGTACCGAAACCGACGACAACGGTGTGGTCACGCAAGTTGCTTCTCCAACGCTTCAGCCGGAAATCCTCCCGAGTCCGTTCCGTGAGGACCTCAAGAGTGGTGCCGACCAGAATGATCAGGAAGAGCACCCGCAGTGGTGTTACGAGCACCACATTGATGAGCCGGGCGCTGTCGCTGTACGGGGTGATGTCGCCGTAGCCGGTCGTGGAGAGAGTGACTGTCGCGTAGTACACCGAGTCCAGCAGATCGACCTTGCCATCGGCGGCGTCGTGATATCCCTCACGATCGACCCAGACGATCAGCACGGTGATGGCGAGCACCAACAGCGCCATCAACAAGCGCTTGGCGACCTGCCGTGCAGGCCGGTCGACGACCCTGCGCGGGAGCTGCACCCGTGTGGGTACGACATGCTCGTCCGCCCGCCTGGCCATCGCATCGTGGCCGGGAAGTTTCACGTGAAACACCCTTCCGTCCACGGCATCGCCGAGGCCCACGGTAGTTCTATGAGCTCCACCTCGGTGCCGGACCGTACCCCGCCCGGTGGCACCACGACCAGTCCGTCCGCCACAGCAATTCCCCGGAGCATCGCCGGACCGCTGTAACGCAGTGGTACGACGTGCTCCGCAGTGCCGTGCACCACAGGCACCAGGCGGGTGTCGTGCGGGTGCCCGGACACTTCGTCGCGGACGACGACCCGGTAGGGCTCTTCCTGAACGTGGCCGGCCAGCCCGCGAAGCAACGGCTCGGCGAGCGTGAGGAGCCCGGACACGGCGGCCAGGGGGTTACCGGGCAGCCCGACGACGTACCGGCTGCCCTTGATGCCCTTCCCGCCGAGCCCGGCCAGTCCGGCCAGCAGCATCGGGTGACCGGGGCGGACGGCGACTCCGTCGACCAACAATTCGGCGCCGAGCCCCGACAGAACCGAGTGCACGTGGTCCACCGGGCCCGATGCCGTCCCACCTGTGGTGATGACAAGGTCCGCCGTGAAGGTGGTGAGAGCGCGCCGGAGAGCCGTCGCGTCGTCGCCGAGGTGCTGCGGAGCGGAAACGGAGGCGCCCAGAGCCCGGAGCCAGGGGCCGATCATCGGCCCGAGCGCGTCACGAATCAGCCCCTCGTAGGGCAGGCCACTGGTCAGCAGTTCGTCGCCGAGGACGAGAACATCGACACGGGGACGAGGAACAACGGCCAATTCGTCGTACCCGGCGGCGGCGGCCAGCCCCAGAACCGCGGGTGTCACCACGACTCCGGGAGAGAGCAGCCGCTCCCCGCGGCGGCACTCCTGGCCCTGTGGCCTGATGTCCTGCCCGGGGTGCACCTGGTACCGAGCGTGGAGCAGCCCTCTGGCCTCATCGACGTGACCGTGTTCGCTGCGGATCACGGCATTGGCATCCACCGGGATGCGTGCACCGGTGGCGATCCGCACGGCGGCACCGTCGGGCAGCCTGGCGGATGCGTGGTGTCCGGCAAGGATCCCCCGGGCCGGATGTGGGCACGATCCCGCGACCGTCCCAGCACTCGCCTCCGTATCCGGGCCCTCCTTCTCGGACCCTGCGGACTCAGGGATGTTCCACGGTCCCGGACCGGTGACGACCCAGCCGTCCATGGCAGAGGTGTCGAAGGGAGGCAGATCAGTGAGTGCGACGAGCGGGTCGGCCAGAACGTGCCCGAGTGCCTGGCCGAGCGAAAGGCGTCGGACACGGCCGGGAACGGCACGGCCCTCCCGAGCGGCAACAGCGCGCGCCTCATGCCAGGACGCCGTCCACCCGGCTCGCCCCCGGCTGCGGGAGCGGTCGGCCTCGTGGTTCGAGATCGGGAAGCGCGTGCCGGGCGCGCACGCCACCGTGGGGTCGGACTGCTCGGCAGTGCGCCCCGGCCCGGTGGAAGAGGGCTGACGGGCGGAGTCCTCCCCGTCGGCGAAAGGACGCCGCTCTGTCGCACGTTCCCGGTCCTCGGACGGATTCCGGTCCGCCGGATACCGGTCCGCCGGATACCGGTCCGCGGATGGAGGATGTTCTGTGAGACAGGGCCGGTCCGCGGAAAGGGACCAGTCCGCAGGAAGAGGCTGATCCGCGGAAAGGAACCAGTCCGCAGGAAGGGGCCGGTCCGCGGAAAGGGACCGATCCGTGGGAAGAGGCCGGTCCGCGGGGCGCGGCTCACCTGCCGACTGGTTCCTGACCAGTGCAAGGGCTTGCTCGACAGCGCAATCCACCTCGTCGACACACGCCGCCTCCGGCGCCGGGCGTTCCTGTTTCCCTCCACCCGACGATCGAGCGTCTCGCCCCGGAGGGGTTTCCTCCGAGGCGGCTGCGGCATCCTGCGACGGCATGTCGCCGGTCGCCGGAAGGGGGGTGCCCCCACCCACCGGGACTGTCATCGACTCTCGTTCTCGTCCGCCCACCGCAGGGCCAGCGCGGCAGCCCTACGAGCGGCCTCGGCCACCGCTTCCGTACTGTCGCCGTCACCGCTCGCCTTCGCCGCCGCGTATCCGACCAGGAAGGTCGTCAGGGGAGCGGCAGGTCGGGCGACACCGTGCGCGGCATCACGGGCGAGATCGAGCAGGACGTCGGTGTCGACGTCGAGTTCGATTCCCAGTTCGTTCTTGACTGAGGTGATCCATTCGTCCAGCACGGTCCCATGTTCTCTGATACGGGCACGGGCCGCCGCGATGTCCTCCCAGGTGTCGCAGTCGAAGGAAGCCAGCGGCCCGGCCGCCACCTTTACGAGGTCGAGCTCTTCCGTCAGCAACCTCAGCGGCAGCCCGGACAGACCACCGTGCTCGGTGGCGATCAGAGCGAGCTCGCGGCGCAGCGGTTCGGCGCGGTAGGCGGCGACGAGGGGCTGATCGCGGCCCTCCCGGTCAGTGCACAGGGCTCCCTCCCGTCTGCCGCCGTCGACAGCGCCCAACAGCTCCGCGACGGTGCTCTGCGCGAAGAACGGCAGATCCGCGGAGAGCACCAGAACCCATTCCGCACGGGTATGGCGGATCCCGGCGCCCAGGGCGGCCAACGGCCCGCCGCCCGGCGGTTCCTCACGCGTCCACGTCACAGGGCGAACGGTGGGCCTGCGACCGCCCACGACCACGGTGTTCGAGGCCCCCGCGCAAGCCACGAGCACCCGGTCGAGCAGCGTCCGGCCGCCGACCCGTATCCCGGGTTTGTCGGCGCCGCCGAGCCGTTCGGCGGCGCCTCCGGCAAGAACGATGGCGTCATACACGGTCATGCGTCCGAGTATGCGGGCCGCGGCCTGCCCCGTAACCCCGTACCCCCACACACGCCCTCGGAGGATCCGCGGACGACGGCGACGAAGAGCCGCGGTCCCTCCGCTACAGCGTGCGCAGCAGGATCGCCGGTTGCTCCACGCTGTCGGCCACGTAGCGCAGGAATCCACCCGCCGTACCACCGTCACAGACCCGGTGGTCGAACGTCAGCGAGAGTTGGACGACCTGACGCACCGCGAGCTCGCCCCGGTGCACCCACGGCTTGGGCACGATCCGGCCGACACCGAGCATCGCCGCCTCCGGATGGTTGATGATCGGCGTCGACCCGTCGACGCCGAACACCCCGTAATTGTTCAGCGTGAACGTGCCGCCTGTCAGTTCTGCCGGGGTGAGCCTCCCTGTCCGGGCCGCCTCGGTCAGCCGTGCGATCTCGGCCCCGATCGACTCCGCGTTGCGGGCCTGTGCGTCTCGTACGACCGGGACGACCAGCCCCCGCTCGGTCTGGGCCGCGAAGCCCAGATGGACCTCCGGCAACCGCACTATCTCCCGTGCTTCCGAGTCCACCATGGAGTTGAGGTCGGGGAATCGGGCCAGAGCCGCGGTGCAGATACGTGCCAGCAGAGCGAGCACCGACACCTTCGGCCCGGCTGCCGAACCGTCCGCGGCGTTCATCGCGGCTCTGGCCGCCATCAGCTCCGTGGCATCGGCATCGACCCAGCACGTGGCATCGGGGATCTCCCGTCGGCTGCGCGCCAACTTGTCTGCGACCGCCCCTCGGACGCCCCGCAACGGGAAGCGCTCCGCGCCCGGGAGAGCGTCTCGGCCCGCCGACGGCTGCCGTGCCGTGGAAGGTGCGGGTGAGGCGGCAACCGGATGTGGTGCCAGGGACATCGGCGTCTCCGAGGCCCCCGCCGACGCTGTCTCCGAGACCCTCGCCGACGCTCTGATCACGGACTCGACATCGGCCCGCAGAATGAGCCCGTCGGGCCCGGAACCCGTCAGCCTCCGCAGGTCGAGGCCATGCTGTCGTGCCAGCTTCCTCACCAGGGGTGACACCACCGGCACCGGCCCCTGTGCCGCGTCCGGGGCAGTGGTGGGGACCGCCGCCCGGGCCGCACCGGCCGACGCGGCCCTCTCCCGCGCGATGCCCGGTGCCGCCCATGCCTGGGGACGGACTCGGCGGCGGCGTGCCGTCGGTGCTCCCGTTCCGTACCCGACCAGCACGTTGCCGGATGCCTCGGCCGCACCGCTCCCGGACGCCTCGGACCCCACGGATCTCCCGCTCTCCGCGTTCCTCCCGCTCTCCCCGGTCCCGTTCCTCCCGCTCGTCCCGCTCTCCCCGGCTCCCACCGCCACCGTCAGCAGCGGTGCCCCGACCGGAAGTTCCGTCCCCTCCTCACCGAACCGCGCCGTGACCACGCCCCCGTACGGGCACGGAACCTCCACCATCGCCTTGGCCGTCTCGACCTCGACCACCGGCTGGTCGATGGTCACGACATCGCCGATCTCCACCAACCAGCGAACGATCTCCGCCTCGGTGAGCCCCTCACCGAGGTCCGGCAGTTTGAATTCGAGTACCTGGGCCATCAGTTCTCCGCCTCCCACTGCAGGCGGGCGACCGCGTCGAGCACCCGGTCCACGCCCGGCAGGTGGTGCCGTTCCTGCATCGGCGGCGGGTAGGGGATGTCGAACCCGGCGACCCGCAGCACCGGCGCCTCCAAGTGGTGGAAGCACTGCTCGGTGACCCGGGCCGCTATCTCGCCGCCGGGACCGCCGAAGCCGGAGGACTCATGGACGACGACCGCGCGTCCCGTACGCCGCACGGAGGCCGTGACGGTCTCGTCGTCGAACGGCACAAGCGAACGCAGGTCGACGACTTCGAGATCCCAGCCTTCCTCGACAGCGGCTTCCGCCGCCTCCATGCACACCGGCAACGACGGTCCGTAGGTGATCAACGTCGCGCTGCGTCCGGCGCGGCGGACGACAGCCCGGCCGATCGGTTCCACAGCCGCCGGCGCGTCGGGAGACCAGTCGGATTTCGACCAGTAGAGCCGCTTCGGCTCCATGAAGACCACCGGGTCGTCGGAGGCGATCGAGGCCCTCAGCAGCCCGTACGCGTCCTCGACCGTGGCAGGCGTGACGACATGCAGGCCGGGCGTGGCCATGTAGTACGCCTCCGAGGAATCGCTGTGATGCTCGACCCCGCCGATCCCGCCGCCGTAGGGCATCCTGACCGTGATCGGCAGCGGCATGGCGCCACCCGTCCGGTTCCGCATCTTCGCGACGTGGCTGATGAGCTGCTCGAACGCCGGGTAGGCGAAGGCGTCGAACTGCATCTCCACCACCGGCCGCAAGCCGTACATCGCCATGCCGACAGCCGTGCCGAGTATGCCCGCCTCGGCCAGCGGCGTGTCCGTGCAGCGGTCCTCGCCGAACTCCTTCACCAGCCCGTCGGTGATCCGGAAGACCCCGCCGAGTGCGCCGACGTCCTCCCCGAGCACGTGTACCGAGGGGTCCTCGGCCATCGAGTCACGCAACGCCCGTCCGAGGGCCTGCGCCATCGTGGCCGGTTTGGCCTTCGTCGTCCGTGTCCCGGCCGGCACCGCTGCGGTGGTCATCGCCCCTCCTCCGTTTCGTCACGCGTGTGCTGGTCCTGCCCGGCCTCCAACTCGACGCACAACCGGGCGGCCTGCTCCCGTAGTTGCGTGGTCCGTTCCGCATAGACATGGGCGAACAGGTCCATCGGGTCGAGCACCGGGTCGGCATTCATGCGCTCGCGCAGCGCCGCCGCCATCCGTTCGGCGTCCGCGCGTGCCTCCTCCATCCCGTCATCGCCCAGCAGCCCCCGCCCGGTCAGCTCCCGTTCCAACAACTGGATCGGATCATGCGCCCGCCACGCCTCCACTTCGCTGTCGGCGCGATATCGAGTGGCGTCGTCGGCGTTCGTATGGGCGTCCATGCGGTACGTCACCGCCTCGACGAGCGTCGGACCGCCTCCGCTCCGTGCCCGTGCCACCGCTTCACCGAGAACCTGGTGCACGGCGGCCACGTCGTTGCCGTCCACCAGGCGGCCCGGCATTCCGTACCCCACGGCCTTGTGCGCCAGGGACGGCGCGGCGGTCTGCTTCGCCAGCGGTACCGAGATCGCGAAGCCGTTGTTCTGCACGAGAAAGACGACCGGGGCCTGCCACACGGCGGCGAAATTGAGCGCCTCGTGGAAATCCCCCTCGCTGGTGCCGCCGTCACCGACCATGGCCAGCGCCACGACATCGTCACCGCTGAGACGTGCGGCGTGCGCCAGGCCCACGGCGTGCGGCAGCTGGGTGGCAAGCGGTGTGCACAGGGGTGCGATGCGGTGCTCGCGCGGGTCGTACCCGGTGTGGCGGTCGCCGCGCAGAAGCGTCAGCGCCTCGACCGGGTCCAGACCGCGGGCCACGGCCGCCAGCGTGTCGCGGTAGCTCGGAAAGAGCCAGTCCCGGTCCTCCAGGACCAGCGCGGCCGCTATTTCGCAGGCCTCCTGCCCGGTGCTCGACGGGTAGACAGCGAGCCGCCCCTGCTTGGTGAGTGCGGTGGCCTGTGCGTTGTACCTCCGGCCGCGGACCAGCTCCGCGTAGAGCCGGAGCAGCAGCTCGGGATCGGCATCGCCCACGGCATCCGTACCGAGAACGCGGTACGGCTCGGGGTCCGGGAGCAGCGGCGCGGGATCGGTGAGCGGCTTCCAGGCCGGGGGCGGCGTGGGGTGGTGGGCAGCCGCGCCGGGCAGCTCTTGGACCGTCATGACAAGCACCTCCTGGCATCGAGGGGTTCCGAGCGGTAACTGTCGGCATCGGCGATGGCCCGCTGCCGAAGGATGTCGAAATACATCGAAATGTCGAGCGGTGTTCGAGGCGCGGTTGTGGCGTGCCTCACCTACCGATTGTTCGGTCGTGAGCGCATTTTGGCTACAGGCACCTTCAGCCTGTGGACAAACGGTTCTCCACAGCCTGAGATAGGGGCAGGTCGTCCAGGACGGGGAGGCGCGGGCACATGACAGCTGAACAAATGGCCGACGGGACCGGGGACCCCGGTCAGCTCCCTCCCGCACGCCCGCTCGACGCCATCGACCGCGACATTCTGCGATTGCTCCAGACGGACGGACGGGCGTCGATACGCTCGGTGGCCGATCGTGTCCACGTGTCCCGGGCCAACGCGTACGCCCGCATCAACCGGCTCATCGACGACGGCGTGATCCGCGGTTTCGGTGCCCGTGTCAACCACGAGCGGGCGGGGCAGGGCGCATCCGCCTACATCACGCTCAAGATCGTCCAGAATTCCTGGCGCACCGTTCGCGAGCAGCTCCAGGCCCTGCCGGGCGCCACTCACATCGCACTCGTCAGCGGCGACTTCGATGTCCTGCTGCTGGTGCACACCCCGGACAACCGGTCACTGCGCGAGTTGGTCCTGACGAAGATCCAGGCCATCCCGGAAGTGCTTTCCACCCGCACGCTTCTCGTGTTCGAGGAGACGGACCTGGCCCCCGGCCCGGACAGGCCCACCGAGCTCACCTGACACGCGTCAGACACCGGTGCGGGAAACCGAGCACGGAGCGAAGAACCGACCGGGGCCGGCCGTCAGAAACCCGCGAGCCGTGCCCCGCACCCCGGATTCTCACCGACCACCCCTTCGGCCGGAGCTCACCGACTGGACCGCATCCCCTCGAAGGCCACCCGGACGAGCGTGTCGGCCAGCATCTCCCCGTCGACGCCGCCGTCCGGCTGCGGCCGGTACCACTCCACCAGAGAATTGACCATTCCGAACAGCAGCCGCGTCACCAGCCGTATGTCCACGTCGGAACGGAGGTCCCCGTCCGCGACGGCCGCCCCGAGCAGATCGGTCACCCGCTGGTCGAACTCGCGTCGACGCTCCATGGCCCAGCGCTCGGTCTTCGTGTTGCCGCGCACGCGCAGCAGCAGGGTCACATAGGGAAGTTCGGCTATCAGCACGTCAACGGTGCGGCGCGTGACGTATTCGACGCGCTCGATCGCCCGTCCGCACGTCGCCCCCGGCTCGTCGAGAATCCCGAAGAGCCCGTCCAGCGCCCGGCTCACCGCACGGCGGAGAAGTTCCTCCTTGCCCGCGACGTGGTGGTAGATGGAGGACTTGGAGATGCCCGCCGCCTTGGACAGATGCTCCATGGACGTGCCGTCGTAGCCGCGCTCGTTGAAGACACGCACGGCAACGGTGAGCAAGGTCTCCGGGGTGTATGTGTCCCGCTTGGCCGTGGTCATGTCCGCGATCCTCCCCTACGCGTTGTCCACAGGTATGGCGGGCCCCCTTGTCCCGACCGATCGTTCGGTTACTCTAACTCTGTCCGCCCGTTCCTGCCCAGCTCGATGAGGAGTTGGTCCGTCATGGCCGCCGAGCTCACCCCGCACCTGCTTTCCGAGAAGCACCGCCCCACGCTCGACCAGGCCCTCGACGCGATCCGCTCGCGTGCCTACTGGTCCCCGCATCCCGAGCATCCGAAGGCGTACGGCGAGGGTGGTGCCCCCGGCAGCCTGAGCGCCGCCGAGGGCAAGGCGGCGTTCGACACCGTCCTGCACACCCGCCTCGACCTCGGCCAGCCCGGCACCGACGGCTGGACGGGCGGCGAGATCTCTCCGTACGGTCCCGAGCTGGCCGTCGAGTATCCGCATGCCGACCTGGACGTCCTGCTTCCCGCGATGCGCGAGGGAATGGGCCCCTGGCGCGCGGCGGGGCCGGAGGTCAGGGCCCTGGTCTGCTTGGAGATCCTTTCGCGGATCAGTGCCAGAACCCATGAGTTCGGCCATGCCGTGATGCACACGAGCGGGCAGGCCTTCATGATGGCGTTCCAGGCGGGTGGCCCGCACGCCCAGGACCGCGGGCTGGAAGCCGTGGCGTACGCGTACGCGGAGCAGGTCCGTACCCCGCGAAGCGCCGACTGGTCCAAACCGCAGGGCAAACGCGACCCGCTCCGACTGCACAAGTCGTTCATCGCGGCCCCGCGCGGCATCTCGCTCCTGATCGGCTGCAACACGTTCCCCACGTGGAACGGCTATCCGGGCCTGTTCGCGTCCCTGGCCACCGGCAATCCCGTGCTGGTCAAGCCGCACCCACGTGCCGTGCTCCCGCTCGCGCTCACGGTGCAGCTGGCCCGCGAGGTGCTCGTCGAAGCGGGCTTCGACGCCAATCTGGTCGCCCTGGCCGCCGAACGGCCGGGGGAGGGCATCGCGAAGACCCTCGCCGTGCGCCCCGAGATCAAGATCATCGACTACACGGGGTCCACCGCCTTCGGTGACTGGCTGGAGGCCAACGCGCGCCAGGCCCAGGTCTACACGGAGAAGGCCGGGGTCAACACGATCCTCATCGACTCCACCGACCAGTACCAGGGCATGCTTGCCAACCTGGCCTTCTCCCTCTCGTTGTACAGCGGCCAGATGTGCACCACCCCTCAGAACCTGCTCATTCCCCGTGACGGCATCTCGACCGACGTCGGCGACAAGACGTTCGACGAAGTCGTCGTCGACATCGGCGCCGCGGTGAACGGCCTGCTGGGCGACGACGGGCGCGCGAGCGCCCTGCTCGGTGCCCTCGTCAACCCCGACGTGAAGACCCGTCTGGAAGGAGCCGCAGAACTGGGCGACGTCGTCCTGCCGTCCCGCGAAGTGGCCAACCCGGAATTCCCCGACGCCGTGGTGCGCACCCCCACGATCGTCAAACTGGACAGCACGAAGCCGGACGACGCGGATCACTACATGTCGGAGTGCTTCGGGCCGGTCTCCTTCGCCGTGGCGGTCGACTCGACGCCCGACGCCGTGGAACTGCTCCGCCGCACGATCCGCGACAAGGGCGCCATGACGGTAGGCGCCTACACCACCTCGCCGGAGGTGGAACGTGCCGTGGAGGACGTCTGCCTCGACGAGTCGGCCCAGCTGTCACTGAACCTGACCGGAGGGGTGTACGTGAACCAGACCGCCGCGTTCTCGGACTTCCACGGCTCGGGCGGCAACCCGGCCGCGAACGCGGCCCTGTGCGACGGAGCCTTCGTGGCGCAGCGCTTCCGCATGGTGGAGGTCCGCCGCCAGGCGTGATCCCGCAGGTCGAACAGTCCGGAGCCGGGGCGCCCTGCCCACAGGTCGACCGAGGCCGAAGCAACAGTCACACATGGTGAACGACTGCGGGCGGCCGGCTGCGGACGGACAGACGGCTTGCCGCAAACCGACAGACGGGCGGTCGGCTGCGGTCGGGCAGACGGACGGCAGGACAGACAGACGACGGGCAAGCAACCGCGCAAGCTGAGGCAGACCAGCGAGAAGGGCGGGGCCTCGCAAGGTGGGCCTCGCAGGGCGGGAGGGGCGGTTCCGGCACAAGCGCTCCTCCCGCCTCGTCCCGCCCTCTCCGGGTCAGAGCTCCGGCATCGGCCCCGGGTCCGGAATCACCGCGTACCGCTGCACCCATGCGTGCATGGCGATCGCGGCCGCGGCGCCCGCGTTGATCGATCTCGTCGACCCGAACTGCGCGATGGAGCACACCATGGCCGCGTGCTTGCGGGCCTCCTCGGTGAGCCCGGGGCCCTCCTGCCCGAAAAGCAGTACACAGCGACGTGGCAGTTCGGTCCGTTCCAGTGGCACCGCGCCCGGCAGATTGTCGATACCGATGATCGGCAGCCCCTGCGTCGCCGCCCATGCGGTCAGCGACTCCGTATCGGGGTGGTGCCGCACATGCTGGTACCGGTCGGTGACCATCGCCCCTCGACGGTTCCAGCGCCGCCGCCCCACGATGTGGACCTCCTTTGCGAGGAAGGCGTTCGCGGTGCGCACCACGGAACCGATGTTGAAGTCGTGGCCCCAGTTCTCGACCGCCACATGGAAGTCGTGCCGTCGCGGGTCCAGGTCGGCGACGATCGCCTCCCGCGTCCAGTAGCGATAGGCGTCGCTCACATTGCGCCGGTCGCCATGGGCGAGCAACTCGGGATCGTAGCGCGCGTCGTCGGGCCAGGGCAGCGGATGGGGCCCGACACCGATCTGCGTTCCGTACCCTTCGTCGTACTGCGCCGGTTCCTCGGTGGGGCCGGGGTCCGCGGCCGTACCGGGATCACCGTTCGGGCCCCGGCCCCCCGCCCGTCCAAGGCCGCCGCCCGTCGGGGAAGTGCGGGACGATTCGCGCCCGGAGGCCTCCTCGCCCCTCACTTTTCCGCCGTCGCCGATCCCGCCGGTTCCGCCGTTCCCGTTGATGTGACCGGACCCGCCGGTACTGCTGCCGCTCTCGCTACTCACCCGACGAGCGTATGGCCCCCGCCGCCACTGCGCTGCGGGGCCTCGTCGTCATCGATGGCCCGCCTCTGAGCGGGCACCTTGCTCCCGCGCCCGAACAGCCTCCTCCGTCCGAGGCTCGCCCGGTTGCCCAGCCACACCAGAAAGACCGTCGGCAGGAACACGGAGTCGGCCGCGATCATCGCCATGGAGAAGAAGGGCAGGCCGAGCAGCAGGGCGATGCCCGCGTGCTCACAGATCATGACGACGATCAGGATGTTCTTGACCCGCCGGTTGAGCAGGGTGAAGGGGAAGGCGACCTGAACGATGACGGTGCCGTACGTCAGCAGCATCACCATCACACCGTTGGAGGCGAGGATGTCCGACAGGGCGGGCCACGGCGTGAAGTAGTCGAGCTTCAGCGGGTAGTAGAGCGCGGTTCCGTCCTGCCACCGCGATCCCTGGATCTTGTACCAGCCTGCCGTGGCGTAGATCACACACACTTCGGCCATGATCACGACGAGTGTCACGTTGTGGACGAGGTTGGCGACCACATCGAGCAGGATGCGCGCTTCGCTCTGCTGGGCACGCCGGTTCAGGATCCACCAGCACCCCTGGCCGGCCCAGAGGAACCAGAGGAGGGTCGGCAGCCACCAGGTGCCACCGAGGCCGCCGGTCGCTGTGGCCGCGATCAGGACCAGACCGAGTACGCCCCACAGGACGGGGCCGACCACATCTCCTCGCACCGTCTTCCCGGAGGGGTCTGCCGCCACCGCCGCCGGCGGCGTACCCGCGTCCGCGTCGGTGCCCACGTCCGCCCGAGCGGCAGCGCGCGCCGCTCGGGCGCTTCGCAGGGCGTCCAACGACCAGACCTGTCCGCAACGCGTCAGCACGAGATAGATGGCCATCAGGTGGATGACGTTGTCGCCGCCGTCCCCCATGAAGATGCTGCGGTTCTGCAGGGAGAGCACCCCGGCCATGAAGAGGACCGACATGGCGCGGGTGCGCCAGCCGACCATCAGCAGCGCCGCCGAGAGCACCGTGACCGCGTACACGATCTCGAACCAGACGGCGCTGTCGGACCACATGAGCGCGGTGAAGGCCTGGTTGCCGGATATCAGCTGCTGCGCCATGTCCCAGCGCCACGGGGCGTCGGGGCCGTACATCTCATGCCGGTTCGGTACTTCACGCAGCAGGAACAGCAGGTACGTGGCGGAGATGCCGATGCGGACGACAGCACTCTGATACGGCCCGAGAGCCGTGGAGGTGATGCGCTGGATGCCGCGGGCAAGCTTGCGGTCGAACGTGTCCGTACTCACTTGTCGGCCCCCTCGGCGCCCTTGGGGAGGTCGTCCTCGGTCACGGTCCACCACGGCAGCTCCCAATAGGACGGCTCCGTGCTGACCCGCTCGTTGCTCCACGGCGGCGCCGCCACGGTCCGCGCCTCGGAACGGAGCTGGATGCGCTCGATGGTGCCGCCGTAGTCGTGCTCGCTCAGGCGCAGCATCGCGAGGCGCCGCATGTAGCGCTCGGAGAGCTCACCGCGCAGGCCGTTCGCCCGGTTCTCGCGATCATGGGAATTGAGGTAGAAGTCCCAGCCTCGGCGCAACTCGTTCTGATGGATGTGGCTGGGGAGGAGATTTCCGCGTATCGCCTTGCCGTCCTCGGCCGACAGGCTCATCCACGACGTGGTGCGTTGTCCGTCGGCGCCCACCACCACGGCACGTACGTGGATGGACACGTTCTGCTGGAGCGGATTCGGGGCGAACAGCTTCCAGTTCCGTTCGAACTCCGGATAGATCCACTCGTCCACCGCTTCACCGTGCTGCTTGGTCAGGGTGTTGGAGGGCGCGACATGCAGGAAGATCATGGCCAGATGGCCGCAGGCGATCAGCCCGATGACCGACAGCGTGATCGCCGCGGCGACCTGGTACGGAAGCGACAGCGCGGCCATGCCGCCCCCGGAACCGACCGCCGGGGTCGGAGCCGGAACCCGGTCGGGTGAAGCGGCCGGCCCCGAGGGCGGGCCCGGAACCGGAGCCGGGCCCCGGTCCGAGACCGGGGGAGAAGCCGGCACCGAAACGGGGAACGGGGCCGGGAGCGCCTCCTCGTCCCGCCCCGCCGCACCTTCCCGTCCGTCCCCCGGTCCGGCGCTCCCGCTGCCGCTTTCGCCGCCCGCGTCGTCGTACGAATCCATCCCAGAATCCATCCCGCCCCGATCCCCGTCGATCCCGGTGAGTTATCCACAGGGTTGACACCCTACGGGCCGCCGACTAACCATTGAAGACAATGAACCGAACGATCGGTCGGTCGGTAGGGAGTCCGGGATGACGGCAGTGACTGCGGGCCAGACGGCACAGACGGGAAGGGAGGACCCCGAAGCGGCGGACGAGGCCCTGAAGGCGGCTTTCGACGCCGCCGTGGCCGCGGACGAGCGCATCGAGCCGCGCGACTGGATGCCGGATGCGTACCGTGCCTCACTGATCCGGCAGATGGCGCAGCACGCCCACTCCGAAATCATCGGCATGCAGCCGGAGGCCAACTGGATCTCGCGAGCGCCCTCGCTGCGCCGCAAAGCCATCCTGATGGCCAAGGTGCAGGACGAGGCAGGCCATGGCCTCTACCTGTACAGCGCCACGGAGACGCTCGGCGCCAGCCGCGAGGAGTTGCTCGACAAGCTCCACGCGGGCAAACAGCGGTATTCGTCGATCTTCAACTACCCCACGCTGACCTGGGCGGACGTCGGCGCGATCGGCTGGCTCGTCGACGGTGCCGCGATCACCAACCAGGTGCCGCTCTGCCGCTGCTCCTACGGCCCCTACGCCCGGGCGATGGTGCGCGTCTGCAAGGAGGAGTCCTTCCACCAGCGTCAGGGGTACGAGCTGCTTCTCGCGCTCAGTCGCGGCACCACGGCCCAGCACGAAATGGCCCAGGACGCGGTGAACCGCTGGTGGTGGCCCTCCCTGATGATGTTCGGCCCGCCGGACGACGCGTCGGCACACTCGGCGCAGTCGATGACGTGGAAGATCAAGCGCCATTCCAATGACGAGCTGCGTCAGCGTTTCGTGGACATATGCGTCCCGCAGGCCGAGGCACTGAAACTCACCCTTCCGGATCCGGACCTCCGGTGGAACGAGCAACGTGGGCACCACGACTTCGGGGCGATCGACTGGCAGGAGTTCCAGGAGGTCCTCAAGGGCAACGGCCCGTGCAACGAGGAGCGCCTCGCTCAGCGCCGCAGGGCGCACGAGGAAGGCGCCTGGGTCAGGGAGGCCGCGGCCGCGTACGCCGCGAAGCACACGCCGGTAAGGAACGGGGAGGCGGCAGCATGAGCGGTTCGACCGAATGGCCACTGTGGGAGGTGTTCGTGCGTTCGCGCCGAGGCCTGTCCCACACCCACGCGGGCAGCCTTCACGCCCCGGACGCGGAGATGGCCCTGCGCAACGCCCGAGATCTGTACACACGCCGATCCGAGGGCGTCTCCATCTGGGTCGTTCCCTCCTCACAGATCACGGCCTCGTCGCCGGACGAGAAGGACTCCTTCTTCGAGCCCGCAGGAGACAAGCCGTACCGGCACCCGACCTTCTACGAGATCCCCGAGGGGGTGAAGCACCTGTGAGCGCGGCACTCGCCCTCGGGGACGACGCGCTGGTGCTCTCGCACCGGCTGGGGGAATGGGCAGGCCACGCCCCCGTACTGGAGGAAGAGGTGGCTCTGGCCAACATCGCCCTGGACCTGTTGGGACAGGCCCGGATACTCCTCTCCCTCGTGGGGGACGAGGACGAATTGGCCTATCTGCGGGAGGAACGCGCCTTTCGCAACGCCCAGTTGGTCGAACAGCCGAACGGCGACTTCGCCCACACCATCGCCCGCCAGCTCTACTTCTCCACTTACCAGCACCTGCTGTACGAACAACTGGCAACCGGGGACGGGCCGTTCGTCGGCCTGGCGGCGAAGGCTGTCAAGGAGGTCGCCTACCACCAGGACCACGCGGAGCACTGGACTCTGCGGCTCGGCGACGGAACACCCGAAAGCCATGAACGGATGCAGCGCGGGGTGAACGCTCTGTGGCGGTTCACCGACGAGTTGTTCCAGCCCGTCGAAGGTGTGGACGTCGACGAGGCTTCGCTGCGGAAGGGCTGGCTGGAGTCCGTCACCGGGGTACTCCGGCGCGCCACTCTCACCGTGCCGGAAGGACCGCGGCGCGGAGCGTGGACGGCGGGAGCGGGACGCCAGGGCATCCATACCGAGCCCTTCGGCCGCATGATCGCCGAAATGCAGCATCTGCATCGCAGCCATCCGGGGGCGACATGGTGACCGGAACACCTCTCGAAAACGAACTGCACCGGTTGGCGGGCTCCGTACCCGATCCCGAGCTGCCCGTGCTGACCCTCGACGAGCTGGGAGTGGTACGTGGTGTGGACGTGGTCGCGCCCGGCCGGGTCACCGTACGCCTCACCCCGACGTACACCGGCTGCCCGGCGATCGAGGCCATGTCCGCCGACATCGAACAGGTGCTGCACGACCACGGCATACCGGATGTCTCCGTGATCACCGTGCTCTCACCGGCGTGGTCGACGGACGACATCAGTGCGGAGGGGCGGCGCAAGCTGGCGGAGTTCGGCATCGCGCCCCCGCGCCCGCGCGACGTCACGGACAGCACCCCCGGGAAGGGCCCGGTACCGCTCGCGCTTTCCGTACGGTGCCCGCACTGCGGCTCGACCGAAACGGAGCTGTTGAGCCGGTTCTCCTCCACCGCCTGCAAGGCACTGCGCCGGTGTGTGACGTGTCACGAACCGTTCGACCACTTCAAGGAGTTGTAGATGTTCCATCCGCTCCGGGTCCACGCGATCGAACGGCTCACTGACGATTCGGTGGCCGTCACTCTCGCCGTGCCGCCCGAGCTGCGCGAGACCTTCCGCCACAAGCCCGGGCAGCACCTCAACGTGCGCTACGCCGCCGATGGCGAGGAGATCCGCCGCTCGTACTCGATCTGTTCCCCGGCCACCGACGACGCGGCCGATCCAGTAGTGCGGATAGGGATTCGGCTCGTCGACGGCGGCACGTTCTCCACCTACGCGCTGAAGGAACTCGCCGTCGGCGACCTGATCGAGGCCATGCCTCCCACGGGCCGTTTCGTGCTCATACCGCGTGCCGGGCGCTTCGCGGCGATCGTCGGTGGCAGCGGCATCACCCCGGTGCTCTCGATCGCGGGAACCCTGCTGGAGCGGAAGCGCGACGCCACGTTCTGCCTGATCCGAAGCGACCGCACAGCGGGATCGACGATGTTCCTGGACGAGGTCGCCGATCTGAAGGACCGATACCCGGACCGGTTCCAGCTGGTAACGGTGCTCTCCCGGGAGGAACAGCAGGCAGGTCTGCCCTCGGGCCGACTGGATCGTGACCGGCTCGACACGCTTCTTCCGGCACTGCTCCCGGTGACGGAGGTGGACGGCTGGTTCCTGTGCGGGCCCCTCGGGCTGGTGCGTGCCGCCGAGGACGCGCTGCGCGGCCTCGGCGTCGACCGGACGCGCGTCCACCAGGAAATCTTCCATGTGGACGACGGCCCGGCCGCACCCGCCCGCCCCGGCCCCGATGCCCCCGCCCACAGCAGACTCACGGCAACACTGGACGGCCGCTCCGGCACATGGCCTGTACAGGACGGCGACTCCCTGCTGGAGACCGTCCTGCGCAGCCGATCCGACGCACCGTACGCGTGCAAGGGCGGAGTGTGCGGAACCTGCCGGGCGTTCCTGGTATCGGGCGAGGTCCGGATGGACCGCAACTTCGCGCTGGAACCCGAGGAGACCGACGCCGGGTACGTGCTGGCATGCCAGTCGCATCCGGCCACCCCGGAAGTGGAGCTGGACTTCGACCGCTGATCACGACTCTCGCCCACCGCACACCTCCGGACCGCCCACCGCACGCCTGGAACCGCCCATCGCACGCCTCCGGAATGTCTCTGCCGAGCGCCTCCGGATCACCCGCCACGACCGCCCCTCATCGACCCCCGCCGCCTCTCACCGCCTCTCACCGCCTCTCACCGCCTCTCACCGCCTCTCACCGCCCAAGTCAACGCGTCGTCTCCACCTGTTCCCTTCTCATAGAACGTGTTCTATCTTGACGGCCCGTCAGCTTTGGGTGCGGGAGCAATCGTTCACGGGAGGCCGGGGCACATGGACTTCACCTTCACCGAGGAGCAACAGGCGGCCGTGGAAGCGGCAAGGGCGGTCTTCTCGAACGTCGTGCCCGACGGCGTTCCCAGTCCCGCCCTGGTGCCTGGCGCGGTGGCGCAGGACATCGACCGGCCGCTGTGGGCACGGCTCGCGGCGGGAGATCTGCTGAGCCTTACGCTGCCAGCGGAGCATGGTGGGGCGGGGCTCGACCTCGTCGCGCTCTGTCTGGTGCTGCGGGAGTCCGCCAAGGTGCTCGCACGGGTACCGCTGCTGGAGACGTGCGCGGTCGCGATGGCCCTCCGCCGTTATGGCACCCCGGAGTTCGCCGCCGAACTGCTTCCGCCGGTCGGGCGTGGTGAGTTGGTCCTCACCGCCGGGGCCAACGGCCGCTCCGGCCATGATCCCGCGGAACTCGCCGTCACCGCTCGTCGGACGGTCCGGGCGACGAACCCCGCCCGGCAGGGAGACGGCCCCCATGGCAGAGGTCCGAACAGCAGGCATCCCGTCGATGGTGCCGAGGACTCCGCCGTCGGCAACGCGCGAGGGACCGCCCCCGCGACCACCCGTGGCAACGACGACAACGCCGACGCCTGGGTGCTCGACGGGGTGCAGTCGGGCGTGCCGTGGGCACAGTCCGCGGACCTGATCGCGGTACCCGCTGTCACGGAACGGGGCCGGGCCGTCGTCGCACTCGTCCGGACCTCCCTCGAAGGCGTCACCTTGGCCGAACAGGTCTCCACCAACGGCGAACCGTTCGCCGAGGTTCGGCTGGACTCCGTACACATCGACAGCAACGCGCTGATCGAGGACGAGGGGGCCTGGGAGTGGCTACGGGCCCTGCTCACCACCGGGACATGCGCACTCGCGCTGGGTCTGGGCGAAGCCGTACTCGCCATGACCAGTGAATACACCGGCAAGCGCGAGCAGTTCGGCTTTCCGATCGCGACCTTCCAGGCCGTAGCCGTACAGGCCGCGGACCGCTACATCGACCTGCGGGCCATGGAAGTCACGCTCTGGCAGGCGGCCTGGCGGCTCTCCACCGGTGCCGGAGGTGCTCTGCCCGTCGAGGGAGACGTCGCCGTGGCGAAGATCTGGGCCTCGGAGGGGGTACGGCGAGTCGTGCAGACGGCACAGCACCTGCATGGTGGCTTCGGCGCGGACACCGACTACCCCCTGCACCGTTTCCATGCCTGGGCGAAACAGATCGAGCTCTCTCTCGGCCCGGCAGCCGCGCACGAGGAGGCATTGGGAGATCTCCTGGCCGCACAGCCACTTCTCTGACCTCCGCCGGCACCTCGTACCCGCCCCTGCCCCCGGCCGGACAGGCGCACGACCGGACAGGCGCGCAGGCGCCGTACCCCGTGCGGAAAGCCGGATCGTGTCAGAGCACGAACGCCTGGCTGCCGTTCTCCGTGACCATCGGACGTCCGGCGCCCTCCCAGGCGATCATCCCTCCGTCGATGTTCACGGCGTCGATCCCCTGTCCCACCAGATACTGCGTGACCTGGGCCGACCGTCCGCCGACCCGACACATCACGTGCACGCGCCGACCGTCCTCGACGGCCTCGGTCAGCTCACCGAAGCGACCCACGAAGTCGCGCATCGGAATGTGCAGGGCGCCCTCGACATGGCCGGCCGCCCATTCGTCGTTCTCCCGGACGTCCAGCACAAGGCCGTCCGACGGAACCGCCGCGACATCCACCGAGGGCAGCGGGGCGAAATTCATGGGACATGCCTTCTCTCGTATGTACGCTCCTGAGACACCGGAAACGCTACTGCACCATCCCGGCCAGCTCCTCCTCGCGCCGGGCGACCTCGCCCAGCAGTTGCTCCGCGATCTCGTCGAGCAGCCGGTCCGGATCATCGGGCGCCATCCGCAGCATGGACCCGATCGCACTCTCCTCAAGCTCCTTCGCCAGTACCGTCAGGAGTTCCTTGCGCTGGGTCAGCCAGTTCAGCCGGGCGTAGAGGTGCTCGCTCTCGTTCAGCTCCGCCTCCGGCACCGACGGCCCGGAAGCCCATTCCTGCGCCAGTTCCCTCAGCATCGCCTCGTCCCCGAGTCCGTAGGCGGCGTTGACGCGGGTGATGAACTCCTCCCGGCGTGAGCGCTCCGTCTCGTCCTGGGCCAGGTCCGGGTGGGCCTTGCGCGCCAGCTCGCGGTAGAGCTTGCGGGCCTCCTCGGTCGGCCGTACCCGCTTGGGCGGACGGACCGGCTGATCGGTCAGCATCGCCGCCGCCTCCGGAGACAATCCATCGGAGTCGATCCACTCGTGGAACAACTCGTCGACCCCCGGCATCGGCATCACGACCGCCCGTGCCTCCTGCGCCTTGCGAAGGTCTTCGGGATCACCGGTCCTGGCGGCCCTGGCCTCGGCGATCTGTGCGTCGAGCTCGTCGAGACGGGTGTACATCGGTCCGAGCTTCTGGTGGTGCAACCGGGAGAAGTTCTCGACCTCGACCCGGAAGGTCTCCACCGCGATCTCGAACTCGATCAGCGCCTGCTCCGCCGCCTTCACGGCCCTGGCGAGCCGCGCCTCGGGTCGGGCTCCCTCGGCGGCCCCCGCCGCAGCCCCACCGGCCTCGGAGCCCCCACCGGCCCCGGCGGCAGCACCCGCCCCCGGCACACCACCGGCCGCCCCGTCCTGCCCCTTCGGCTCGGACTGCCCATTCGGCTCGGACTGCCCGTCCGGCCCTGGCTGCTCAGCGTGTGCATGCTGCTCGTACTGCCGGTCGTTGTCCTGCCGGTCTTCGTCGTTCCGGGTGGTCGGCACCCCGGCGGCTTCGTGGGTCACCTGTCCAGCGTATGGCCCTCTTCCCGGCCGCAGGACACACGGTGGCGCAACGGTGCCCTCACACGCCCGGCTCAGCGGCTATCCGGCCCGAGCCGATGGCCCGCACCAACTCCGCATGGTCCGCTTCCGTACGGTCCGCATAGGTCACCGCGAACGCGGCCACCGCCTCGTCCAGTTCGTCGTTCTTGCCGCAGTAGCCCGCGATCAGCCTCGGATCGACGCTGTGCGCGTGGGCCCGTGCCAGCAGCGCACCGGTCATCCGGCCGTAGTCGTCCACCTGGTCGGCCGCCAGGCCCGCCGGGTCCACACTGCCCTTTCGATTCCTGAACTGCCGCACCTGGAAGGGGCGTCCGTCCACCGTGGCCCAGCCCAGCAAAATGTCGCTGACGACCTGCATCCGCTTCTGCCCGAGCACCACTCTGCGCCCCTCGTGCGCCACGTCCGGCACATCGAACCCGACAGCCGACAGGTACGGCGCCAGTACCGAGGGCCGCGCCTCCTTCACCTGCAGCACCAGGGGCTCGCCCCGGTGATCGAGCAGGAGCACCACGTACGACCGGGTACCGACGCTCCCCGTGCCGACCACCCGGAACGCCACGTCGTGAATTGTGTACCGGCCGAGGAGCGGAACCAGCTCCTCCGAGATCGTGCCCAGGTAGTCGCCGAGTCCGACCACCACCGCCGCGGCCTCCGTGTCCGGTACCCGCCGCAGCACAGGTGGTGTGTCGGCGAAGCGGCGCCCGCCGTCGCCGGAATCCTCGGTGGACCTTGCCGCGAAACGGGCGCTGGTGTTGTTGCGGGCCTTCCGGGAGACACGTTCCAGCGTGCCGAGCAGATCTCGCGCATCCGTGTGAGAGACAAGTTCCTCGTCCGCGATGGCGTTCCAGGCGTCGAGCGCGGGAAGCCGGGCCAGCAGCCGCATGGTCCGCCGATACGCACCTACCGTGTCGTACGCGCCCCGGCGGCAGGTCTCCTCATCCGCCCCGGCCTCCCGACCGGCCAGCACCAGAGAGGTGGCAAGCCGCTTGAGGTCCCATTCCCAGGGGCCGAAAGCCGTCTCGTCGAAATCGTTCAGATCGATGACGAGGCTGCCCCGCGCATCGCCGTACAGGCCGAAGTTGGCGGCGTGCGCGTCACCGCAGAGCTGAGCTCCCACCCCGCTGACCGGTGTTCCCACGAGATCGTGCGCCATCAGTCCCGCCGAGCCCCGCAGGAAGGCGAACGGGGTGGCCGCCATCCGCCCCACCCGGATCGGGGCGAGAGCGGTCACTCTGCCCAGGCTCGACTCCTCGACGGCTCGCACAGCATCGGGCCGCCCGGCCGGAAGGGCCAAGGAGGAGTGGGAGGACCTGGGCACCCTGTCCCGCAGCGCCTTGCCCACGGCCTTGGGCGAGGGCGACCGGGAACCGCCGCCGTCCGCAGCGGACCCGTCATCCGCCCGGACGGCGAATCCGGGCACGACCGGAATGCGTGGACGGTCCGCCCCACCCCGACGGTCCGCCGCGCCCCGTCGGTCCGGCCCACCCCACCGATCCGCCCCACCCCGACGGTCCGCCGCGCCCCGGCGGTCCGGCCCACCTCGCTGGTCCGGCACTGTCACTTCGATGTCACGCATGGCGCCCCCCGGCATCGTCCTGCGCACCCGGCCCGTGCCGGTCTGTCGCAGATCAATTGCGCGCAGATCAATTGCGACGACGCTACAACCGGTATCCCAAAGCCGTCTCCCCTGTGGAAAACTCTGTGGAAAACCCATCTTTCCGTGGATGAGCACCCAGGATCCGCTCGGGAACCGGCCTCGGACGGACATCCGAACCAACACGCGAGCCGGCTCGGGCCACGCCTCAGACGCCGACCGCTTCCTCCAGCTCTTCCTGCAGTTCCCCATCACGCTCCCCGTCGCGCGCAACGCCCCGGTTCCGGGCCCTGCCGTGCCGCCCATGCCCGTGCGGTTCCCCGCCCCCGACCGATCCGGCGCCGGCCAACCCATCGACCGTGGCCACCCCATCGGCCGTGGCCACCGCCGCGGCCGCCTTCCGCCGCCTGCCCTCGGCCAGACCGGACAGGCCCATCACCACCAGACCCAGAACGAACCAGAGCGCCAGGACCAGTATGTTCCGGCCAAGTTCGTGGCCACCGAAGTACACGTGGCTCCGTACGCCCTCGACGAAGCCCGCCCCGTTCCAGAAGGAGTGGAGCGCACCGAAGAAGCCGGGCTGCAGCTCGGGCCGGAAGATCCCGCCGGAGCTGGTGAAGTTGAGCATCACGAACAGCACCATCACACCGAGCGTCGTCCATCGCTTCAGGAAGGTGTGGAGCCCGACACCGATCATCAGGATGCCCGCCGAATACAACCAGGCCATGGCCCACAGACCACCGAGTCCGTGGTCCACGAGCCCGAACAGCGGATCGGCGAACACCGCCCCGATCACACTCACCACCAGGGACGCGGCGACCGCCAGCGCGGCCCTGATCCGCAACGCAAGCACCGCGCCCGCACCACCGATCACCGCGACCGACGCGTAGGAGCCGATGCTCACCGCGACCAGCAGGAAGAAGATGCCCTGCCCGGTGGGATCACCGTCGGCGGTCGGGGCCGTGTCGGTCACCTTCAGCGGATGTCCGTGTTCGGCCGCGACTTTCGTGAAAACCTTCTCGACCACTGTGGCGCTGGTATCGGAGGACGCGCTCGCCACCAGCAGCTCCGGGTGCTTACCGGGCAGGTAGGCGCCGTAACTCGCCTGGGTTCCCAGGTGGTTCACGGCAGTCGCACGATCCGGAACCGTACGCACACTCAGCGCACCGTCGCCCGTGTCCTGCAAGGTCTGCGCGAGCAACCGCGCGCTCGGCCCCGACCCGACCACGTCGACGCGCAGGTCGTGCGGCTCAGGGGCGTGGAACGCGCCGAGGTAGGCGAGCCCCATGCCGATGCACATCAGCAGCGGCGTGACGAGGTGGCCCAGCACATGACGCAGGGCGGCGGCGGTGGAGCCGGCGGCGGCATCCGGGCCTGAGGACATCCGGGAATCTCCAATTGGTTGGCTTTTACAACTCAATCTCGTTGTACTATACAACCAGCAGAGGAAACCGTGAAAAGGAAGGCAGATCAGTGCCGGGCACACCTTCGGAACGCGAAGTGTCGTTGGACGTCATCCAGCGCGAGCTGACCGCCTTCGCACGCCGCGCCCGGGCCGCCGCCGCGCGCCTCCATCCGGAGCTGCCGCTGGTCTCGTACACGCTGCTGGCGCACATCGACGATCGGCATGGCTGCCGCGCGACAGACCTGGCAGCGCATTACATGCTGGACAAATCGACAGTCAGCCGACAGGTCGGCACCTTGGAAAAGCTGGGTCTGGTGGAACGCCATCCGGACCCGGACGACCATCGCATCCAGGTGCTGCACCCCACCGAGGCCGGAACCCGGGCACTGGCCTCGACACAGGCCAGCCGACGCGCCGCCTACCAGGAACGCCTGGCGGACTGGACGGCGAACGACCTCGCAAGGTTCGCGGAGTACCTCCTGCGCTACAACTCCGCGAGCGACGGGAGCACGGACACGGCAATCGACCCGCGATAGCCCATGAGGTCCACAATCGACCCCATGAGGTGTGTTTCACGTGAAACGCGACCGCACCGTCACTGCCACCGCCACGCACAGGGCCCACTACCCGTCCCCCACGGCGTCCCCCACGGATCCGCCCTCGTCCCCACATCGCGGAGAACAGGCCCCTTACAGCCCCGCGTCCCTCGCCAGCAGCGCGGCCTGCACCCGGTTCTCGCACCCCAGTTTCGCCAGGATCCGGCTCACGTACGTCTTCACCGTCGCCTCGCTCATGTGCAGGCGGCGGCCCGCGTCCGCGTTGGAGAGTCCCTCACCGAGCAGTGCCAGCACGTCGCGCTCCCGCTCGCTGAGCGCGGCCACCCGTTGCCGTGCGCCCTCGCCCCGAACCGCAGCCTTGCCCAGGGTCAGCTGGTCCACCACATGCCGGGTGGCCGCGGGGGAGAGATAGGCGTCTCCGGCCGCCGCCGCCCGCACGGCCTGGATCAGTTCGGCCGGGGCGGTGTCCTTGAGCAGGAACCCTGCGCCGCCCTGCTCCAGCGCCCGCAGAACGTTCTCCCGCTCGCCGAACGTCGTGAGCACGATCACCCGCGCGTTCGGTACCGCCACGCGCAGTTCCGCCAGCGCCGAAAGCCCGTCCAGCACCGGCATCTGGATGTCGAGCAGCACCACGTCCACGCCGTGGGCGCGGACCAGCTCGACGGCCTCGCGCCCGTTCGAGGCCTCCGCGACCACTTCGATGGAAGGGTCGGAAGTGAGAATCATCCGTATCCCGGCCCGGATGAGGGGCTCGTCGTCGGCGATGACGACTCTGATCGACTGCCCCGTCACTTCGCTCGCACCCCCGTGCGTCCCGGGTGCCTCATCTCGTGGCGACCTCATAGGACTTCTTCTCGATCAACTTGCCGTCCCGGAAACAGAACCGGAACACCGGCTCGGTGTTGAACTTCTCGCCCAGCTCGGAGGACATCAGGACCAGGCACCGCGCCCCGGCCGGCTCCTCGGGACCCTCGCGGTCCAACCCTGCCGCGATGAAAGTATCCCCGTCGGGGAGTTGGTCCCGCACTTCGTCCTCGGGCGTACCGATCTCGATCGACCGGTACTGGCTCGGGTCGATCGTCGCCTTGTCTATCTCCTTCATCAGAAAGTACATGCCGAAGCCACCGGCCAGCGCCAGCAGGAGCAGCACTCCCGCCCCTATGCCGCAGCCCAACGCGATAGCGCCACCCGTGCTTCTCCTGTTGCCGCCCATAGCCAACTCCCGTTCGGAAACCGTCCAGTCCATGACCGGACCACCGTTCCCCCACGGGGTGTTCTGGGACTGCTGCCGAAAGTCGTCCTCCACATCGACCATCGGCGCGCCCACCGTGCCGCCCGCCACAAGGCCCTCGGCGCCATAAGGGAGCACCCCGGCCACCCGGAAGCCGCCGTCCCGGGTCCGCCCGGTGTGCACCATGCCGCCGACCAGCCGGGCCCGCTCGTGCAGGCCGGGAAGCCCCTGTCCTCCGCTGACCACCTCCACCGCCGGCCTCGCACGACTCGGCGGCCCGTTGACGATCTCGACGACGAGGGAATCCGGCTCGTAGCGCAGCTCCACCGCGATCGCCGCGCCCGGCGCATGCTTGTACGCATTGGTCAGCGCTTCCTGAACGATGCGGTACGCCGCACGGTCCGCCGGCCCCGAGAGAGCCCGCACCTCTCCGCTGCGACGGAACCCCGCCTCGCTCCCGGCGGCCCGTGCCTCCGCCGTCAGCGCCTCGATCCCCGCCGTGCCGCGCGCTGTCGACTGTGCGCCCTCGGCGCCGTTCGCCGGTGCTTCCACACCGTCCCGGAGCAGGCCGACGACCTCCCGCAACTCGTGCATCGCGTGGACCGACGCCTCTCTCAGCACCCCGACCACTTCACGCTGTCGTTCCGTCAGACCCCGGTCGACCTCCAGCGCCCCTGTGTGAACAGAGATGAGCGCAAGCTGGTGACCGAGGCTGTCATGCATGTCCTGGGCGATCCGCTGGCGCTCCATGAGCCGCGCCTGATCCACGATCATGGCCCGTTCCCTGATGAGCCGCGCGTTGCGCTCCTGCAGGGCATGCAACAAGGTCCTGCGCTGTGTCCAGTACCGGCTGGCGAGGCCGGGCACGAGGGTCGTCGCCAAGAAGTAGAGAGTGGTGAACAGCACCTCGGTCAGGGGGCGCAGCGACGACCAGTTCACCGCGACCGTGAGACCCGTGTAGAGCGCGTACGAGGCGGTGAAGGCGCCCAGGGCCCGTCCCGCTCCGGCGATCCGACGGCCCGAGCTCCACGCCACGACCATCAGCAGCAGCCCGAAGCCACCGGAGAGACCGGCCAGGGCGGACGTCGCCACCAGCACGGTCACCGGTAGTCGGCGCCTCATCAGCGACAGCACCACGACCGCGGCCGACACCGCCCACAGCCGTAGCTGCCCGCTGCCCTGCAGTTCTTCCGTCCCGGCCGCGAGCAGTCCCAGCACCGCGGCCAGCACGGCCTCCCCGGCCGTCCTGCGCCGGGACCACAGCTCGGGCGCCGCCCACCACCGCCATCCGGCCCGAAGCCTCGATATCACGTACACGTCCTGCACCCTAGACAGCTCCGCATACGGGAAACGCCCCACTTTCGTCGCACCTACCCACGACGAAAGTCGCCCCGGTACGAAAGCAGCGAGCGCCGAGGCAGCGAGCGCGAAGGCAGCGAGCACCAGGACACCGGGCACGAAGACGTCGAACGTCGAGCTACGAAGGCAGCGAGCACGACAACGCCGGGAGGAGGCCCGACGCCGGGAGGAGGCCGACGCGAAGGCGGCGAGAAGATCCGAGAAGCGCTGGGGCCACGCCCGAAGCTCTCGCAGAACGCCGGAAAGATCTCTCGGAACATCAGGGAACGGAGAAGCCCCACAGATCGTTGACCTGTGGGGCTTCTCTCTTGTGCGCGAGGGGGGATTTGAACCCCCACGTCCCTAAGGACACTGGCACCTGAAGCCAGCGCGTCTGCCGTTCCGCCACTCGCGCATGAGTGGTGTTTTCAGACTCTCTCACTTTTCGGTGCGAGCGCCTGGCGACACCGGAAGATTAGCACGCTGGACAGGGTGGATTCACATCCGTTGTTTGACCGAACGCCTGGCGGGAAGCGGGAACGCCGAACGGCCGCCCCCACTCCTCCTCAGTACGCCCCTGGTGCGGGACACTGTGAGGAGGCCGCCTCTACGATCCGTGTGAGAGGTGACACTCATCCACTGGGCAGACAAGGGGAACCAGCCGATTTCCCCACGCGTGGATACGATCAGTAAGCAGTACCGGGACGACTACGACGGAGGAGGTGCCCCATGGGAGTCATGAAGCGTTTCGAGCAGCGTCTCGAAGGGCTGGTCAATGGCACCTTCGCCAAGGTCTTCAAGTCCGAGGTCCAACCGGTGGAGATCGCGGGCGCCCTCCAGCGCGAGTGCGACAACAACGCGACGATCTGGAACCGTGAGCGGACCGTCGTCCCCAACGACTTCATCGTCGAGCTCAGCACCCCCGACTACGAGCGACTCAGCCCGTACTCCGGCCAGTTGGGCGACGAGCTCTCCGGTCTGGTCCGCGACTACGCCAAGCAGCAGCGGTACACCTTCATGGGCCCGATCAAGGTCCACCTGGAGAAGGCCGACGACCTCGACACCGGGCTCTACCGCGTGCGCAGCCGCACCCTGGCGTCGAGTTCGTCGCAGCAGCAGGACTTCCCGGCAGCGCCGAACCCTTCGGGACAGCTCGGACAGCCCCCCCATCCGGGCCAGGGACGGCCTCCGCAGACCACCGGCGGTTACGGCTACCCGCCCAGCCCCGCCCCGCCCATGCCGTCGGCCCCGCCGCCGGGCGCCGGCAGGCCCGGAGCCCCCAGTACCGACCGGCACCCGTCGGCCGGGCCCAGCCCCCTGCCGAACGCACAGGTGCGACGCTGGGTCGAGATCAACGGCACCCGCCATCAGATCTCCCGCTCGACGCTGGTCCTGGGACGCAGTACCGACGCAGACGTACGGATCGACGACCCCGGCGTATCCCGTCGGCACTGCGAGATCCGGACCGGAACGCCCGCGACGATCCAGGATCTCGGGTCCACCAACGGGATCGTGGTGGACGGGCAGCACACCACCCGCGCTACGCTCCGCGACGGCTCGCGGATCGTCGTGGGCAGCACCACCATCGTTTACCGGCAAGCCGAAGGGTGAAGCGGGGGCAATGTCAGAGCTGACCCTGACGGTCATGCGGCTGGGTTTCCTGGCCGTTCTGTGGCTGTTCGTGATCGTGGCCGTCCAGGTCATCCGCAGCGACCTGTTCGGAACACGCGTCACGCAACGCGGCTCACGCCGCACCACGACCGACGCACGACCACCACAGGGGCGCCAGAACGCCGCGGCGCCCCCGCAGCAACGCCAGCAACCCGGGCGCCAGCGCCGGGGAGCGCCCACAAAGCTGGTCGTCTCCGAGGGTTCCCTCACCGGCACCACGGTGGCGCTCCAGGGGCAGACCATCACACTGGGCCGGGCGCACGACTCGACGATCGTGCTGGACGACGACTACGCGTCCAGCAGGCATGCCAGGATCTACCCCGATCGTGACGGCCAGTGGATCGTCGAGGACCTGGGGTCCACCAACGGCACCTATCTCGACCGGACCCGGCTCACCACCCCGACGCCTGTTCCGCTGGGCGCGCCGATCCGTATCGGCAAGACCGTCATCGAGCTGCGGAAGTAGTACGACAATGAGCGAGCGGAGCGAGCGAGCCGCGACGGCCCGGGCAACGGACCCGGCCCGGCTCCCGACCGGAGGGTGGGCAGTGTGGCTCGAGACCGGCTGTACCCCGAGCCGACGGGCGAGGTGCGCATGAGTCTTTCCCTGCGCTTCGCCGCCGGATCGCACAAGGGCATGATCCGGGAGGGCAACGAGGACTCCGGTTACGCCGGCCCGCGCCTTCTCGCCATCGCCGACGGCATGGGTGGCCAGGCGGCCGGCGAGGTCGCCAGCTCCGAGGTGATCTCCACTCTCGTCCAGCTCGACGACGACGTCCCGGGGTCGGACATCCTCACCTCGCTCGGAATGGCGGTACAGCGGGCCAACGAGCAACTGCGCATGATGGTCGAGGAGGACCCCCAGCTTGAGGGCATGGGCACCACGCTCACCGCCCTGCTCTGGACCGGTCAGCGCCTCGGCCTCGTCCACGTGGGCGACTCACGGGCGTACCTGCTGCGCGACGGCGTACTCACCCAGATCACCCAGGACCACACCTGGGTGCAGCGCCTCGTCGACGAGGGCCGGATCACCGAGGAAGAGGCCACCACCCACCCGCAGCGTGCTCTCCTGATGCGGGCGCTGGGCAGCGGCGACCACGTCGAACCCGACCTCTCCATTCGTGAGGTACGGGTCGGCGACCGCTATCTGATCTGCTCCGACGGGCTCTCCGGCGTCGTCTCCCACCAGACCATGGAGGAGACCCTCGCCAGCTACCAGGGCCCCCAGGAGACCATCCAGGATCTGATCCAGCTCGCCCTGCGCGGGGGCGGCCCGGACAACATCACCTGCATCGTCGCCGACGTCCTCGACGTCGACAACAACGACACCCTTGCCGCGCAGCTGAACGACACCCCGGTCGTCGTCGGCGCGGTCGCCGAGAACCAGGCCGCCCAGCTGAACGACGGCGGTGCCATGCAGACCCCCGCCGGACGAGCGGCCGGACTCGGCCGTCCCGTGCCGCCGCCCGCGGGCGGCTTCGGCCCGCCCGGAAGCGGCGACGGCGTCGACTACGGAGAAATGCCGGACGGCTCCTTCGACGCCTACACCGACGAAGACTTCGTCAAGCCCGGTGGTGGCCGCAAGTGGCTCAAGCGGTCCCTCTACACGGTCCTCGCCCTGGCCGTCATCGGCGGCGGAGCCTACGGCGGGTACCACTGGACGCAGAACCAGTTCTACGTCGGCGCGAACAACGAGAACGTCGCTCTGTTCCGGGGCATCAGCCAGGACCTGGCGTGGGTCTCGCTCTCGGAGGTCGAGACCGACCACCCCGAGATCGAACTCAAGTACCTCCCTGCCTACCAGCGCAAGCAGGTCGAGGCGACCATCGCCGAGGGCGACCTCGCCGCCGCCCGCGAGAAGATCGACGAACTCGCCGTCCAGGCCTCCGCCTGCAAGAAGGACGCCCAGCGGCAGTCGGCCGCGAAGGCCCACTCGGACGAGGGCCAGGCCGGCAGTACGGACTCGGACTCCACCGAGTCGCCCGACAAACCGGGCACTTCCAAGACCAAGTCGACCGAAACGACTCCCACTCCTGGTCCCAGCCTCTCGGCGGAAGAGAAAAAGCTGGTCCCGCAGTGCGGTAAGCAGTAAGCCGTAGGGGGCCTTCAGCACCATGAGCGTAGTCACCAACACGACAACGATCGGCGCGATCGACGCACCGAGCCGCCGCAACACCGAGTTGATGATGATGGTCTTCGCCATCGCCATCTCGGTGTTCGCCTACGCCAATGTCGGACTCGCCATCGACGGCAAACTGCCGTCCGGCATGTTCGGCTACGGCGCCGGACTCATCCTGCTCGGCGGCGTCGCCCACCTCGTGGTGCGCAAGTTCGCCCCGTACGCGGACCCGCTGCTGCTGCCGCTCGCGACCCTGCTCAACGGTCTCGGGCTGGTGCTGATCTGGCGTCTGGACCAGTCGCAGAGACTCATCCAGCGCGCCGAGCGCTACTACGGGAAGTACAGCCCGGACGCTCCCAAGCAACTGCTGTACTCGGCGATCGGCGTTGCCTTCTTCGTCGCGGTGCTGGTGATCCTCAAGGACCACCGCATCCTGCAGCGCTACACGTACATCTCGATGGCCGTGGCACTGGTCCTGCTGATCCTGCCGATGTTCTTCCCCGCGGTGAACGGCGCGAAGATCTGGATCAGTCTCGGCCCCTTCACGATCCAGCCGGGAGAGTTCGCCAAGATCCTCATCGCGGTGTTCTTCTCCGGCTATCTCATGGTGAAGCGCGATGCGCTGGCGCTGGCCAGCCGTCGCTTCATGGGGATGTACCTGCCGCGCGGACGCGACCTCGGGCCGATCATCACGATCTGGGCCCTGTCGATCCTGATCCTGGTCTTCGAGACCGACCTCGGTACCTCGCTGCTGTTCTTCGGCCTCTTCGTGGTGATGCTGTACGTCGCCACCGAGCGGACCAGCTGGATCGTCTTCGGTCTGCTGATGTCCGCGGTCGGCGCGGTGGGCGTCGCGTCCTTCGAGCACCACGTGCAGGAGCGCGTGAACGCCTGGCTCGACCCGTTCTCCGAGGCGACCTGGCTCCAGAGCGAACAGCTCGCCCAGTCGCTGATGGCCTTCGGATCCGGTGGCACGCTCGGCACCGGGCTCGGCCAGGGCCACTCGGACCTGATCCTCTTCGCCGCCAACGCGGACTTCATCCTCTCGACCGTCGGCGAGGAGCTGGGCCTGGCCGGGATGATGGCCGTGCTGCTGATCTACGGCCTGATCGTCGAGCGGGGCGTGCGCACGGCGCTCGCCGCCCGCGACCCCTTCGGCAAGCTGCTCGCCATCGGTCTGTCGGGCGCCTTCGCGATCCAGATCTTCGTGGTCGCCGGCGGCGTCATGGGGCTCATCCCCCTCAGTGGTATGACCATGCCGTTCCTCGCCTACGGCGGTTCGTCCGTGCTCGCCAACTGGGCACTGATCGCCATCCTGATCCGGATCAGCGACACCGCCCGCCGCCCCGCCCCGGCCCCCGCACCGTCCCCCGACGCCGAGATGACCCAGGTGGTCCGACCGTGAACAAGCCCCTGCGCCGAATCGCGATCTTCTGCGGCGTCCTCGTCCTCGCCCTGCTCGTCCGCACCAACTACCTCCAGTACGTGCGGGCCGACGAACTGAGCACCCGGGACGAGAACCGCCGCGTCCGGATCGAGCGCTACGCGCACGAGCGCGGCGACATCATCGTCGACGGCGAGCCGGTGACCGGCTCGGTCGAGACCAAGTCGGGCGACTTCAAGTACAAGCGGGTCTGGAAGGACGGCGCGATGTGGGCCCCCGTGACGGGGTACTCCTCGCAGGCCTTCGACGCCTCCCAGATCGAGAAGATCGAGGACGGCATCCTCACCGGCAACGACGACCAGCTCTTCTTCAACCGGACGATGTCGATGTTCACCGGTGAGAAGAAGCAGGGCGGCAACATCGTCACCACCCTCAGCTCCGCCGCCCAGAAGGCCGCGTTCAAGGGGCTCGGGAACAGGAAGGGCGCCGTCGCGGCGATCGACCCGCAGACCGGCGCCATCCTGGCCCTCGTCAGCACCCCCTCGTACGACCCCTCGGTCTTCGCGGGCAATTCCGACGCCGACGCGAAGGCCAGGCAGAAGCTCCTGAACGACAAGGACAAGCCGATGGTCAACCGGGCGTTGCGCGAGACCTACCCGCCCGGTTCCACGTTCAAGGTCGTCACCGCCGCCGCCGCCCTGGAGAACGGCCTCTACACCGACATCGACGCGAAGACCGACTCCCCGCTGCCCTGGCGGCTGCCGCAGTCGACCCAGGACCTCGACAACGAGGGCAACATCCCGTGCGAGAACGCCTCGCTCCGGGAGGCGCTGCGGTGGTCCTGCAACACCGTCTTCGGCAAGATCAGCGACGACCTCGGCAACCAGAAGATGATGGACACGGCCGGGAAGTTCGGCTTCAACCAGGAGATCTTCACCCCGGTCCGGTCCAACGCCAGTGCCTATCCCAAGGACAACCGGCCGCAGAACGCCATGGCCGGCATCGGCCAGGCGTCCAACCGCGCCACTCCGCTCCAGATGGCCATGGTCGCCGCCGCGATCGCCAACGACGGCAAGCTGATGCAGCCGTACATGGTCGACAAGCGCAAGGCGCCCAACCTGGACACGATCTACACCCACAAGAAGGAGCAGTTCAGCCAGCCGCTCTCGGGCGAGAACGCACAGAAGCTCCAGAAGATGATGGAGACCGTCGTCCAGGACGGCACCGGGAAGAACGCCCAGATCCCGGGCGCCACCGTCGGCGGCAAGACCGGTACGGCCCAGCACGGTCTCAACAACAGCGAGAAGCCGTACGCCTGGTTCATCTCGTACGCCAAGACCGACAAGGGCTCCCCGGTCGCCGTGGCCGTGGTCGTCGAGGACGGCGAAGCCAACCGTGACGACATCTCCGGTGGCGGGCTGGCCGCCCCGATCGCCAAGGCAGTGATGAAGGCGGTCATCGACAAGAGGTGATGACCATCACACGCGGTGCCATACCTGCGCCTTCGATACCGGTCGGGTATCAGGTCCGAACTCCGGGCCGACCGGACAGTGCGGGGCCGGTAGCGTATGCGCGAGCAGCACACCGCCGGACCGCACACCGGTGCGGTCGGGACTGACGGAGAGGGCTGGAACAGTTATGGAAGAGCCGCGTCGCCTCGGCGGCCGGTACGAGCTGGGCTCGGTGCTCGGCCGTGGTGGCATGGCCGAGGTCTACCTCGCACACGACACCCGGCTCGGCCGCACCGTGGCGGTGAAGACGCTGCGGGCCGATCTGGCCCGCGACCCGTCCTTCCAGGCCCGGTTCCGCCGTGAAGCCCAGTCCGCCGCCTCGCTCAATCACCCGGCGATCGTCGCTGTCTACGACACCGGCGAGGACTACGTCGACGGGGTCTCCATCCCGTACATCGTGATGGAGTACGTCGACGGCTCGACGCTCCGGGAGCTTCTGCACTCCGGCCGCAAACTGCTGCCCGAGCGCACCCTGGAGATGACCGTCGGCATCCTCCAGGCGCTGGAGTACTCGCACCGCGCGGGCATCGTCCACCGTGACATCAAGCCGGCGAACGTCATGCTGACGCGCACCGGTCAGGTCAAGGTCATGGACTTCGGCATCGCCCGCGCCATGGGCGACTCCGGCATGACCATGACCCAGACCGCGGCCGTCATCGGAACCGCCCAGTACCTCTCCCCCGAGCAGGCCAAGGGCGAGCAGGTGGACGCGCGCTCCGACCTGTACTCGACCGGCTGCCTGCTCTACGAGCTGCTGACGGTACGGCCGCCGTTCGTCGGGGACTCCCCCGTCGCGGTCGCCTACCAGCACGTGCGGGAGGAACCGCAGCCTCCCAGCAACTTCGACCCCGAGATCACGCCCGCCATGGACGCGATCGTGTTGAAGGCCCTGGTCAAGGACCCCGACTACCGCTACCAGTCGGCCGACGAGATGCGCGCCGACATCGAGGCGTGCCTCGACGGACAGCCGGTCGCCGCCACCGCGGCGATGGGCGCACCGGGTTACGGCGGCTACGGCAACGACCAGCCCACCACGGCATTGCACCCCGCCGACCCGAACGGCGCGGCCACGTCCATGCTTCCCCCGGTCAACCCGGACGACGGCGGCTACGGCTACGACGACCGCCCCGGCCGCCGTCGCCAGAAGAAGACCAGCACCTCGACGATCCTGCTGGTCGTCGCGGGTGTCCTGGTGCTGATAGGTGCGGTTCTGATCGGCCAGTCGCTGTTCAAGAACAACAGCGACAGCGGCAAGATCGACGCGCCGAACCTGGTCGGCTCGACCGTGGAGGAAGCGCAGAGACTCGCGGACAACGCCGGTGTCGTCCTCAAGGTCGGCTCGCGCGAGCCCTGCGAGGAACAGCCCAAGGACAAGATCTGCAGTCAGACTCCGGGTGCCGACGACCGGATGGCCGAGAAGGAGACCGTCACGGTCGTCGTCTCGACCGGCGCGCCGAAGGTCGAGGTCCCGGACGTCACCGAGAAGTCCGAGGAGAACGCCCGCAAGTACCTTGAGGAGAAGGGCTTCACGGTCAAGGTCACCACGGAGGAGTCCGAGAGCAACGAGGGCACGGTCATCAAGCAGGACCCCGCGGGCAACTCCAAGGCCGAGAAGAACTCCGAAGTCACGATCACGGTCGCCAAGAAGGCCGCGCTCGACCTCCCCAACGTGGTCAGCCGCTCGTGGAACGACGCCGAGAACCAGCTCAAGAACATCGGGTTCACGAACATCTCGCGCACGGACGTCGACTCGAACGAGCCGGCGGACACCGTTGTCGAACAGAGCCCGGGGGCCGGCAAGCAGCCCAAGGACGCCCAGATCGTGCTGAAGGTCTCCAAGGGGCCTCAGCAGCCGGAGCAGACCACGGTTCCCGATCTCATGGGCAAGAGCATCGGGGACGCGAAGAACCTCCTCGCCGGGGCGGGTCTGCAACTCGGCCAGGTGGACGGTCCGAACGACGACAACGCGAGGATCATCACCGTCGATCCCGGAGCGGGCCAGCCGGTCGCCAGGAACAGCGCGGTCAACGTGCGGACCATCCCGGGCGGGGGGAACGGCAACATATTCGGCGGCCCGTCCGGTTCGCGCGGACACTGACCGCCCTCAGCACCGACGACAGAGGACCCCGGTCACCCGGCAACAGGTGACCGGGGTCCTCTGCCGTCCCCGTCGTCACGGGATACGCGTCGCCGAACCGGACCACCGACCGGATACCCCCGGAACCGGAACCCACCGCGCCGCAGCTTCGGACCACACCGCGCCGCGCCCTCGGGCCGGGCCCCGGAATCGACTCAGCGCAGTTCCGCCGGCTTGGTGCGGTCGCTGTCCACCTTCTCCGTACGCACCAGCTCGCCCCACACGATGTAGCGGTACTTGGACGTGTAGACCGGGGTGCAGGTCGTCAGCGTGATGTACCGGCCCGGCTTCTTCGCGCCCGACCCCTTCGGCACCGGCTGCAGCACGTCCACGTTGTACTTCGACGTCTCGGGAAGTTCCTTGAACACCTTGTAGACGTACCAGGTGTCCCTGGTCTCGAAGACGATCGCGTCGCCCGTCCTCACCTTGTCGATGTTGTGGAACTTGGCGCCGTGCCCGTCACGGTGCGCGGCCAGGGTGAAGTTGCCCTTCTCGTCCGACGGCAGGGCCGACTTCACCGGGTCCGTGTAGTAGCCCGCGATGCCGTCGTTCAGGTTGTCGGTGTCGGTGCCCTTCTTGACCAGCACCTCGCCGTTCCTCATCGACGGAACGTGCAGGAAGCCGATTCCGTCCTTGGTGTCCAGCGCCCCCGGCCCGTCGGCCCAGCGGTCGCGGACGGTATGGCCCTGCTTCGTCGCCTCCCGGTCGGCGAGCACGTTGGTCCACCACAGGGAGTACGCGACGAAGAGGCCGAGGACCAGACCCGCCGTGATCAGGAGCTCGCCGAAGACACTGACGACGGTGGCGAGGGGATGGCGGCCACCGCCGCGCCGCGGGGGCGCGGACTCGTCGGTCGGCTGTTCGTGCTCGGTCCTCGATGTCACCGCACCCGTCCCTGTCATGATGATGCCTCAGCCGACGAGCGCGTCGGGCTTCCCCTTGCTGCGCGGTCGTTCCTCGACCATCTTGCCCCAGACGATCAAACGGTACGTACTCGTGAATTCCGGCGTACAGGTCGTCAGGGTGATGTACCGGCCCGGTTCGGTGAACCCCGATTCGGGCGGCACGGGCCCGATGACCGAGACGTTCGACGGCGTGGTCTGCGGAAGGATCTTCGTCATCTCGTACGTGTAGTACGCGTCCTGCGTCTCGACCACGATCGGGTCACCGGGGCTCAGCCGGTTGATGTACCGGAAGGGTTCGCCGTGGGTGTTGCGGTGACCGGCCAGCGCGAAGTTGCCCTGTGCTGCCGACGGCATCGCGGTGCGCAGCGTGCCCTCGCTGTAGTGCCCGACCATGCCCCGGTCGAGGACCTTCTCCTTGCTGATGCCCTCGGCGATCGGAGCGACCACGTCCAGTTTCGGGATGTGGATGATCGCGAAGCCCTGGCCCGCTTCGAACGTGCCGGGATTGCGGTCGCCCTTCGCCCAGTTGTCCTGGATCTTGTGCGTCTCCTTGCCCGCGTACTGGTCGGCACGCACATTCGTCCACCACAGCTGATACGTGACGAACAGCAGCATCAGCACACCGAACGTGATGAACAGCTCCCCGACGACACGGCTCGCGACCACGGCCGGGCTGTCCTTGGCCGCGCGTGCCGCACGCCGGGCCTCGACGCGCGACATCGGCTTCCCTGCCGACGCCGACGCCGACGCGGGGTGCGCGGGCTCCGGACGCGGCTCGGCGCGTCGGCGGCCCCGCCCCTTGGCCGCGCGCCGCCGCTCGGCGCGCCCCCCGGCGGGTGGTTCCGGTTCGGCCTCCGGCCGCTCCGTGCCGGCAGGCGTATACGTATCCGCGGCGGGCTCGGCGGGGGGAGGGGCCGGGGCGGAGACGGAGACCGGTTCCATCAGCCGTGTCGGTGCGTCGTCGTCCGGACGGGCGGAAAAGGCAGTGCCCGGTACAGCGGCCGCGTTCTCCGGAACGGGGGCGTTCTCCGGAACAGGCGCGTTCTCCGGAACGGGGGCGGGCGGGGCCGCCCGTCGGCGACCGGTCGGCGGGACGGGACTCTGCGGCCCGTACCAGTCCCGTTCGAACCCCTCGGGGTCGTACCACTCCTGCGGGGCCCCGCGGCGGCCGTGCGCCCCCTGGGGCGCCTGCGGCCGTCTCGGTTCGCGCGCCTGCCGGTCCGGGGCCCGATGCTGCCCCCGTCCGTGCTCCTGTGCCGCTCCCGGCTCGTCCGGCGGCGGGTTGTCCGCGCCGGACCACGGCGAGGCGTGCCGTCCCGGAAGCGGGTCGTTCAGCGGATCCGCCAGCCGGTCGACAGCGGCTTCGAACCCGCCCGTCGCCTCGAACGGGCCTGCGGGCGGGTATCCGCTCTGCTCGTGGGGACCGTCCTCTCCGGCGTCGGGACCGGGACGGAGCCGTGTCACGCGACTGCCTTGCCCACCACCGGTGCGAGTCCTGCCGACCTCTCGACGGCCCCGCTGTCGCCGCACCGCACCAGCCAGTTGGCCAGCATCAGGTGACCGTGCTCGGTCAGCACCGATTCCGGATGGAACTGGACACCCTCCACCGGCAGTTCGCGGTGGCGCAGCCCCATGATGATGCCGTCGGCGGTACGCGCCGTCACCTCCAGCTCCGCCGGAACGGTGTCCGGTTCGGCGGCGAGCGAGTGATATCGGGTGGCGGTGAACGGGGACGGCAGGCCGGTGAAGACGCCCGTTCCCTCATGGGTGACCAGCGAGGTCTTGCCGTGCAGCAGCTCGGGGGCGCGGTCCACCACGCCGCCGTACGCCACCGCCATCGACTGCATCCCGAGGCAGACCCCGAAGACCGGGACACCCGTCGCCGCGCAGTGGCGGACCATCTCGACGCAGACACCCGCCTGCTCGGGCGTGCCGGGGCCGGGGGACAGCAGGACTCCGTCGAAGCCGTCCTGGGCGTGCGCCGTGGTCACCTCGTCGTTCCGCAGCACCTCGCAGTCGGCGCCGAGCTGGTAGAGGTACTGGACGATGTTGAAGACGAAACTGTCGTAGTTGTCCACGACGAGAATGCGGGCACTCATCGTCCGGCCCCCGATCCGCTCGCGCCGTCGACCGTCACGTCGCCGAACGGAAGCAGTGGTTCGGCCCATGGGAAGACGTACTGGAAAAGCGCGTAGACGACGGCCAGCACCAGCACGAGCGAAATGAGCGCGCGCACCCACGCGTTCCCCGGCAGATGCCGCCAGATCCAGCCGTACATGCAGTCCCCTCCATTCGGTACGGGAACCAGACTAAAGGGCCGCGGCGGACAACGTGGGTCAGCTGTGGAAAGCCGTCGGTCTGCCCGCGCTCACCGGTCGGGTCCCGTCGAGGTGCGCCCAGGCGATCAGCCGGTGGCTGCTGCCCCATTCGGGCTCGCAGGTGGTCAGTGTCAGATAGCGGCCCGGCCCGTCGTAGCCGGACTTGCCGGGCACGGGGTCGATGACCCCGACGTCGGTCGGCACGGTCCGGTAGGGCTTCTTGTCGATGCGGTACGTGAACCACGTCGTCCCGTCCGTGAGCAGCACCGCGTCGCCCGGGCGGAGCTTCGGGAAGTCCTTGAACGGGTCTCCGTAGGTGCGGCGGTGACCGGCCAGCGCGAAGTTGCCCCGCGCGCCGAGGCGGGCGGTCCCGGCGTAGTGGCCGATTCCCTTCTGCAGGGTCCTGACCCGGGTGTTCTCCAGAACGGGCCACTCCCAGTCCTTGCCGAAGCGAGGGATGTACAGCATCGCGAAGGGCTTGCCGTCCCGGTACGCCGCCGCGGCGGGCGGCGGCACGGGCGACGGAGACGCGGGCGACGGCGATCCGGAAGGCGCGGAGGTCGTGGACGGGACGGGGGACGCGGGCGCCGCGGCGGCTCCCCGCGCCCACTGGTCGCGCAGGGTGTCGATCTGGCCCGCGGCCTCGCCCGCGGCCCTCACTCCGGTCCAGAACAGCACGTACACCACGAAGAGCACGATCAGGGCACCGACGGTGACGCAGAGTTCGCTGAACGTCCGCACGATCAGTCGCACCGACACCGCGCCGGCCTCCCCACAGCTGCTCGCTACTTCACCGGCTCCGCCTGGTGGAGGTCCACTGTGCCCGAGTAGCCGGGAAGAGTCACCGCCCGGTGCTGGTCGACTTTCCAGCCGAGCCCGTACGCCTTCACGTAGAGCAGGTAGTTGTTGATCGCCGGGGAGTCGTCGAGCGCCCGCTTGAGATCGGCCGGGTCGCCGACCGCAGTGATCTTGTACGGCGGTGAGTAGACCCGGCCCTGGAGGATCAGGGTGTTTCCGACGCAGCGGACGGCGCTGGTCGAGATCAGCCGCTGGTCCATGACCTGGATGCCCCGCGCGCCGCCCTGCCAGAGGGCGTTGACGACAGCCTGGAGGTCCTGCTGGTGGATCACCAGGTCGTTCGGTTGCGGGTCGGGGTAGCCGGGGTTGGCGGTGGCGTCGGGCGGGGCGTCGTCGAGGGTGACGGACACCGCCCGGCCGGAGAGCTTGGTGGTGCCCGCGGTCTGTTCCAACGCCTTGAGCCGGGCGTTCTCCGCCTCGGTGCTGCCGTCGTCGCGCCGGACGAGGGCGTCGATGTCCTTGCGCGCGGCGGCGTTGGTCTCTTCCATCTGGGCGTTCTTGCCGCTGCGCTGCTGGATGAGGTCGGAGAGCTTCAGCAGCGAGGAATCCGTGCGGAGATTGGTGCCCTTGGCCGTGTTGGCGCTGGTGACGAAGATCAACCCGGCGAGCGCGAAGACCGCGGCGGTGAGCACCCGGGCCGGGTGCCGGAGAAGGCCTCGGCCCGGTCCTCGGGAGGAGTCGGCAGAATTGCTCAACGTACCCTTATCTCCTTCGGCGCCACGGAAGCACTACGCTAACGGACGCCCGGGGGAGGCAGCATTCCCCCTCGCGCCTTGCCCCGGCGTCAGCCACAGTTACCTGCGCGGTCACGCAGCGCATCGACAGGAGAGTTCCTCGTGCCGAAGTCACGTATCCGCAAGAAGGCCGACTTCACGCCCCCTCCGGCGAAGCAGGCGACCAACATAAAGCTGACCAACCGCAGCTGGGTCGCGCCGGTGATGCTGGCGCTCTTCCTGATCGGTCTGGCCTGGATCGTCGTCTTCTACGTGACCGACGGCGACCTGCCGATCGAGTCGCTGAAGAACTGGAACATCGTCGTCGGGTTCGGTTTCATCGCCGGCGGCTTCGGCGTCTCCACGCAGTGGAAGTAGTCCCGCGAAGGGCCTGATCAGCGGCCGAGCCCGGTTCCCGGCCGCGTCGGCTGGCCGTCGGTCGGGCCCGCGACGGTTGCGAGGGACCCGACGCACGCCGCGCCCATCCCACGGCGTGCCCGGGTTCCGCAACCCGTGCCCCGAGTTACCCACAGCGTTATCCACAGCCAGGGGAAAAGGTCAGACGATCTGTGGATAACTCACCGGTGGTTGACGCCGATGTGACTACATCCTCCCGTCTCACAAGCGGGCACGCCCCTTGTCTCTTCTGGAAAAACCCAGCTCAGTGACAAGGGGCTCAGTTGTTCCCACAGAACGCACAAGATCCGGCACATGCTGTGGACAACTGAGCATCGCCACCACATCACCGACGCACCGACCCGGCACACCGGCCCCGGTCCGACGCGGACGGCGCCGCACACCACCGCGCACCGCCGCACACCACCGCACCACCGCACCAACCGACACATCACCGGTTGCGTCCAGTGATGACCGGTTGCGCCACCGGCACGTCAGGTCAGCGCGGCCGTTCTGGCCACGACGACGGCGACGACGGCGAGCAGGACCAGCGCGCAGGTGCCGTACTGCACCAGTGCGCGACGCTCGCGGGGCGCGTGCACCATGCCGATCGCGATCAGCGTGCCCGCGATCAGGCCACCGACGTGTGCCTGCCAGGCGATTCCGCCCCAGGGGTTGAAGGTGATGACCAGGTTCACGGCAAGCAGCACGAAGACCGGGCGCATGTCGTAGTTGAGCCGCCGCATCAGCACGGCGGTGGCACCGAGCAGGCCGAAGATCGCTCCGGAAGCCCCGAGTGACCCCTGTACCGGCGCGGAGAGCCAGTAGGTGAGGGCGCCGCCCGCCAGGCCGGAGAGCAGATAGAGGGTGAGATAGCGGGCCCGGCCGAGCGCCGCCTCCAGCGGGCCGCCGAGCCACCAGAGCCCCAGCATGTTGAAGAGGATGTGCCACATCTCCTGATGCAGGAACATCGACGTCACCAGGCGGTACCACTGGCCCTCGGCGACACCTTCCAGCGGACCGCCGTAGTGGGTGGTGGCGCGGCCGAGCAGCAGAAGTTCGTTGACCAGTTCGTCACCCTTCGCCAGGACGGCGATGTACACGGCGACGTTGATGCCCAGAAGGATCTTGGTGACGAGACGGGGGTCGGCCGTGATGGTGCCGCCGGCGACGGTACGCGGCCGGGCGGCGGCCGGGTCGTGCCCCGTGCCCGTCGCCCGGCGGACGCAGTCCGGGCACTGGAATCCGACCGAGGCGTTGACCATGCATTCGGGGCAGATCGGGCGGTCGCAACGCGTGCAGCGGATATGGGTGTCGCGGTCGGGATGGCGGTAGCAGCCGGTCGAGCCGTCCGTGACGGCGGGCCGGTCCTGGCCTTCCGGCGGCTGCTGGTCCATCGGTCCCATCGTTTCCGGTCCCCTCGGTCCTCGTCGTGGCGGCAGCACGCACAACGCAGCCCTGCTCGTCCGCTATGTAACAAGTACGGACGGGCAGGGCGGTTGGTTCCCCGAAAGGACGATCAGAACGTGATCATGCCTTGACCATCGGTGATCAACGCTTCTCGATGACGACCGATTCGATCACGATGTCCTTCACCGGACGGTCGGTACGGGGGTTGGTCTGGGCGGACGCGATGGCGTCCACGACCTTCTGGCCTGCGGGGTCGACGACCTCGCCGAAAATGGTGTGCTTGCCGGTCAGCCAGGCGGTCGGCGCGACGGTCACGAAGAACTGCGATCCGTTGGTGCCCGGGCCGGCGTTTGCCATGGCCAGCAGGTAGGGCTTGTTGAAGCCGAGGTCGGGGTGGAACTCGTCACCGAACTCGTACCCCGGACCGCCGGTGCCGTTGCCCAGCGGGTCGCCACCCTGGATCATGAAGCCGCTGATGACGCGGTGGAAGACCGTGCCGTCGTACAGCCTGTCCGTGGACTTCTTTCCGGTCCCGGGGTGCGTCCACTCACGCTCGCCGTTGGCGAGTTCGACGAAGTTCTTGACCGTCTTGGGCGCGTGGTTCGGCAGGAGCCGGATCTCGATGTCGCCCTGGTTGGTCTTCAAGGTGGCGTAAAGCTGCTCAGCCACGATCTGCCTTCCGTAAGTCGTCGGTGACGTCAGGTCTTCAGTGATGTCCACCGATCCTCGCACGGTCGGCACGTCGCGGCGCACGGCCGCCACTCCGTACACGCCGTGCTCACCTCGTTGCCCGATTCCCGCCCGGGCGGGGGAGCCACCGCCCGGCACGACCGTTGCGCCGACCGCGCGCACCACCCCGCTGTCCGGATGACCCGTATGCCTGCCCCGCATGCCGGACCCGTCTCCGGCAGGCATGATCTCTCATTGGGTGGAAAGGCGGACCAAACACCCGCCACCAAGGAGGAGGATCCCGTGACCCGCATCGACAGCGTGCGTGCCGCAACCGACTCGGCCAAGGACAGCGTGCAGCACGCCGCGGACGTGGTGGCGCCCTATGCCGACACCGCCAGGGACCAGGCCGCGCACCTCGCGTACGAGGCCCGCGCGCGGCTCGCGCCGAAGGTGTCGAAGGCGGCCCACCAGGCCCGTGTCCAGTACGGCGCGCACGTCGCGCCGCGCATCGAACTCGCCCGGGCCCATGTGCCGCCCAAGGTCGACGAGGCCGCCCGGCGGACCGCGCACCACACCCGGCGGGCCGCCCGTACCGCGGCGGACTACACCGCCCCACGCGTCGAACACGCCATGGCCGTGGCGCAGCCCGTGGCCGTTGAGGCATCGGCCCGCGGCGCCGCGGCGCTGGCCGCGCTGCGCGGTCAGGTCACCGCGAAGGAGATCAGGCAGCTCGCCAGGAAGCACGAGCGCCGGGCGAGGGCCGGGCGGCTGTGCCGGGGCCTTCTCGTGGCCGGCGCCGTGGCGGGCGCCGCCTACACCGCCTGGAGGTGGTGGGACAGGCAGGCCAACCCGGACTGGCTGGTCGAACCGTCCGCCGCCACGGAGGTCTCCGAACGCACCCCGCTGTCCTCGGTCGACGGCTCCGGCCCGGCTTCGGCCACCTCGGGTACGGGGGCGGAGACCCCGCTGAGCGAGGAGGACGGAGAGGGCAGGGGGAACAAGGGGCCCGGTGGGACGAACGGCCCGGAGGGCACCGGCCGCGGCTGAACACCCCGCCCCGCCCCTGCCCCACCCCGCACGACGGAGCGGGTGCCGGAAGGTCTCAGGATCTTCGGCACCCGCTCCGTCGTGTGTGGAGCCCGGGAGATTCGATCGGCGACAAGGTGTTCCGGGAAGCACAGGGCACCGGTGCCACCGCGCCGGACAGGGCGAGGATCCGTCGAGGACCGGGGCACGCCCGGCAGACCGGGGCAAACCTTCGAAATGGCCGCCAGGACCGGGGCGATCGTCGGCATGACGCCATCGATCACGAACACCGTCCGCATCGCCCCGGCCATGCCGTGGGGGAGCGGCTTGGCCGGTCTCGCGTCCGCGTGGCCGAGGAGGGAACTGTCGTCCAGCGGTACGTCGCCGTTCCTGGCGCCGGGCAGCGCCTTGTCGGCGGCCGGCCCGGTCACGGACGGATCGTGGACCGCAGCCGCGTGGACGGGGCCGGAGGACGCGTCGCGGCGGGCGGCGGTCACCTTCTCGCCGGCACAGTGCTGACGTCACACGCGCGAGAGGTCTCCATCACCCGCGTTTTCGCAGGTGATGGAGACCTCTACCGATGTGGAGCCTAGGAGATTCGAACCCGAAACGGCCGGGCCTCCCACCTGTGGTTTTACCTAGTCTTTGCATTGGAAACGGACTTTCCGGCCCGTTTCCATCCCGCTCCATCCTGCTCCATCCCGCTACCCCGACCGAATGTGCCCACCAGTGGGCACACACTCAAAACCCGTTGCGGGTGCAACTCGAAAGCGCACCAACCCCCAGAATCTTAGGGTTCCAACCCTCGCCTTACCAGCAAACACGCAAACGGCGAACTGATGCAGAGCGGAAGTGAACCAAAGCGGGTGTTACCGCCCGAAGGATGTCATCGCCGACTTCTTCCGTTGCCTGGTGAAGGCCAGCCGCCCGGACGGGGTGTCACTCTCCCGTCCGGGCGGCTGGACCTACGGGCCCACAGCGGTGTCAGGGTGTGGGCAGTGCGCTGTAGGTCTGGGCCTGCGCCTTCCACATCTCGGCATATTCCCCCTGTTCCTCCAGGAGGCTTTCGTGCGTGCCCTCCTCCAGAAGGTGGCCGCCGTCCAGGACGATGATCCGGTCGGCGCCGCGGGTGGAGCCGAGCCGGTGAGTGATCAGGATGACCGTGCGGTCCGCGCTCAGGGCGCGGATGCGTTCGTAGACGGCTTCCTCGGCCCGCGGGTCGAGTGCGGAGGTGGGTTCGTCGCAGATGAGGAGGGGTGCGTCGGACCGGTAGAAGGCTCGGGCTCCGGCCAGGCGCTGCCACTGGCCTCCGGACAGGTCGCGTCCGCCCCAGTGTGAGGGCGCGAGACTGGTGTCAAGTCCGTCGGGCAACGCGGCCAAGACGTCGTCGGCGCCGGATGCCTTCGCTGCGGACATCACCGCCTGGTCATCGCCGTCCCCTTGGCCGAGGGTGATGTTCTCGCGGGCGGTGACCTGCCAGCGGGCGATGTCCTGGGGCAGCATCGCCAGGCGGCCCCAGACGTCTTCGGGATCGGTGGTGGTCAAGTCCACGTCGTCCCAGGTGACGGTGCCGCTGGTAGGGGTATAAAGGCCGGCGAGGAGTTTGGCCAGGGTGGACTTCCCCGAGCCGTTCGCGCCCACGATCGCCAGGACTTCGCCCTGGCGGATGCTGACGCTCACGTTGTGCAGCGCGGGCAGTTCACTGCCCGGGTAGGTGAAGGTGAGACGGTCCGCGCGGATGACTGACGGCCGCGTCGGTACGGGGACGGGCTTGCTGGGCAGCTGGGTGCGGTGCTCGGCGTCGGTGAGGAAGGTGGCCCAGTCGCCGAGATAGAGGCCCGTCTTGTAGGTGGTATTGATGCCGGTGACCAGGCCGGTGAGCAGGATGCGGCTGGTCTGGACGGCGATGACGGCGGTTCCGGCCGAGGCCAGCGCGATGCGCCCGGAGGTCACCAGCCACAGCAGGGCGGCGTAGACGAGCAGGGCCGCCGTCCCGGCGAGGGCATCACCGAGCAGCTGGTAGCGGGCGGTGGTGCGTCCCACTCGGGCGGCATGTGTCTCCAGCCGGCCAGTGACAGCGGTGAACTGTCGTAGGAGCCAGGGCCGCATGGTGTTCGCCCGCACGTCCAGGGCGGTGGGGCGTCCGGAGGTGTTGTAGATCAGGGTGTGGCGCAGGCGGCGGTCGGCGAGGGTATGCCGTTCGGCGAGGTGAGCGGCGCGGGCACCGCGGACAGCAGCCGCGCCCCGGGGGATCACCGCGAGCAACAGCAGGGGCAGCAGCACAGGGTCAAGACCCGTGAGGATGCCGGCTGAGGCGAGGATCCCGAGGAATGCGGCGGTGACCGCCGTGATGGCCTCAATCATCAGATGGGTGTCCTTCGAGGCGCGATTGGCGGCCTCGGAGTGGTCGCACCACGCGGGGTCGTCGTACGCGGCGAGCGGGACGAGGGTGGCAGCGTTCAGGAACCGCAGCTCGGCGATGCCGTCGATGCGTGGTCCGATCCGTGCGGTGGTGGCCACTGTGGCGGCGTTGATCAGGGAGCGGGTCATGGCCGCGCCGGTGATCAGCACGAGGGACGGCAGAGCCTGATGAAGGCGGCCCATGGTGGGGCCGGGGGCAAAGAGCGGGGTGAGGGCGCCGCGGGTGGCATACAGGCCGATCGCGGTCAGGACCCCGGCAGCCACCTGAAGGGCGGCCATGCGCAGCAGCGCCATCCGGTCGGCGGCCCAGGCCAGCCGCAGCGCGGTCGCGCACAGGGCGGGCAGACGGCGGGCGATGGTGGTGAAGCTGTCATCGAGGGCGCCGTCGTGGCGTTCGGCGCTGACGGTGTACTGCGGGATCACGTCTGCCGTGGCTCCGGCGGGGCGTCGTCGGGGCCACGGCAGACGGAGATGCCGTGCTGGAGCAGTTGAGGGGTTCGTGCGGGTGCCGCTGCGGGGCTGTGTGTCTGTCACATCTGGCGCAACGCTTCACTCGTACGAGTGGATGCGGTGGCGAAGGGTGGCGAATATTAGTGCGGGTGTTCCACCTGAAGAGCGGGCACATACGGCCAGATACGGTCAGTTTCGTCCTGCCCGATGACGCTGCCGTCCGCCTCGATCCAGGCATGGGCACCGTGCGGGGTGAAGCGGGCTCCGATCACCCAGCGGACCCGGTGTCCGGTGAGCGCGGCGGTGACGTGGGCGGCCAGGGACTCTTCCAGACAGGCGGCGCGGCCGGGCCACATCCGGGCAGCGCGACGTACGGCAGTGAAAGCCTCCTCCGCCTGGGCGACCGTGGCCGCGCGGCCGGGCAGCCGCGTCACCGCGCGGGCACCAGTAAGCGCGAACCGCACAGGCAGGCACCTCAGCAGCACCAGCGTCCCGAACAGGGCCACGTGTCCGGCGGCCCGCGATACCAGCCCGACCGGCACAGCTGTATCGAAGCGGATCTCGGCGCCGTCTCGCGTGGTCAGCGGTCGGGCGGCGGGCTGGAAGAGGCGGGCACGTTCCAGGTCGGCGGCCAGCGCGCCGAGGTCGGCGCGGACCCGGGCAGCGTCGGCGCCCTTGTCCTGCCACCGGGTGGTGAGCAGTTCCACGGCCGCCTCCGGCGCGGTGCCGCCGGTGATCGTCAGCCACAGCTGGGAGCCGACCGGGTCCAGGAAACGCCAGCGGCCCTTGCCGTGGCGGGCGTCCATCAGGGCGATGCCCTCGGGGCCAAGGGCGGCGTACACACCGGCACTTGTCATCGCGTGGCCTCCTTCTCGGTCGTGGTGGTCTTCTCCCACCACGTGTCGCGGGCGGTGGGCAGGGTGGTCAGCCACAGTTCGGTGACGATCAGCGCGTGCAGGGAGGCCAGCGGTGCGGGCTCGCCCCGTACCGCACCGTCCAGCGCGGCTACCGCCCGCGACCCATCCAGCAGCCCGGCCTCGGCAAGCACCGAGCCGGACAGGATCCGGCGCAGAGCGGGGGCGTTGGCGCGCAGGCCGGCGTAGACGCTGCCGGTGAATGCCGTCTTCGTCCGCCGGTTCAGCAGGAATGCCGGTACGGCGGGGGTGAACGCGGCGCGGGCCAGCGGCTTGAAGTCGCCCGGACGGTTGCGATCCCAGCCGGGGATCGCGTGGCAGACGTCGACCACGGGCGTGTCGAGGAACGGAGCGTGCAGGGGCAGGCTCCACTGCTGGCGGGCGATCTGGTCGTAGGTGGCATGCCCGTCACCCATCACCTCCAGGGCAAGCCGCTCGTGCACTGCCCCGGGTGTGGTGAGCGGGTCGGCGTCGGCCGCCCGGTGGGCCACGAGGTCGGCGACGGCGGACCGCCCGGAGCGGGTCAGCCAGGGCGCCGATGAGGTGACGCCGCACCAGCGAAGCGTCTCCCACGGTGGCGTCAAGCCTGGATGGTGCAGGTCACGGGGCCCGTCCAGCATCTGGGCCAGGGCGGTGAGGGCCTGCGGGTATCGCGCTCTCTGGGTGCGGACGGCTTGCCGCAGGAGAGGGTGGACCGCGCAGCGCCGAGCGCGGGCGAGCGCCACGGCCCGGCGGATCGCCTCCGCCCGGTGTCCGGCCCGGTACTGGTCGATCACCATCAGCGGCACCGCGTCCAGGACGTCGTCCCCGCCACGGCCCGTCAGGTGCGCTCGGGAGCCGTAGGCGGTGGCCGAGGCGAGTTGTGCTTGTTTGATGGCGAGCAGACCCAGAGTGAACGAGGGGGTGTCGGTGAACGGCAGAGTGGCCGGTTCGGTGAGGCCGTCGAAGTGCCGCACGCTGTGGCGGGTGCCGTGCACCCACTCGTGGGTGATGTGCGGTTGTCCGGCGGCGATCCGCTCGGCGTAGAGGACATCGTCCTGTTCGCCCATGCGGGAATCGGTGTAGGTGACGGCCAGCAACGGGCCGGTGTTGGCGGCCAGGCTGGTGACGGTTCCGCTGTCGACACCGCCCGACAGGTCCGCCGACAGCGGTCCCGCGCTCGCCGCGCGGCGAGCGACCGCGGTGGTCATGCGCTCGCTCACCATCCGGGCACCCTCCGAGAACGGCAGCTCGGTGACCGCAGCCGGTACGGGTTCGGTCCGCGGCCGGTGTCCGGGCTGAAGGACCAGCGCCCACCCGGGCGGAACCCGCCGCACGCCCTCGAAGTGGCTCTGCCTCGCGAGGGCATCGACGCCCCGCACCGAGAACCCGGCCAACAGCACCGCCAAGTTCGGCGAGGTGTGGCCGTACGCGGCGAGCGGAGCCGCGGCCGTCGCCCACACCACCCGCTCCCCATCCATGCACCAGTACACCGGGATGACTCCGGCCCGGTCCCCGGCGATCCGCGTCGTGGCGCCGGTCCGTGCGACGGTCAGGTACGAGCCGGGCAGCCGTGTGGCCGCGGACCACCCGCCCCGGGCCGCCGCCTCCCGGATGCCGTCCAGCTCCCGGCCGGTGGCCAGGCAGCAGCCGAGGGCCAGCACAGCGGCCACGGGCGCTGGGGCCTGGTCCGTGCTGGTGCGGATCTCGTGCTCCTCGTATCCGACAGTCCAGATGTGTGACGTGCCGTCGTCGTATGCGCTCTTGCCTTCCCGGGGCCGCCACGTGCCTCCGGGAGCCATGTGGTTGTGCCCGGTCTGGAATGCTCCGGCAACGAACCGCATCTCTTCCACCCCGATCCTTCACTCCGCCGTGCCGTGTGTGCCTGCTTCACGAACGAGCGCCCGGGACGCCGGCCGATGGCCAGATGTGTCCCGGGCGCTCACTCACCCACCGACGCCCCTCTCACAAGGGGCGCGGCGTCACTGCCAGTACTGGGTGTCGTCCGCGTTGTTGTTGCCGGCCGAGCCGAGGGTGGCCTCGGTGACGGAGCCCAGCTCGCTCAGCACGGGCGCCGTGTAGGTGACGGTCTCGAACTCGAAGTGCGTGTCCATGGTGTTCCTCCACGAGTCGGTTTCTCGGATGTTCCGCGTCGGCCTCACGGAGCCATGACGGCGTCCGTGTGGCCTCTGGCGGGGAGGTACTGGCCGGCTCCGAGGTGCTGGAGCGGCCGTACTTCAAGAAAACCGCCGAACATCCGTGCCAGGAAGAGGAACAGGTGCTGCCTCGCTGCTGCCTCCTGTTTCCCGGTCTTCCGAGCTGCTTCAACTCCCGGCTCGTTGGGCTACGTTCAGTGCAACGATCGTGCCCGGCTCCATCCCACCCCGGGGGTTAGCCACATGCCCGTCACCACCAGTCCCCCGCGGCATCTACTGGCCACGGTGCGGGCCGCGTCCGGACACACGCTCGACTCGTATATCAACGCCGTCGCCGACCGGCACACCGCTCTCGGCTACGGGCACATGGCCCGCAACCGCAACAAAGTCGCCCGCTGGCAGCGCGGCGTCGAACCCGAAATGCCCGCCCAACTGGCTATGGCCGATCTCCACAGGGTCGACCCGGGACAGGTAATAGCGCGAGGATGGCCCAACTGGCTCCTGCTCGCCCTACCCGGCCCCGACATCTGGGCCCCGTTCGCCCCGGAGGTCACGCTGTCCGCCCTCGATGACCTGGCCGCCAACCCCGCCCGCGCCGACGCGGCCGACATCCCCCTCCTTCCGCCGGACGTGCTGCGCGACCTGGCGGACCGGTGGACCGACCATGTCCAGAGCGCCATCGCCCACGGCATCAGCGGCGGCTACGTCGGCGTCGAGGTCTCCACGGCCATCCACGCCCGGCTCACCGCGCTGTGGCACCTGGACGACTCCCTCGGCGGCACCGCCTGCACCACAAGCGCCCGCTCCGACCTGACCATGGTCACCAAGCTGCTGCGGCACGCCCGCCACACCGGACAGCTCACCACCGACCTCCACTTCCTCGCCGCCGAGTACGCCCGCTTCCTCGGCTGGGCCGAGTTCGACGCCGGCAACACCCCCGGCGCCCAACGCGCCTGGCACGCCGCCCTGCGCGCCTCCGCCGAAGCCGCCGACCCGGCGCACAGCGCCTACCTGCTGGCCAACCTCGCGCTAGCCTGCGTCTACGACGATCAACCGGGTACCGGCAGCGATTTACTCGCCTCCGCCCGCGACATCGCCGGAACCCGCACCACCCCGCTCGTCGCCGCGATGATCGACACCTGGCGGGTGAGGGCGACGGCCGCCACCGGCGACGCGAAACAGGCCGCCCGCCTGCTGAACCAGGCCGAAGCCGAGTTCGACCGCGCCCGCACCGGGGACACCAACCCGGCCTGGGCGTACTGGATGTGCCGCCCCAGCCACATGGCCGAAACCGGCAGAGCCTTCCTCGACCTCGGCGATCCGGCGACCGCCGAGACACTTCTGAGCGACGGTCTGGCCGCGCTGGAGCCGAGCGCCCAGCGCGACCGTGTCCTCTACCTCGTCTGGATCGCCACCTCCCAGGCCCGCCGCCGCGACCTCGACGCCGCCGCCCACACCGCCACGGCGGCGCTCGACATCGCGGCCATGGTCGAATCCGGCCGCTGCACCACCCTGCTCACCGACCTGGCCACCGAACTCGCCCCGTACCGCGCCGCAGCGCCGGTTGGCGCCGTCCTCGACCGCCTGAACAGCTCGGACCGATGACGTCCGCCGAGCGCCGAGCTCGCTGACACCCAAAGGCCAGGCGGCGCAGGCCCACACCGAGCGCACAGCTGACGCACCGGCCGGCGTGCGAGCGCGGCTCGCCAGCTATCACGGTCCTCTTGCCGTTTGGGACTTTTCCCAGAGGGCGGCGGCCCTGCTGGTTACCCCTGACTGCTCACGCTGCGGCTTGGGCTGTCTGGGGTCGAGCGCTGAGCGTCTGACCCGTCGCCCGATCAATCGAGATCAGGAGGGCGACGCGCTCAGGGTCCGGGGCCGGCGTACGTCCGTATCGCTGTCCGTAACGGGAAACTGCGTCTTCAACCACTGCCGCGTCGGTGCAAACCTCCGCCACACCTTCGAGCGTGGCCCACCGGCCCCCATCGACTTGGCAGACAGCCACTCGGGCCTCACTCCCGCCCGCGAGGATGTTGGCAACTTTCCGACTGGATTTGCGGGTGATAACTCGGGCGAGCCCCGTAGCCGCGTCAACGGTCACACCGACGGGAACAACGTGCGGCCGACCGTCGGGTCGCAGCGTAGTCAGCGTGCACAGATGGTATTCATTCCAAAACTCTTGGTAGTCAGCACTTTGGCTGGATATCGCGTTCGCCATGACCAAAAGCGTAATAGTGCAGGTTGCCCGAACTGCCCTGAAGTGACCACGGCCACACGTCGCCCGAATGGACGATTAGCCTGATTCGATCACCTATGCCGCACGTCGTTCAATCTTAAATATCTCAGATTCACAACGGACTTCACGTCAAAGCCGCGCCTTTGATGCGTCCACGCCAGGACACAAAACTCCAGCTCAGAGCGATAGCCCGGCCACCTGGCGGTCGATTTAGTTCGTTTTGAGTGGAGAGAATCGTTTACTTACCGTGCGTATTGATCATGCTTTTCAGGACACGTCTTGTCTGAACCGTCACGTACTGTCCAACGAGGTTCCCGGGTACCCCAGCAAGGCCGCCTCCCGGGTGTTCCATTGCGTGTTCGCGTATGTGACATCCGTGTTGGGCGTGGCTATCTGGAGTCCAAGCAGCCGAGCCTCTTGAAGGGCTTGGTGGGGCTCGCAGGCACGTGACAACTACGGTCGCTTCCAGTGTCGGGAACCAGATGTCATCGACGCGGGCGCGGTGTCGCCCGGCTCGGGGGAGCCATCACCTGCCGGTTGGAGGAATTACTCAGTGTGGTCAGAGAAGAGTGGCCGAGACACGGCTCAGTCGGCGGTTCCTGCACAGGCCGGAGCCGGCCGCGGGCGGCTTGGGCGCTGGCGCACAGCTGCGAACCGGACCGTGGAGAAGGATCTGCACCGCCTGATTCGGCGTGAGCTACAAGACCTGGGGATAGCTCCCCCGCTCGACGTCGAAGAACTCTGCCAGGCGCTCAGCCGTCGGCGGGGACGTCCCTTGTACCTGCGGGAAGCTCCTCTCCCGAAACCAGGGCCCTCGGGGCTGTGGGCTCCATACGAGGACTACGACGTGATCCTGTACCAGCAGGAGACGACCCGGCTGCATCAGGAGCACATCATCCTCCACGAGGTGGGGCACATCCTCGTGGCGGAGAACGAGGAAGCGGCCGAGAAGGCTGCGGGCGACACCTCGGAACAAGCCCCCGCGCTTGACCCTGACGAAGAGGCTGCCGTCTCCGTGGAGGGCTGGGTCACCATGCTGCCGGTCTTCGACCCCGAGACGATCAAACGGGTCGCGTTTCGGTGCTCGTACGACGACGGAGAGGAATGCTCCGTCGAGCTGGTGGCCACGATCATCCTGGAGTGGTCGTCCCTGCTGAACGACTCCACTCCGCTGTCGGACGACCCCGCGCTCCGACGTGTGGAGTCGGCTCTCGGCGACCGGCGAGGATGGCTGTAACCCGTGGAACTGCTACTTCTGGGGCTCCTGGCTGCTCTCATCTGGAAGCTCTACCAGTGGAGGCGATCCCCGCATGACGCCCCTCTACGGTCGGTCACCCTCTGCTTGCTCTGCGCCGCGCTGTCGTACCCCGTGGCTATGCCCGGGGGTGCGTCGGGCGTTGACACGGTCGCTGGTCATGGGGCAGCGAAGCTGATCCAGAACGTGCTGCTGCTCATCGCCATGTACTTCCTGATGTGCTTCTACCTCTACTCCGCCGCCGACGAAGAGGCGGGCCGGCGGAGGGCCCGCACGGAGGCCGTGGTCGTTGGAGTAGTCGTGGTGGCCATCACGGTGGCTGCCGTGTCGGTGCCGCATGAGGTCTTCGCGGGCAGCTTCAGCACGGCGGACATGACGATTCCGCAGATCGCCTTCTTCTACGGCGGAGCCGGTCTCTACCTCATGTACGTCCTCGGTTTGGCCTGCCGGTGGACTCGGCGCTATGCCCGAATGTCCCGGCGCCCCCACTCCACCGGGCTCTGGATGGCAGCCGTTGGCCTGGGAGCGATGGCTGTGGCCTGCGCGATCCGGGCCGTCATTGTCGCCGTTCGCTGGGCTGGCGTTGATGTACCCGAGGCACTGATGGCCGCTGTCGCCTTTCTCCTGGTGGCGTCCATCCTTCTGTTCGCGGCCGGGATCACCTACTCCGGAGCCCGAGCCCGTATCGCCTCGATGCGGCTCTGGCTCCAGCACCGGCGCGATCACCGTCGCCTCGCCCCTCTGTGGGAGCTGCTGGCAGAGGCGTACCCCGACAACGTCCTGCGGCCAGCGTCCCCGGCCGCGCTGGACCGCTGGCGGGCCCGGGGCGTGCACCGGCGCTACCACCGGCGCATCGTTGAGTGCCGTGACGGCCTGGTGGACATCAGCCCGTACCTGCTGGGTGACGCTGACAGCAGCACGGTGCTCAACGTCGACTCCACAGAACTCGCCGCCCGCCTCCGCCGGGCGGCCGCCCGGATCGAGGAGGGTGTTCCTGCACCCCGCCGTCCGGTCCCCCTCGCCATGGCTCTGGGGAGCGACCGCAAGTCGGATGTGAAACAACTGATCGCGGTGTCCGATGCACTGCGTCAAGCCGCATGACCCCCCATGATCAAGGAGTCAACATGCTGATCACCGGTGGACGAGTGCTCGTCGACTCGGGGTCCTACCTGGAAGACGGTGCCGTCCTCGTCGAAGGTGGCTCGATCGCTGCCGTCGGTCCGCGCAAGGAAATCGAAGAGCAGGCCGGCGCCGACGTGCCTCGGTTCGCGTTCGACGGCACTGTCCTGCCGGGGCTGATCGACGCCCATGTCCACCTCGCCTTCGACGGCGGGCCTGACCCGGTAGACACCCTTCAGAACTCAACGGACGAGGTTCTGTTCGAGGACATGCGTCGTCGCGCGGAACAGCTTCTGCGCAGCGGCGTCACCACGGCCCGCGACCTCGGAGACCGCGGCGGCCTTGCGCTGCGTCTCGCTGCGGAGGTCGCCGAAGGTCGTACACCGGGGCCGAGGATCGTATCCGCGGGCACGCCCGCGACGACCATTGGCGGCCACTGCCACTTCTTGGGGGGCGAGGTATCCGGTGAAGCCGAGATCCGGGACCTCGTCCGCCGTAACATCGCGGCGGGCGCCAGGGTCATCAAAGCGATGGTGACAGGCGGTGGCCTGACCAAGGACGGGCCCAAGAGCCACCAGTCCCAGTTCTCAGCGGAAGAACTGGCCGCCCTGGTGGATGAGGCCCACAAGGCAGGCGTCCCCGTTGCCGCCCACGCGCACGGATCCGACGGCATCACCGCGGCCGTGAAGGCCGGTGTGGACACGATCGAGCACTGCACATGGATGACAGGCGATGGCCTCGACTTCCGGCCGGACGTAGTCCAGCAGATCATCGACCAGGAGATTACTGTCTGCCCGGCGGTCAGCCCTCACTGGCAGATGCTCCCCCGCATCTTCGGCGAGGAGCGGGCGAATGCGATGTTCGACCTGGTGCGGCAGATGGCCGACGCGGGCGTTCGCCTAGTGGCCGGAACGGATGCCGGAGTGCAGCGCGCGGGCTTCGATGGCCTGGTCCCGGCCCTATCGTTCTACTCCCACCTGGGCCTGCCGAACGCTGCAATCATCGACATGGCGACGTCCGAAGCTGCCACGGCGCTGGGGCTGGGCTCCACAACGGGTCGGATCGCTCCCGGCTACCGCGCGGATCTTCTCCTGGTCGATGGAGACCCGCTCTCGGAGCTCAACGCTCTGAAGAACGTGCGGGCGGTGTTCGCCTCCGGCCTGCGTTACGAGCCCAACGCGGCCAGCGAATAGAAGTACCCACTCGGTGCCCCGTTCCCCGCGACTCGCTGAGCCGCGGGGAACGGGGCACTACTCGTCGGCGTCGGGAGCCGCCTTCTTCTCGAACTCGGTCGCGAGCTCATTCAGGATCGAGAGGACATCGGCCGACAGACCCTCCGGGCCCATCCCTCGCGCTCGAATGCGGCCCACCTTCCCGCTCTTGCCGGCCGACATCAGGCGAAGCCCTTCGGCGACCTGCCGGGCAACCTCGTCGTCCGGCTCGAAGTACATGCGTGTGACGCCGAAGAACTTGGCGAGCCCTTCCAGAACGACCGGAGCGGGGGCTTCGGCCTCGTCGGCGCCCGTACGAAGGGCCTCCACTTTCTCAGCCGTGACGACCCGCGACCCCGCGTACTCATTCACAGCATCCGCGATCGCGCCGTCTCCCGGCGCTCCCGACGGATATGCGCGTTCCAGGAGAAGGGTGATCTTCTCAGCGAGCGTCCGGGGCGGTTCCTCGACCACCGCGACGGCGGCAGCGTCGCCCTCCACCTCTTCGCCCCTGGCCTTCGCCATGGAGCGTTCCTGCGCTCGCTTCACCTCCTCCACGGTGACGCCATACGCCGCCGCCAGATCAGGGAGGTACTTCTCCTTGAGCCGGCGGACGCCGTTCTCCGCGCCGGCCACTGGACCGGCGCTCTTGGTTCCGATGATCGCCGCCATCTCGTACCGGTAGAGGCCGGCGTCACACCGCAGGTCGGTGAGGTCGGGCAGCCCCTTGCGCGGGAACAGAGTGTCAAGCGGCTCCTTCAGCACCTTGGCGAGGGCGGGCAACTTCTCTGGGTCGGGCGCGTTCGTTCCCAGCTCCCACCCCGCCACCGTCGAGCCCGCGACGCCGACGGCAGATGCCACGTCGGTCTGCGGGGTCTCGGTGGCTCGACGTACCGCGCGCACACGATCCCTGTCGAAGAGTCGGGCTGGCATCAGACCTCGTTTTTGAAAGAAACCGAGGAAACCTCGGTCTGTTGACTTTTTACGGCAACCGCGATAGCTTCAGTTTAGCGAAAAACGAGGGCGTTCGCACCCCCTCGCCATCGCCCGTCAGGCCGAATCCGTATCGGACCAACCTGACGGAGAGGGGAAGACGCGTGCAGCTCGTGCGCTTCACCTTCCCCTCAAAACGCCATCGGCGCCCGGAAGTTCGCACCTCCCGGACGCCAGACAGCTCGTGATCCGAGGCCCCATGCAGGGCTGCAAGATCACTCGCACAGCCACTCCGTGTCCTTTCGCACGGCACTGCGGAGCGGCTTACCACATAGAGGAGTGTCGCATGTCCCCTACTGCGGACTGCAACCTGAAGGCTGGGATCGCTTCGGGACCGGCTGAACGGCTGGCCGAACAGCTGACGTGCATGTTGCCCCCCGAGGCTGCCGTCGTACAGGTCCGCCTCCAGGGATCCCGGACCCTGTGGCCCCACCTCGGCCTCACGGCCGTGAACGACCGTGGCCACGCCCTCCGCGTGCCTCGTGCCAAGGCGCTGACCATCGCGCGGTGGATCATTCGCTCTTTCCCGCATGCCGGATGGGCAGCCTCCGGCGGACACGCCTTCGACCTGCGGACGGCTCAGCTGCGCGGGTTGGACGCATGATGTCGGCCGTCGCATCGGCGAACGCGGGTACTCCCGCTCTCGGGCCCAACGAATTGCAGGGCCTCGCAGCCGTGATGAGCCTGCTCGCTCAGGCCGGCGGGATCGACGCCCTGTTGGGCAACCGACAGTCGGAGCACCGCGACAAGCGCCTTCACATCGGATACAGCGAGGCTGCCGAGCGGCTGAACATCCCGGAGAAATGGCTGCGTGAGCGAATTTCCACGCTGCCGCATCGAAAGTTCGGGAAGTTCGTCCAATTCACAGAGGAAGACCTGCGCGCAATTTCGGATATGCATTTCGTGAACCCCGGCATGACAGCCGAAAGGGAACACGAATCAGCATTGATGACGCTTCAGCCGTCTAAGCGTTCGCGCAAGCGTTTCTGATCTCCTCTTGCGTTCGAGCGCGTGAAAGCTCTGGGCGCCGTGAACATCGCGAGACATAAATGAGCACTGACATATCCAGCCTCATCAAGGCTGCACATCAGGGGGACTGGTCTCCTCTCCTCGAAGAGTCCAGGAAAACCCCCGGGAAGCACTGGGCAGAAGATGCCAGGTGCTCGAACCAGGACATCGACACCTTCGTTCCTCTTGGGGATGGCCCCCGTAAAGACCCCGAGGCAGTGAAAAGCAGGCTTGGCACATCCCTTAACAGGCCACGTAATCTCTGCGCCGCGTGCCCGCTGCCCGTGGCCGCCCGGTGCCTGGTCGAAGCACTCAGAGATGACGATGAGTTCGGCATTCGCGCTGGACTTCTTGCCTCGGAACGGGCCCCACTGCGCGCCGCATGGCAGCGGCGCGCGAGTGAGGCGGCTGTGGAAGGTGCCCTTCAGGGCTGCACTGCGGCTCTCAGTAGGGGCGAGCGCAACGCAGTGATTGCACGGTTCGCAACAGATCCATCATTCGACCCTGCCGCTGTCGCTCGGGGCCTTGGCGTTACGCACGAATACCTATTGAAACTTGCGCGCCGCTACAGGAAGAAGCGGCGGCCCACCCCGCTGGCAGTACAGGGCGCTCACGCCGTCTGATCGGCACAGAGGAAACGATTCTTCCCGCAAGGCAGCACCTTGCGGTTCCGGAGTTCTCTTTATGTTTCAGAACGACCCCGCCGGTTCGCGGTGCCTAAATCTCGGCGCCTCGATCCGCGAAATAGAACCCATGGCTGTGCTCGTACGGGTTTACCCCGAGCGCCAATCTGTTACCCACCTCTTCGGATCGGATTTCTTCCGCATGCTCATCGACCGTCGCACCGAAGAGAAATTGGCCCACATGGTGAGGATCAATTTCGACAAGGCTGCCGACTGGCGTCGTGCCCACGATTTCCATATCCCCACTGGCGCGCTCTATATCACCCCCGAACCGAACCAGACCGGCTATATCCCGGAAGACGATAAATCCTTCGGCCTCTCACCTTTCCGCCGCATAGCAATAGCGGACGGAGATTGCCGATGAGTGATATAGCTACCAACCTGGTCTGGTCAAATTCAAAGTCGCGCAGGGGATCTCGACTCGTCATGCTTGCGCTGGCCCGGGAATCTGACAATGAAGGCAAGGCCACCCTGACATTGGATGAGATCTCTAAGCTCACGCAACTCACAGCTCGCTCGATAACCAAGTGCCTCGGGGAACTGGCGACGCTCGGGGAACTCAGCCACGAGCGCGGCGGGGGAGCTTCAAACCCCAACAGCTACTCGATCCTCTTGTTCGACAGGGAGACCACAGCCTTTATCGATTCAGAGAAAGAACTTCCTACTCTGTGTCCCGAAGCGACAGGAGAGGGAACTAGGTTCCAGGACATCTCTTCCCACAACTCGACTTCGGCGGCTGGAAGTGGGAAGTTCCAGCACGCCAACTTGGAAGTTTCTTCCTCGCGTATGCGTGGTGGTAATACTCCCTACGGGAGTATTACCACCACCAAAGAGCAAGCTAGCTTGCCAGGATCCATCCGAGAGAACCAATCTGTAAAGCAGGACTCGGTGAAGGTGCCAGACGGCGCCAAGGATCTGGTAACAGCCATAACGAGCGCAGGAATGCTCGTCGGATGGCGTCTGACCGAACCTGAATGGGATCGGGTAACAGCTCTCACGGCCCGTTGGGGCAATGAACGGCTGGTTGAGATGGTGGCGCGGCGGTGGAACGCATCCCGTCCGCCGCAGTCGGCCCGCTACCTGCTCCGCATCTGGGCGGACCTTCCCTCGCACGCCTCTGCTGCGATACCCGATGGAAACGTCGTGCCGCTGCGTCGACAGTCCTCCGGAAGCTGGATTTCTTTTCAGCAAACCGCCGCTCCCAGCGCTTACCAGAACGGTTTTTGATCATGGCTGAGCCGGAACCCGTGGGCAGCGCCAGGTCAATGCGCGCTCTGGAACGAATACTCACTGCAAAAGGGATTCGCGTCGTGCCTGACAACCCTGCCTACGATTCGCCGGAGGAGAGCCCGGGAGATCGGGAGTGGCACCGCCGTGCTCGGGCCGACTACGCCCTGAGCCGCTGGGCGAGGGCCACGCCTCCCAGGTTCAGCGACGCCGAAGCAACGATGCCGGGCGCCATCGACTGGGCGGACCGCGCCCTCGCGGACAGCTCCGCTGCTGGTGCTCTGCTTCTCACCGGCCTCACAGGGACGGGAAAGACCCACGAGGCTTACGGAGCCCTTAGAAGGATCGCGGCCGGCGGCCCGGACCGGTTCGAGGTCATCGCCGTGAACTCGGCAGACATGTACGGCAATCTGCGCCCCTCACAGGTAATGGGTGCGGCGGAGCGAGAGCTGCGGCGGCTCAGCGAAGTGCAGTACCTGTTGCTCGATGATCTCGGTACGGCGAAGACTTCGGAATGGACCGAAGAGGTCACGTATCGGCTCATCAACTTCAGGTACAACCACTGCTTGCCGACGATCATCACGTCCAACCTGCCCGCCCGCGATGAGAACGGGCCGGACCTGACCGATTTCGTCGGGGCCCGTGTAGCGAGTCGTCTTGCCGAGATGGTGACAACCCTCGTCCCGATGATCGGCGCTGACCGGCGTCGTGGCGGGAGGGCAGCGTGATGCCCGTCCGCCTTCGCGGGACGCCCCGAGACGCCGCAACATTGTCCACAGCCTGTGCATACGTCGGCCCTCGCAGCCGGTACGCGAACCCGTTCACGGTGGGTGCCCGGTCCCCTCTCGGCCCTCCGCTGGACGCTGCTGAGTCCGTGGACCTGTTCGCAGCCACGCTCCGGGGTCCGGTCGGCCGCTTCTACTCCGCACGGTTCGCCCGAGCGCTGCACGACCTCGACCTGATGTGCACATGCCCCCTCGACGTGCCGTGCCACGCGGACGTCCTTCTCCGTATCGCCAACGAATCCCGCGACTGCAACGCAACCCGCACCAGCCAGTTCTTGGAAGGCCCCCGATGAGTCACCCGATCATGTTCGCTGCGGCCAAGCACCTGACGACCGCCGAGCAACGGCGCACAGCCGCCCGGGAGAACGCCTTCCGCACCTGGGGACCGAGGTCCATCACGGCGGCGTCGAAGTACGCGCGTCGCCTCCTGGGGGACGAAGCAGTCACGCTCGACTGGGATGTCCTAGGGCTGCTGTCCTTCGAAGAACACCTGCAAGCCGTCGCTTCCCTGGACACTGCCGGAGGCCAGCACCTGGAGCTGTTCTACACCGACCAGGGCGGCGCGGAGCGCATCCTTCTGCGGGTCTCGTGCGTGAGCTGCCCAAGTCAGCACGTGCACGAGGTGACATCCATGGAGCAGCTCGGACAGCTGCTCTCCCAGACCTCGGCCTGGCAGTCCATCAACCCGCGCGACGGGGGCAACCTCTAATGTCCCAGGCGCACATACCCTCGGCAGCGGCCAAACCTCGGGGCGCCTACAGCCTCCGCGGGATGACGGCCTGGGACCGCTCCGCGATCATCCTGCTCGGCGCGGCCGGCTTCCTCTTCTCCTACGACGCGCTGCGGCAGATCGCCATCGCGATCCACGCTCGGGAGAGCCTGAGCTATCTGTTCCCGGTGTTCATCGACGGGTTCATTGCGTACGGCGTCCGAGCGATCGTGCTTCTTCGTCACCAGCGCTTCGGCGCTCGGCTCTACGCCTGGTTCCTGTTCCTCGCGGCAACCGGGGCGAGTCTCGGCGCGAACGCACTGCACGCCATCACGTTGAACGACGGTCCGCAGGCCGGACGGTCCGCACTGCACCTGACGGACTGCGTGGTCGGCGTGCTGTCGACACTCGCACCACTCGCGCTGGCGGGTTCCGTGCACCTCTACATCCTGATGGCGCGGACGGCTGAGCTTTCGGTCCCGGACGGCACGGCCGACGGTCCCGGACCGGTCCGCGAGGAGGTACCGAGGGCGATAGATCCCGCAGTTCAGTCCGCGCTTCGCCCATCGGAGGTGACGGCCACAGTCGGAGCTCGAAGTCTCTCCCCCAGTCCGTCCGCAGCAGACGACACGAATCCGACCCCCGTTGATCTGCGGAAACGCGAGGCAGGGCAAGTTTGCAAGTCACGTACGGGCGAGTCCGCCACCGACACGTCCGCAGGCTCCGACAATGCGGACGGACCGGCCGTCGAACCTGCGGACCACGAGACCGCGGCAGCTCCCCCAGCAGTGGCCGAGACCTCCGCCTCGGCGGCAGTCCCCGCTCCAGCGGACGGTGAGAAACCGTCCGTCCAGGACGATGCGGACGATGCGGACGGACCGGCCGTCGAACCTGCGGACCAGGAGGCCGCAGCGGCTCCCCCGGTAGCGGCAAAGACCTCCGCCTCGGCGGCAGTCCCCGCTCCAGCGGACGGTGAGAAACCGTCCGTCCAGGACGATGCGGAGTGCCCGCAGGACCGAGAAGCCGACGACGAGTGGTTGGCGGACCTGCTGCCGATCGCGCGGGCCGCTACCAAGCAGGCCGGACGGATCAATCGTGACGTGTTGGCGGACGCCGTCCGCCAACACCAGGCAATCGGCAACGACCGGCTTGGGCTGCTGCTGGCCAGGCTGAAAGAAGAGGCCAAGGAGGCGGCGAGGGCACCCGCTGCTGCCTCCAGCCCCCTCTGGTGATCTCATCTCGTGGGTGGCCCCCGGGCCTGTGCTGCTCGCGCCGTACAGGCCCCGGCCGGCCCATTTGATCAGAAAGGAATGACCATGTGGTCTCGCCGACGCGGCCGGGCGGAAGACGCTGTCTGGCCCGATGCCATGCAGGCAGCATCCGCGCTTGCGGCTCACCTCCAGGGCGGCGGCGATCTTCTGCCACTCCAGGTGAATGACGTGCCTCTGACTGACGGGGAGGTCGCCTTCGCGGATGTGACGTGCTCTGCCGCCCGTTTCTACGGAACAGAGGTCGCCTACCCGCCCTCGAACAGCGGGTACTTCGAGGATCACCCGGCCTTCGGCCGACGGTGGGTCTCCAACGGCCGGCTCGACGCCCGTCGACGCCAAGAAGCGGAGGACGTTGCCCTCCCGCAGTGGCGAGATCACACCACAGCCCGAGTGGTCCTCACGTCTATCGGAGTGCGACTCACGCCAGCCGGATCGCGTGACTGGCTGCCGTTCGATCACGCCCTCCTGACCGGAGTTGCTGGGGAAGCGCCCGCAGTCGTGCTCTCGTACAGCGTGTGCGCGCCCCTGCTCATCTCCGGCCCGGCCGCGCCGTGGCTCGGCGTGGCGATCGAGCACCTACACCGCCCGGCCGCATAAGACCTCAAACAACCCGCCTCCAAGAAGTCGGAACCTAATTCCTGGAATTAGGTTCCGACTTCTTTTGCTGGTTCGAGTTGTCCGCGAACCCCTGCGAGGATTCAGACACGACCAACGCCGATAGGCATTCTCTGGCCGTGGAGATTTTTTCTCGATCCCACCCACGAATCACGCAAGGGACTGATGGCCTTGATATGAGTAACGGCCCTAGCAGCTCGACCATGGCACACAATCACGCCAGGTGAAGACGAAATCAAAATTCGGCCGGCACCGGACTCGTCCGAACTCTCACGCAAATGAGACCAAGTAGCGAAGGCCACACGCCCCGGTCCTGCTCTTCGAGTTCTTCGGTAGCCGCCGGTAAAAGCCCGCAGGAAGAATCCCCCTCTTCCTGCGAAGGGGCGGCGCGGCCCCAGTCCCCGTAGGGCCACGCCGCCCGCTTTCTCAAATCCCATGCACCAAGGTTGTGGTTCCCGCATGCCTCGATCCACCCGTTTCATACATATATCAGCCGTAATAGGAGTCGCTGCTTCACTGGCCCTCCTGTCGACCGGCTGTTCCAGCTCGACCAGCGGTTCTCCCCAACCCTCGACGACACAGCCACACTCCGTCTCGGCGGGCATCACCGACACGGCCTCACCGAGCGCCGAGGTATCAGGCCCTTCACCAAGTTCCGCCCTGCCAATGGATGTTCAGCGTGCAGCACGTGCCTTCACCACGGCCTACTCCGAGCACGACGCACGCGACGGAGCCGACAGCTCGTACGCGGACGCCGGCACTCGGGCAGCCCGGCTCGCAACTGGGGAACTCGCGGGCGTACTGGCCCAGAAGCGTCCAAGCCAGGTCGCCGCGTGGGCCGCCCTGCGGGCCCAGAAGGCGCACCAGACGGCCAAAATCACTTCAGCCATCGTCCCCGACGGAGCGCCCGGGGCAACGGCCTCTTCAGCTCTCGTCCGCGTGAGCTACACCCTCACGACCACCCCGAAATCTGGGGACGCTCGAAGCGCCAGCGAACAACTCGCGCTCCGCCTGGAGCACACCTCTGAGGGCTGGCGCGTCGCCGCCTTGCCCTGGGCGTGACGGGCGGCCATGAGCAAGAAGACACAGATCGGGCTTGGCCTCCTGGCCGCGATGACCATCGCGGGTACCTCCATGCTGATGACGTTCGGCGCGGCAGACGGCGCCTCTGCCCAGGAGACCGGTCCGGGCGGATCTCTGGCGACAGACGCTCCCGTCCCTGACTGGGTGCGTGTACTCGTGAACAAGAGCGCGGGAGAGTGCCCGCAGCTCACGGCATCGGTCTTTGCCGCGCAGCTCTATATCGAAGGCAGTTTCAACCCACGGGCTGAGTCCGCCTTTGCCCAGGGCATTGCCCAGTTCAAGCCGAGCACGTGGGCTCAGAACGGCCTGGACGGCGATGGCGATGGAATCAAGGACATCTGGAACCCGGAAGATGCAATTCCCGCAGCAGCGAAATACGACTGTCTTCTGGCCAAAGAAGTGAAAGACGTTCCGGGGGATTCCACGGACAACATGCTCGCGGCGTACAACTCCGGCGGTGGCGCCGTGATCAAGTACGGCGGCGTTCCGCCGTACTCCGAAACCCGAGACTACGTGCGCAATATCCGTGCACTGGCCTCCAAATGGGCTGATGCCGTCGCCCCTGACGCCCCGGCCGGCAAGGGTGCCGCTCGCGCGATCACCGCCGCGAAGACGGCCCTGGGCACCTGGTATCGGTGGGGCGGCAGCTGCGTCATGCCGTACGAAGGCGTGGGCGGCTGCGACTGCTCGTCGCTCACCAAAATGGCCTGGTCCGCAGCGGGCGTGAACCTGCCCAGGGTCACGTACGACCAGGTTCGCCAAGGAAGCGCCGTCAAGAGCGTTTCCCAACTCGCCCCGGGTGACTTGCTGTTCAGCGTGCCTGGGAGCGCAGGCCCTGAGCACGTCGCCATGTACATCGGCGGCGGGCAGGTCATCGATGCCCCGCGCACAGGGGCTCAGGTGCGTATCAAGCCGCTCAGCTACTGGAAGCCGCAGATCATCGCGATGCGGCACGTCGGCTAATCCGTCAAACCGCCTTAAAACACCACTTATCGCACCAAAGGACTGAACATGCACAACCTCCTGTCCGCCGCTGCCGATCCATCCCTGCACACGACCCTCGCCGCCGGAGCCGACGTCGTATCGGGCGTGAAGCCGGACTGGGGCCCCTTCGGGAAGCTCGGGGGCACGGCGAAGGTGATCCTGGGCGTCATCGCCGCCGTCGTCCTCGTCGTCGGTGCCGGCGCCTTTCTTGCCGGTGTCGGCAAGAGCAAAGGTTGGTTTGGCGAGGGCCACTCCACTATGGACAGCTCGCGAGGCAAGGGCATGATGGTCGGCGGCCTGACCTGCGTCTTCCTCGTGGCTTCCTTCGGCACCATCTTCGCCATCACGTACGGCATGGGTGTGTGATCCGTGGTTTCCCGATCTCAACGGAGGAACGTTCCGTCTTCGAAGACCGCCGGAGCACGCAGCCCGTTGGGGAAGCGGTGGGGCATCGCCGCCGCCAGTGTGGCCGTGGTCACCGCTGCCGGAGTAATCGTCAGCATGGCCACGGCCAGCCCGTCTACCCCCGCTCCGTCCGCATCAGCAGCCGCGCCCTCAGCACCGCAGGCCAGCGAGGGCAGCGTGCGTAAGACGGACGGCGTCCCTGTGGGATACCCACACACGCCATCCGGCGCCAAGGCGGCAGCGGCCAACTACACGACGGTCAGCGGGAGTGCACGATTCCTCACCAACAAGAATGCGCGGCACCGCGCTGTGGCCGCCATGGCGGCAAAGGGCACTGTCGAAGCGACGGCGAAGAAGGCAAACCACGCCGCCCGTAGGACAGTCAGTTCCCTCCGGGGCGACACTTCCAAAGTCTCTTCCAAGAGAGCCATCGCCCGTACCGGCGTTCTCTCGGCGCACATTCTGGGCTTCGCCGCTCACGGGGCGATGGTGCGGCTGTGGACAACGACGGTTCGCGGCAGTGCGGCCGGGCACGCGACACCCAAGACCGACTTTCAGTCGGTGACGGTCACGCTCACCTGGGAATCCAACGATTGGAAGCTCAAGGACAGTTCGAGCACAAGCGGCCTGGTCGCTCCCATCGACTCACGGCAGACATCCAACGTTCCAGCCGACTTCTCCGACTACGTTCGGGCCACTGCGGAAGACCCCGTCCTGAGCGGCTCAGCCGACCACGACGGCTTCCCGGCGCCCTATGGACACGATGGACACGGTGCTCGCGCCGCCGCCGTCAGCGCCACCATGCTCTACGGCGATCCCCGGTTCTTTGTCAACGAGGACTGGCGGCACCGGATGCTGGCGGCCACCGCCGCATCGAGCGTGCTGCGCTCGGTCACCTCGGACACCAACTCGACGGCTCGTCTGGTCATGGAGAACCGCGGGGTCGGTGCCGACGGCAAGGCTGCTGACGGAAGCGAACTGATCACGCGGACGGCCGCGCTCGCCACCCGCTCGATCTCCTACTCCGACCAGGCCGCGAGCATCGAGCTGTGGACCGCTTCGGTGGGCGGAGTCGCTGGGAAGGACGAGACGCGACGCCCGCAAGTCGCCTTCCTTCGGATGACCGTGGACCTGGTTTGGGAGGACGGAACCTGGAAGACGACGGCCGTCACACCGTCCGAACCGCTCGTGCCGTCGCCGCCTGCCATGCAGGAGGCGGACCCGGCTGACAGCTTCGCGGACGTGGGAGGTGCCAGCAATGCGCCTGCGACTGCGTGACGACGCTCCCGGACTGCTGACCATCGAGCGGGGGACTCCCGGCCGCTGGAGGCGGCGCCTTCAGGCAGTCGCCGTGATCAACGTGTTCATCGGTTTCCTTTTCGTGCCCTCCGCGATCGCCTCCCCGTTCTGCTACATCCCGATGGTGTGCGAGGCAAAGGAGGCCATCGACTTCGTCAAGAATCCGCTCGGGTTCCTGCTCCAGGCACTTGCCGAGGCCAACATCTGGTTCCTGCGCAAAATGCTGGAACTGATCCAGAACACAACGAAGATCGACCTCACGTCCCCTGGCTTCCTGAAGCAGTACGCGATCATCTTCGCGGCCTCCAGCCTCCTCACTGTCGCCCTGTGGCTGATCGCCGTGGCGAAGCGTGCGGTACGGGGAGTCGCCGTGACCACTGCGGTCTCCGAGGCAATCGGCTTCCTGCTCCTCCAGTTCGTCGTCAACGCGATGACGCCGGGCGCGATTGCTCTGCTGATGAAGGCCATTGACGAGGTCACGGCCATCTTCGAGCCCTACGCGACATCGAATTTCAAGCCGTTCTTGGAGAACCTGCTCAAGCTCATGGTGGCGAACCCCACCCAAGGCGCAGGACAGCTGCTGGTCGTCAACCTCGTCATGATGTGCGGTGCTCTGCTGATGTGGATCGAGCTACTGATCCGCAGCGCAGCCATCTATGTGGCCGTTGCTCTCGGGCCGGTCGTCAATGCGGGTCTCGTCGACCGCGACTTGTGGAACAAGAGCAAGAAGTGGTTCGGCGCCATCTTCGCCATCGGCTTGTCCAAGCCCGTTCTCTTCGCCCTGCTGGGCCTTGGGGGCGCGATTCTCAGTGACACCTCGGGAAGCATGTCCGACGCGGTCTCCAGGATCTTGGTCGGCGCGCTGATCCTCCTGCTCGCCGTCTTCGCGAGCGCCACGCTCTACAAGTGGGTGCCTGCCTTCGGCGATGAGATGGCTCAGCTCCACCACGACCGAAAGAGCGCCCAGTCCTCCGGCCCCGCGGCTGCGATCGACGGCCCCGGCCAGCACGCCAACCGCGCGATGGGCGCGCGAGTGCAGGACTCCTTGGTCGGTGGTTCCAAGAGCGCGGGTACCGCCGGCGCCAAGATGGGCGGCGGAACGGCCGTGGCCGGACCGATCGCCGCCGGGGTAGCCGTAGCTAAGGCCGGCGTCAACATGGCAAAGAACAAGGCCACGAGTTCCCCGGGCGCGCAGGGCACTGACGCCGCAGGCGCGAGCAAGCCCGAGCACTCCGAAGGCCAGCAGGGCGGCGACGACACCGCGGGGATGTCCGGTGCACCGGACTCTGCTCGTCCCCAGGGAGCGACATCCGACCCGGTCATCAGTTCTACTCCGGACTGGTCCTCGGCTGGAAGTCACGCATCGGCCGGGCGTCCGCCAGGGGCCAGCGGAGCACCGAGCACGGCACAGCCGCCCTCGCCTCCGAGTCCGGGCCCTTCCGGTCCGACGCAGCCTGCCTCCCCTTCTTCCGCATCAGGAACCACCTCGGGTTCCGGCCCCTCGGTCACGCCCCCGCTGCCGCCACGGCCGTCGGGCGGCCAGGCACCTGGGCGTCCGAACCCCAACAAGGATCAGTGACCCCTCATGTCGACTCGCACGTATCAGTTCGGAAAGCATCGCCCCACAGGGCTGGTGGGCCGCCGTGACCTCGGTGAACAGGTCGTTCTTGGTGGCGGTGCAGCCACAGGCATCCTGTTCGGCTACCTCTTCAACGGCGTGACCGCCATCGCCGCGGTGTGCCTTGTCCTGCCGATCCTGCTCGCCCTGGTCATCGTGTACGCGCCGTACCGGCCCAAGGGCACGTCCCAGCGACGGACGCTGTACCGCTGGTGGCGGATCAATCGCTACCACCGCAAGGCGCTCCGCCGTACCGGCGGCGTGTGGGCGTCTCCGGCCTTTGAGGCCGGCGTGCGCCGCGATGGCACCCCGCCGGATGCTGCTCTGACCGAGCCGGAAGGCGTCACTGGCATGACGTGGGTGCCCGTCACGGTCCGCGGGCAGCAGGCCGTTGTGGTCCTCCAGCCGGAAGCCGGATGCGTCACGGCCACATTGGAGATCGCCTCTCCCGGCCTCGGTGGCAAGGAAGTCGGTGAACAGATCGTCGCCCTGGAGCGCTGGGGCGAACTCCTCGATGCCTTCGGCAACGTTGAAGAGCACCCGGTGAAGCGGGTTCAGGTCCTCGCCCGACAGATGAAGAGTGACCCTTACGCCCACCAGCGGTTCATCGCTCAGCGCGACGAGTCGGCGGCGACGACGGACGCGCCGCAGTGGCTGAAGGACTCGTACGACGTGCTGGCCAATGCCGTGTCCACCTCGGCGGAAGAGCACCGGTACTACATCACCATCCACGCCCGGTTCACCCGCGACCTGGCGGCCGAGGGCGCAGCCCGCGGAACCGGTGACGAGGGGATCGCCGCCGCGATGGCTGCGTACCTGGATGAGCTGTGGTCCCGCGCGGAGGACGCCGACCTCTCGGTGATCGCGCCCCTGGACGAAGGTCGGATGACCGCGTTGATCCGGAACTCGTACGACCCGGACCATGCCATCTGGGACACCGACCTCCGGCAGGCGCACGCCTTCCCTCGCAACGTGGACGTCCGCGACGGCGCCCACGTCGCCACCCGTGCAGCGGGCTCCACGGATTGCTGGTACCACGCCACGGCCGCCGTCGTCGGATGGCCCACCACACCCGTCGGGCCCGACTTCCTCTCGCCCCTGCTGATCGGGATGCCCGACGTCATCCGCACGATCTCGATCACACAGCAGCTCGAACCCAATGACACGGCCGTGGAGCGGATGCTCGCGGAAGACACGAACAACCATGCCGAGATGGACCGCGACCGTAAGCGCGGCAAGAACATCGACCCGCGCGACCAGATCGCCGCCAGCGCTACCGGATCACGGGGCCTGGCCCTGGCCTCCTCCGGCGCGGCCGGCTCCGCCGTTGTCGGCTACATCACCATCTCCTCGCGCAGCGCCGAAGACCTGGAGCGCATCAAGCGCACCACCGCCTCCCGCGCCCGCAACGCGCACCTGCGGATCGAGTGGCTCGACCTCGAACACGCCCGCGCCTTCGCAACGACCCTGCCCCTCGCCGGAGGCATCAAGTGACTGACCTCCTTGACCTCGCCCCGCTGTCGCCGATGCACGAGACAGCGCGCCGTCCCCTCTACACCGAGACGACCACCAGCCAGGCCCTGTACCTGCCCATCGCACCGCCGACCCTCGGCACGGCGGGCGCGATCATCGGCCGCGAGTTGTACAGCGGAAAAGCCTTTATCTACTGCCCCTTCAGCGCTTTCGGCGACGGGTTGCCGGGCGGCAACATGATCGTGATGGGCGAGACCGGCCGGGGAAAGTCGGCCCTGACCAAGACCTACGCGGCCCGACAGATCCGCCTCGGCCGTCAGGTGGTCGTCCTCGACACCAAGGAGCAGAAAGAGCGCGAGGAAGGCGAGTGGGCCGCGCTCGGCCGCTCGCTGACCGGCAAGGCCCCGGTGAAGTTCGCACCCGGCGGCGGCCGTGGCTCCTCATGCATCAACCCGATGGACCCTGCCATCGCGGGCAAGCGGCAGGTCGAACTGGTCCGCACAATCGTTGAACTCGGTCTCGGCAAGGCCCTGGACGAGTTCGCCGGCTCTGCCCTGCGAATCGCGATCCGCAGGGCCCGCCAGAGGGCAGGCGAACTCGGCCGTACCCCGGTCCTGGCCGACGTCGCCGCCGCTCTGCGCTCCCCGGAGAAGTCCGACGCGATGGCCAAGAAGCGCACTCGGGACGAACTTCTCGGTGACGGCCTGGAGGCGTCCTATGCCCTGGACCGGCTCTGCGGGAGCGAGCAGGACGCGACCGGCGACCTCACCGGCATGCTTGATGGCCCTACCAGCCTCGGCGTGGACCTCGACGCCGACATGATCGTCTTCGACCTGACCAAGGTTCCGTCCGGCGGCGTCGCCATGACCATTCTCGTTGCCGTCATCAGCGTCTTCCTCGAAGAGGTCTGGCTGCGACCGCTGTGCGAGTGCGGGGCAGAACCGGGGCAGCACGAACGGATCGTGGTCGACGCGAACTCCGGAGCCTGGGAGCTGGGCTCTAACCAGGCATCGGGCTGCCGCCGTTACACGCAGCGAAAGCGCATCCTCGTCTGTGAAGAGGCATGGCACATTCTGGGAACACCCCAACTGGCCGGCTTGTTGGAGAAGTTTTTGAAGTTCGCCCGTGGCTACGGGCTGAGCTGCATCTTCATCGTCCACCACCTGTCGGACATCGATGACAGCCCGGAGACTCAAGCAGCGCTGAAGATGGCTGACACCATCGTGATCTACAGCCAGAAGAAGGCCGAGGCCGAAGCGACGGTGGCCCGGCTGGGTCTGCCGTCCTGGACCGCGGATCACATCATGCGTCTGCGCCGTGGGATCGCCCTGTGGAAGGTCGGAGAGGTCATCTACCCCGGCGTCCAACACCTCCTGGTCGAAGCCGAGCAGCACCTGTGTTTCTCCTCCGGCTCAATGATCGACCTCACCAACCCCGCCCCGGACGCCGCATGAGCAGCTACCGCCACCTCTCCGCCATCAACCTCTTCCACTCAAATTCAGAACGCGCCCCCGCTATGACGATCACCAGCGACGAGTCCATGCGTTCGGCCGACGAGCACGCAGTACGCCAGGACATCGACCAGCTGCACGCCGATGCCCTCGAACTCGCCCACCGGATGAAGGCGCTGGCCAACATGCTGGACCACGGCGACTACTCCGCAGCCGGCGGCCGCGTCCGTACGGCCGTCACGCACATCTGGCGCGCGGCGGAAGACCTCCACAGCGCTTTCCACACGGCTCCGCCGCGCTGTGCCGGGCCCGACGCGTCGCTGTCCCGGCTCTGCGGTCGGCGGATGCGCTACCTCGCGGCCCGAGCAAGGAGGAGCGCCTAGTGGACCTCATGCCGAGCGGTATCTCCATGGCCCTGTACGCCGTGACCGCCGTGTGCGCAGTCGCCCTGGCCACAGTTTGGTTTCTGACAACCCGAGGCCGCCGCAACGCAGGATTCGCGGCAAAAGGGCAGCTCAAGCGTCAGATGTCGGCCAAGGCCGTTCTGAAGGCTACGGAGATCCGCCCTTCCCTGATCCGCGGTGAAGACCGCCCTGCTCGCACATCAGCGGTGAGCCCTGCGAAGAACCCTTCCGCCGGTTCCTGAGCCGCCTCTCATCTTCCTCGTTCCGGAGTACGACATGCGCCACCCCCTCGACCCTCTCGACTTCGGCTACTCGTTGGGGACCTCGCAACGCCCAAAGGGCGTCGAGCTGTATTCCCGCGCCGACAAGGCGTGCCGGGTCATCGGCCCCATGGGCAGCGGAAAGACGCTGCGCTTCTTCGCCCCGACCATCCGCAACTGGGTCGGTCCAGTGCTCGCCACCTCGACCAAACCGGATCTGGTGGAATTGACCCTCGACGCGCGGCGACGCGGCGGCCGACCAGTCATGGTCTTCGACCCGCAGAACATCGCCCCTTCCCTCCCAAAGTTCCGGTGGACGCCCATTACCGGCGCCGCCGAGACCGAGGTCGCGATGATGCGCGCCAAGGCGTTCGTCGCCGGTTCTCGCATCCCCGGATCCGCGGCTCAGTCCAGCGAAGGCAGCGCCTTCTACAAGGGGCAGGCATCCAAGATCCTCGCCGCCTTCTTCCACGCGGCCGCCCTCGACGGTGCCAGCCTCGACTGGGTACTGAAGTGGGCCCGTAAGCTCACCGACCCCGCGCCCCTCGGCATCCTCAACGCCCATCCCGGTGCCGGCCCCGGCTGGGCGGACATGCTCCGCACGGCCACCACCGGTGACAGCCGCACAGTCGGCAACACCGCAAGCACCCTCGACGCGGCCCTTGAACCCCTCATGCACGAGTCAGTGGTCCAGGCGCTTCAAGGGAACGGGGAGGCCCCCACGGACTTCCATGAGTTCCTTGACGCGGAAGGCACCATCTTCCTGCTGGGGAAGGACTCGGAGGTGAACTCCGTGGCTCCGCTGACCACGGCGATAGCCGAGGATCTGCTAGACCTTGCTGAGGCTCACGCCATCGCGTCCCCAGCAGGGCGGCTCGACCCTGCCCTCCTTGCAGCCTTGGACGAGGCGCCGAACATCGCACCCATCCCAAGCCTGCGCCAACGCGTCGCCGACGGCCGGGGCCGAGGTATCACGGTGATCTACGGGCTTCAAGGCTGGGCGTCAGCCCGCGCCCGCTTCGGTGAGGACACCGCGAACGAGCTGGCGTCGTTCACCAACCACGTGGTTGTCTTCGGCGGTGCCAAGGACCCCGTCTTCCTCCGGGACATGTCCGACCTGTGCGGCCAGGTCGAGCGGGAGCGCAAGACGAAGACCACAAGCGGCGGGGACCGCGGCGGCCACTCGACCGCCACCCATATGGCGCTGGAGCCGGTCCTGCGCGGGGACGAGATCAGGGCCCTCCCCGAGGGGCATGCTCTTGTGCTCGCGGACAACCTGCCACCGGTCATCACCCGACTCGACGGCATGTGGACCTGGGCTTCCTGGAACGAGATCCAAGGCCACGTCCGAAACCTTCGCGCGGCCAACGAAGCAGAACGTTCACGTCAGACCATCGCTAAGAAGAACCGGGCAAGGGCACACGCCGCCGCCTGGGCCGGTCGTGGGGAAGCAGCTGCCGCATGACGAATCCGCTCGCCCACTTCGAGCCCTTTCCCGAGCCGCCCGCACTGATCTTGGAGTACATCGCTGCACGGAGCGCGGAGGACTCCGTAGTCGACGGCCCCGCCCCGTGGGACCTCGGTTCGCTGCCCGCCGAGTTGGTCAAACCGATGCCGGCATGGCTCGACTCCGTGTGCCGATGGTTGAACAGCGCGTACGCCTGGCAGCCGCAGGACGTCATTCCGCCCTGCTGGACGAAGCACGAAGGTCTGGCAAACGAGATCGCGGCCCTGGCCTTCGCCAGAAGCGACGCATACGCGGACGCGGGCTCCTCCGTGATCTGGCACGAACAGTACGACCGGTTCCTCACCCGGATGAACAAGGCGCTGGGCAAGGCCGGCGACGAGTGCCGAGTCGCACGCCATGAGGAGCGCCCGGCCCGTTTCCAGCTTGCAGCATGGCCCGCGCGAGCTGATGGAGAGAACGAAGAAGAGCAGTCACCCGAGCCCGAGCGCACCAAGGAGATGGCGCGATGATGAAGAACTACGACGTGGTCTTCTCGGCGGACCCCCGCCACGGGTTGGTAGCGCGAAGCGGCTGGGAGCAGGAAGAAGCTCGAACCGTGCTCCGTGATCTCGGCTGGGAGTGGGCTGAGGAAGCGCACGCACTCATCCCCCCTGACGACGTGCCGGAGGTCGAAGCCGGGGTCCAGGCGGTGGAGGAACTACACCTGCACGGGCACCGTACGGGTTTCACGGTGGGACCGTACGGGACAATGCGTCTGACCCTGGACCGTGCAGAACAGGTGTTCACGAAGGGTGTCGCGCTGGACACTTCCGCACGGCATCTTGGTGGGCAACCAGCCGGGCCGGAGCGGCGCCGCCCGGCGTACGGAGTCATGCCTGCTTCACACGAGGCGGTCTCACCGGAGGCTTCCGAGTCTCCCGCGATTTAGCACGAATCCTTCGAGATCGATGCACAGGCTGGCAAGGGCTCTGCCTGTAGCGAGGGCCCTGCTCGCCCCAGTGCGGTGCAGGCGAGCAGGGCAGTTCAAGGGCTACGAGAGCAGCTTGGCGACATGCGTGCGCAGTGGGGCTTCGAGGTCCAGATTGTTCCCGCGCTCCATGCCTTGTAGGTACTCGCTCGCTACAACCAGTTGAGAGAAGTGCCCGGCCGGGGTGTCCAGCACGTGCTTGAACTCGTGGCGTACGCGTTCGGCGACTGCCGGGGCGGTGAGGCTGGAGATGAACAGCGCCGCCTCGTCGTACCCGGCCGGACCGCGGCCCCAGCGCTCCCAGTCAAGAATGCAGAGGTCCGAGCCGACGAGGTTGGACCACTGAATGTCGGCGTGGATGGTGGACCACTCCGGAACCTCAGTATTGACAGGTACGCCAAGGAACCGGGGCAACGCCCAGTGAAGCCGTTCCTGTTTGATCGCGGTTCGGTTCGTCGCCGCCGCCTTGATGGCGTCCAGGGCGGTGCGCAGTGCCGTCCACCAGGCATCGGGAAGCGTCAGCCCGGGGGGCGGAAGGGGGCCCGAGCTGATCGGCCGGTCCTTGATCTGATCATGGACATCAGCCCGGTACGTGTAACCGTCAGCCGCCCACTGGAAGGATCCGCGGAAGCGGGGCCGGGGCACATCGCTCGACATGGCCTGTTGGGCATGCTCGGACCCGTCCCATCCGGCCCCGGCCGCCTTCTCGCTCGGGATCGCGGCGACCTTGAGCCACAATCCCTGCTTCATGGGGGCGCTCAGGGTCTTCCCATCCCACCCCCACACTTCGCTTCCTTCGCTACGTACCAGGGGAAAGATGGAAGCCGCGTACCCGAATGCCTGACGCATTCGCGTGGCTGTTGCTTGGTCAGGAGCGGAAGGCATCGACGATCTTTCTGAGGTCGGAGGGGTCGAAGGGGGGCAACGCGCGGGCGTAGCGGTATGCCGCCTTCCAGTGCTTGTAGGTACTGGCCGACAGCAGGACGCGCGTCACGCCGGGTGTAGCCGCTACAGTCCCCAGCACCACTCGTAGCGGGTGCGTTTCCGGAAGTACGGCACGAGCCACTTCAGGGGTAACTATGTCCAGCAGTTCCCCGCCATGGAGCGGCGCTGAAGCGAAGACCTCCACTTGGGCCGCCTGTGCGTCGATGAGCACTCCGCGGTTCTCCAACGCGTCGGCGATCGGCTTCGGATGGATCAGGCTGAGAGGCAACTGAATGGCGGCGAACCGGTTCGATCCGCCACCGGCCTTGAACGCGAGTTCCAACAGCCGGTCGATGGTGATCGACCCATCATGGAGTCCGCGCCACGTAGCAACCCCGTACGACTTGGTCAGTCCCTGGGCACAGCACTCTTCAAGGGCCTCGAACGCTCTCAGGATGCGGTCGTCGAGTTCCTTCTCACTGGGCTCATCGATCTCGGGGTTATGAATGAACGTGACGTCGGGGGTGCGGCCAAGGTCCGTCCAGCTCATCCTGGCCTGCCACGCGATGTACAGCGGATCAAGGCTGAACTTCTTGCCGAGACGTGACGACGTCAGGACGCCGGCCGCGGATGCCTTCGCCTGCCGCGTTTCGTCAAGGAGGCCGACCTTCGTCGACACCCGAACGCTCGGGAATCGCTCCAGCACGGGGAAAAGGAGCTTCTCGGCAGTGCCGTACTGGTAGTTGGGGGCCGTATCAATCCAGCGCACCCCCTGTTCGATCGCGGTTCTGGCCGCCGCGACTACCCCGTACGTTCGGTAGGTACCCAGGGCAAGTTCCGCGAGGGTCACGTCCCACCGCCGACCGTAAGGACCTGCCCGTTCACGAGCTCGGTGAGTAGGCCCGCCGCCTGGTCCAGCGTCAAGGCGGTGCCGGTGACGAGGTCGGCAAGCTGGTACTCGGACCGGTCCGCGAGCCTTTCCAGCAGGGGCAACGCGAGGTCGGCGAATGTCCAGGACGAGCCCCCTGCCGTGAAGACGACGGTGCCGCCTTCCGACACCTGAAGGGTGTGGCGGGTCGTGAGAAGCCGGGCCTTGACCTTGGGATCGGCCGGCACCCTGTCGACGAAAGGCAGAGAAGGGCGGAACCGTACGCGCTCGTCGGCGTCGCGCAAGGCGAAGAACCGATCGATTGTGCCCTCATCGCACAGCTCCTCAACAAGGAGGTCTCGTAGAGCGGAGACGGTTTCCCGCTTCTGGCCAGACGTGCCGAAGCGCGGGAGGTCGGCCCGGACGATGTCGTTCGAGCGGAGAATCTCGGACAGCCAGACGATGAGGTCGGCGCCTGTGGTGGTGCTCAGCCCGCAGGTCAGGTGAAGGGACCGCTCACCCTCGGAGGCAGAGACGGCATGCCACCAGCCGCGCGGGAGGTAGAGCACGTCACCCGGTGTCAGTACGAACTCGACTGTGGGTTCCTCGGGTGGCGGTTCGGGCTCGGCCATGTCCAGGTGCATAGGCGCCGTACGAGTGGGGCCGTAGAGTTTCCAGCGCTTCGAGCCGTCAATCTGAACGACTACGACGTCATGGTCGTCCCAGTGGACGCCAAAGCCTTCCCTCGCTGTCCAGGAGGCGTACAAGTTGACCTGGACCTTGGATCGGAGTGCGGCCTCCAGGTCTGAGGCGAGAGTCTGTACTCCTGGAATCACCTCGTCCACAGCGTCGATGACGAGGGTGGCTCCTTTGGCAAGCTGCTCGTGCAGGGCGGCCGGATGCATGCGGTGAAAGACGGTACGGCGCTTGGCGACCTCCGGGACGGTGTAGGCATCCAGAGGGATGACCGCGCCGTCAGCCGAGAGGCGCAGGCGTGGGGACTCCATGCGGTACCGGGCCAGCAGTTCGTTGACGTCGTCCCAGGTGATGATGTCGGCGACAGACGGGCCGTCGCCACGAGAGAGGCGGTAGCTGCGGCCGAACGCCTCGGCGAGGAAGTCCTCGCCGAGGCGCGCGACGACCGCATGGCGCTCAGCGGTCATGTTCAGTCCCGTCAGTCGTTGCCGTCGGACTTACCGGCGGTGTTGTCGGACGGGACGAACATCCGGGCGCGGGCGGCCTTCACCCTCGACCGGGCGACGAGCAGACTGCCGCTCGTCTCGGGGCCGGCCTGGGGCGAGCTGGCCGCCGGCTCCATACGCGTTTCGTGCTGGATCTCCATGAGAGCACTCCTCGCTGTTCTGTTCCTCGGACGCAGAGAAGACCTCGGCGCCCGTCGTACCCCGCCTGGCTGCCAGCCGTCACACAAGTGGCCGGGCGGGAGCCTGTGTCAGCTCTTCTTGGGCTTCTTCTCGGCCTTCTTCGCCGCGCGGCGTTCGGCACGGTTGCCGTGCGGGTTCGGCTCCAAGATCGGTTCGGGCCGAACGCTGTACCCGTCCGTCGCGCCGCCGTTCTTGCCGCCAACCCGCTTCTTGGCGAAAGCCATGAACTACCCCTCTAATCTCGGATTTGTGGACCCGCCCGACTGCAAATCGGCAACAGCCGAGCGGGAGTCTGTGTCAGGCGCTCTCGGCCTCGGCGCCCGCGTAGGCGTCGTTCATCAGGGCGTTGAACCGCTCGTCGTGGCGGTCGCGGACGGTAACCCGGCGGTGGTGGCGAGCCACCCCCCAGAAGGCCCGGCCCACGGGGCTCTCCATGAAGTCGTCGGCCACTTCACGCATGCTGGTCGGGCTGAGGAACCGCGTGCGGAGCATGGCGCTCCAGAGGCAGACCCACCTGTTTGCGTTCATGTACCTGACGCGAGTGTCCTCGTCCAGCCCGGTGAAGCCACCCGAGTTCGTCACCTCGGCAAGGCGCTGGTCCGCAGCGGTGTCACGGAGCAGGTCGGTGTGCAGCCTCACCAGTTCGAGGTGTCGGGACTCCCGATGGTGACGAACGTTGAGCGCCAGGTGAGCGGCGCCGAGACCAGCCACCAGGATCAACGGAGCACGAGTCTTCATGGTTGCTTCCTTCGTTGCTCGGACAGTGATGCAAAGTTCCGACCACCCGCGACGGGGGGTAGGCAGGCGTCGAATAGACCAGGGACGGACCTTGAGCGCAGGCCGGGGGCTGCCCCGACCTGCGGGGGGATGGCGTGTCTAGCCGGGGGTGACAAACCAGAGCGCCGGCCCGAACAGGGCAGCCGCGATGAGAAGCGAAATGAGCGCGCTCGCCCACCCCCGCCAGTTGGTGAGACGCCGCTCGTTCATCCCATACCGCCGATCCCGAAAGCCAGGAGAACGATGAGGATCGTCAGGACACCGAGGTAGGCCAGCTCGTTGGGGCGCCATCGGCTCACGAAACCCTCTCGGCCATGACCGCATGGACCCGCCGGGACAGTTCGAGATCCACCTCGTTCAGCGGCACCCACAGCTGTGGGGCACCCGGAGCAAAACGGCAGAGTGAAGCATGTGTCCGGAAGAGGTAGCGCGCCGCGACCCTCATACGGTCGCCGTCCTGTACATCAGCGCAGCCGGCGTCCAACTGGATCGGCTCGTCACATCCGGGCTGGGACCACAACTGCTCGACACCCAGAGCCCGCGCGAGCGTGAGGGCCGCTTCGCCAAGGGTGTCGAACCCCTCCTCGAACCGTGCCTCCGGCAGCCGAGCAGGACCGCGACCGCCCTGCAACATCAGCACCTGGCTACGCTCGTTGACCACGATAGGGCTCGCCGTCACGATCGGGCACGTGCCTCTGTGGTGGCAGGCGCCCGCCTTCGCGTGCTGGGCGAGCGTCTGCCACAGCGGCGCGAGTGTCAGTGACTCGCCGGGGCGACGGTGCATGTAATCACTGACCGCGCGGGCCACCGCGGCATTGCCGATCACAGGTGGACCCCGCCGGTAAGACTGAACCAACGCCCCTTCGCTGCCCCCGTGAGGCCGCTCGGTGCCCGGTACATTCCGCTGGGCTGACCAGCGTCAGGATCAGCCGGCTCGCTGCCCCCATCCTGGACCTGGGCCTTTTGTTCCTGGCCCGCACCCTCGTGCCGTTCCTCGTACTGCGCGATGTGACGTCGGAGCACCCGGCCCAGAGCCCGCATGTACGTGTGGGCCGAGAAAGTGGGGGCATCACGATCCGGGGCACGCTCAAGGAGAGCTTGGATCTCCTCGCGCTGCTGCGCCGCCTCGGCCTCGGCCTCCGGGAGCCCTTCGTCGAAGAAGGCTTCGATCTGCTCCACGAGTCGATCGCTCAGGCTGTCTATGGCCTCGCGGGTGGTAGTGCCGAGCTGGCACGCAAGCGCGTCGTTGGCGATTCGGGTGGCGACATCGAGGTCCAGAGGCGCCTCTCGCGTCTCATTCGGGGGGTGCGTCATAGCTGTCTCCTGTGCCTGATCCATGCGAGGGCGCATGTCAGTGGGGTTAGGCCCGGTTGACGAACTCAGTTGCACCACGCCGCCGAGGCATATGACCAGACGTCAATACACGTTCAGTAGCGCAGCGTTGGGGCGATTCGCGGAATCTCCCGACGAGTGCAACGATGGCGCATGAGAAACGTTTCGGGCAACCCCCAAAACAAGAAACGTTGCTCCTAGAGCAACTGGCATATGACACCACCGACCCACCCGGTACTCTGCGAGGCCAAGGAGGTGGGTGATGGTCGAAGCCCGACCTAACGTGCACAGGCGCCGGTTCGGCTCAGCCCTGCGGTCACTGCGCAACGCTGCCGGTTACAGCATGGAGGAGGCCGCAGAGCGGCTTGGGCTTGCCGGGAAGCCAGCCTTGAGCAAGATCGAGAACGGGAAGCAACGAGTCTCCGGCCTCGGCCTCACGGCTTTCTTCCAGATCTACGGGGTGGAGTCGGATGAGACGAGGGCCAAGGTCAAGGCCATGGCGTCCCTGGCCGCCCCAGGCAAGAGAACCAACCTGCTGGACGAGTACAAGGACGCCATCCGCAGTCACGAATTCGAGGAGTACCTACACCTCGAAGGGATGGCGTCCAGAACTGAGTCGTACCTGCACCTTGTGCCCGGTCTACTCCAAACCCGTGCGTACGCCACGGGGATCGTGGAAGGCAGCAAGAAGTGGACCTCGAAGCACGAGGTCGAGCACTTCGTAGACCTGCGCCTGGCTCGCCAAGCAGCGTTGAGGCGGGAAGAACCGATCCAGCTCCGGTGCATCCTTGACGAGGCGGCGCTTCACCGCGTCGTCGGGTCGAAGGACGTGATGAAAGACCAGCTCGAACGGCTCCTCGAAGTGTCCGAGAACGACAGCCATGTTGCCGTGCATGTGCTTCCGTTCGTCGCAGGTGCGCACGCGGGTGTTGACGGATCCTTCCAGCTTCTACACTTCAGAGTGGGGCCGCCGGTCTGCGTCGCGGAGACACTGACAACGTCCCTGTACCTGGAAGAAGACAAGGATGTCGGCCGCTACGTGACAGCCTTCGAGCTCCTCCGCACGCAGGCCCTTGACGGGCAAGCATCACGCCGCTTCATCCACCAGTTGATCAAGGACAGTTACACATGAACAAGCAGGTCGATCTCACGAACGCTGTCTGGGCCAAGAGCGAGATGTCCAACGGGGGCGACAACTGCTTGGAGGTCGCGTTCGTTGATGGGGTCGTCGCGCTGCGGGACTCGGTCGATGTCGGCGACCCCGATGCCAAGATCCTCGTCGTGTCCCGCAAGGACTACGAACTTTTCACGAAGAGTGTGCAGGCAGGACAGTCAAACCTCCTGCCGTAGCCGGTCGCATTGCAGAATCGCGGAAAGACGCCCCCTGGCCGGAGCCAGGGGGCGTTTCGTCGTGCTGCGCTCGTCGTTGATGGGCGCTAGGCCCGGAGGTACCCCCAGGTAGTCGCGCCCACGATGCCGTCGGCGCGGATCTTCTCCGCAGTCTGGAAGCGTTTCACGGCGGACTCCGTGCCGGCTCCGAAGTAGCCGTCTACACCGGTGGAGCCCACCGAGTAGCCGTGGTAGATCAGCAGGGCCTGAAGCTCTTTCACCCTTGGACCGGAGTCGCCGCGGTCCGTGTAGGCGTTGCTGAGGTCGTAACCGCAGTAGGTCCCGGTGTCGACGCTTCCCCGGCAGGTCACCGCCACCGCGGTCGGTGCTTGAACGGTGGCCGGGGTGGCCAGAGCGGCACCGGCGGTGCCTACCGGGAGCAGGACCGCGCCCAGTGCGGTGGACGCGAGCAGGGAAAGTCTCATGCGCTGACGCAATCGGACCCCTTCGAACCGGGCGGGGCAGCCACCCGCTGGATCGGTTGGGAGCGACCGTATCCCTGTACCGGCCGTCAGAGCAGAGCGCATTACGGCGTGCGGGGGAGCGTGCAAGCGGCGCGCCGAGAAGGGGCAGTACCCCTCGCCTGAGCCGCCCTGGCCTGCGAACTGGATCCGCCGCTTGTGGCTGATGACGATCCTGCTGGCTTATTAGCCAGCGGGATCGTCACCAGCCGCAAACAGCGATACGTCTACTTGGTTGTTGCGTAGCGGAAGTTTCCGCAGCCTGAAGTTCACGATCAAGGCTCTCTCAGCCTCTCCTCTGCACAAGACTCGGTCCGGGGCGCACCCGGCATCAGGGGAAGGCAGGGGATGGACTCGACCACGATCGTGATCACTATCAGCTCGGTTGTCAGCGCCAAGGCGTTCGCGTTGTGGGGGCTCTGGTTGCGCCTGCGCTGGCGGTCGCGCCGTGAGCAGTGCCGCCACGACTACCTTTTGGGTATCGCGGAGAAGGTGGCCGTCGGCAGCCGGGTGGAACTCGATGACCAGGACCGTGACGGTCACCGGCTGCGTGTGAGCATCTCCCGCGCTGAGGGGCACCGGGAGGATACGGCAGCGTGAGTATCCACGAACCTGGAGACGGTCCTGAGAACCCGGCCGTCGCACCCAGGACAAGGGACCAGCCGGACCCGCAGCACTACGCACGGCAAGCGAAGGACGAGGCGTTCATCGCCTTCTACCGCGCCACGGTCCACTCGTTGGTGGGGTTCTTGGTCAATCAGGGCGCCGGCGTGCATGTCGCGGCGGACATCGCCCAGGACACCATGCTCTCCGCCTACGAGCGCTGGGGCACCATCGATCATCCCCGGGCATGGGTACACACCGTCGCTTCCCGCGCGCTGCTCCGCAGGATTACCTCCTGCGAGGAGCAGCCCGTGGAACATGTACCGGCACCGACGTCACTACTGGCCAACCCGGACGCGATCGCTGCCTGGGAGGCCCGCCACTACCTGCTGCCCCTGCTGCGTAGCCTCCCGCCCCGGCAGCGCCAAGTTATGGCCTGGCACCTGTCCGGCTTCACCCCCGGCGACATCTCCGAACAACTCGGTATGAGCAATGACGCAGTACGCGCCAGTCTCTGCAAAGCCCGCCGCGCAGTAGCAGAAGCAATCAAGGAAGGGGAGGAAGGACAGTGACCGACTACCCCACGCACGACTACGACGACCAGGCCGTCAGTAACCGGCTCGGCCAGCACCAACACACCCTGGACGACAGCTTGGACGGCGTCCTCGACATCGAAGCCGGCCTGCGGGAAATCCTCATCCATTCCCACCACGACACCGCCGTCGATGCCCTCGGCACCGTCCTGGACACCGAAGCCGGACTGGCCGGCATCCTTCCGCCCACACCCCGGCCCCAGGCATCTGGCACACACCGCCACCCCCGCGCAGGGAACTCCCTTCCCGCACTCAGCCCCGCAGAGCGCATGACCCTACGCGAGTACCCCGATGTCAAAGCAGCACAACACGCCCTCGACCGCGACCACGACTCCCACGTCCTCAGCCTCGCCAGCGAACTCGCCCGCACCTGCATCGACGACCTCTACAGCGACTCCCCCCGTGAACTGGTCCTCGACCGCGCCCACGACCGCATCCGCGACCTCGACCGCGCCCTTGCCCTCGTCCTCACCCGCGCCCGCATCCTCGCCCCCGCCCTCGCCCGCGTCCTCGACCTCGCCCTCGGCCCCACCCTCGACCTCGTCCGCGACCTCGACCTCGACCACGTCCGCGACCTCGGCCTCGACCTCGACCCCACCCGCATCCTCGACACCCGCGCCCGCGTCCTCGCCGCTGCCCTCGCCCGCGCCCACAACCTCGCCCGTGACCTTGACCTCGCCCTCGACCTCGCCGACGCCTTCATCGAGATCCGTACCAATGAGGTTTGCCGGGCCATCGGCTTGGCCCTACATCGAGAACACCCTGCACTCGATACCGCATCGGTGCGCACGCTCCTGGACGACTTCACCCATGACGACCTGCGCGACACCAACCTGTGGGGCCTCGACTTGAGCGGAGTGCATTGGTCGCAGAGCACCCAATGGCCCCCGGTCGTAGACATCGAAGCCCTCAAAGCCCGCTCGGACGAGACGCCACCTGGAAGCGGGATCTGGATTGTCCGGTCCGGAACCGCAACCGTCCGCGACCTCGCCGATCTGACATGAGAGGCCGATTTCAGGTCAGCGTGCGGTCTGTTCAGGCATCGTCCGGGCAGCGAAGTCCCGGAGTAGATCCCGCTTGCGGCTGGTGACGATCCTGCTGGCTAATAAGCCAGCAGGATCGATGACAGGGTTCTTACCCGCACTCCTATACGGGCGGTGTGTCTTGCGCCGTGTCCGGCAAACTGGGCTGCGCGTAGTCCAGCGCTGTGCGGTTGGCATACGGGGACTCATGCTTCGGGGCCGACGATTCTGCAGATTCCTCGGCGTCGTGGCGCCCACGCCGAGTTCGCAGGGCCATCTCATTCTGAAGGCCCGACATTCGGTGGTCGGCGCCGTGAGCAGTACTGCGTGCCCTGGCGGCCTCGGCTCGAAGTTGCTTGCATGCCTGGTTGTCCATGTCTTTGGCACGTCGCTGAAGCTCGGCCCTCTCCTCCTGCGGCATGTCCGCTTCCATGAGCACGGCTTCGTATTCGCTGACGGGCCCAGCCTGCTGGGCAACGTCGTGGAGCCTCGCGTTCATCTGCTCCAGTTCCCGACCGGTCTCCGCACACGTACGAAGCAGCTGCTCACGATCTGCCTCGACCGCAGCCCGCCCGTCCCCACGGAGCACCGGACGCCCGAAGCGGCCGACGGCGGCCAGCCGCTGTTCGAGTCCTTCGATACGCGCCTGCGTGTCGTGCAGTCGGTCAGTGCACTCCGTGATCGTGCTGTCCAGCGCTCCAACCTCGCGGATCGCCGCCGCCCGTTCGGCAACATCCTGGTGTCGGCGGTTGAGCGCGAGCGCGTTCGGACCTGCCCCCGCGGCGGCCTGCTGCTCGGCGCGGTTGGCGGCGGCCTCCGCCTTCTCGGCAGCGCCATTGGTGGCGCGCGCCGCTGTGGCAGCCTTGCGCGCAGCGTCGCGCAAGGCTGAGTTGCTGAGGTGAGCGTATGGACGGTCAGCCGTCGGCACAGGCTTCGGAGGCGTGTTCGTCTCCTCGCGCCGCTTGGCGGTTGCTGGCTTGGATCGGCTCTCGGACTCCGCTTCTTCTTCGGGGGCGTCCACGTCATGCGGTTCGCCGGCGCCTGGAGCACGCGAGGGCGGCAGATCAGCTACGGCCTGGCGCACATGGGCGGGGACTGCGCTCATCGGGAGTTCGGTGAGGATCATGCGCTCCTCGGTGCCGTTCTCGATCTCGCGGATGAGGCCCGCGACGGCACAGTCAAGCTGTTCCTGCTCGGTGAGCGCGTCACCGTCACGGGCGCGGTCGGCGTCGGTTTCGTAGACGGAGAGCGGCAGGAAGAGGTGGGACTCCTTCTTGTCCCGCGACATCATCGTGTAGAGAGCGTTTGCCTGTGCGCCGGGCCCGTAGACCAGGGCCTCCTGGACGCTGAGGCCCTGGGACTTGTGGCCGGTGATCGCGTATCCGAGGCTGAGCCCGCCCTGTGCGATGTAGTCGGCATCGACCCATTCGGCAACGTCGCGGTGGCCGTCGGCGGTCTTCTCGCGCCACTCGACCAATACCCGACGTTCCTCGTCCACCGCGCGCACGATTCCGCGGTAGCCGTTCAGGACGTCTTCGTTCGCGCCTCGGCTCTTCTTACCCCGGTAGTCGTTGATCCGAAGGAGCACCTGGTCTCCGACGGACAGCGTCAGCTCGCCGCCGCCAGGCAGCGCGTAGGCATGCTCGGGACCGGCGAGGTCGCCGTTCGCCTTCCGTAGTGCACGGGCTCCTGTGTTCAGCTCCTCTACGATCTCGTTGGTGGCGGCGAGCATGAGGAGCTGCTGCACGGCGGTGTGGTCGTCGGTGTGCGCGGCGCGTTTGTCGGCCCAGACGGTGAGCATCGCGGCAAGGCTCGCATCCTTGTCTGCGAGTGCGTGCACGCGGCCCGTCCCGGCGAAGGTACGGAGGGCTTCCACCCGCTTGTCGTCACGCCACAGCTCCAGCGCCCGGCGCTCGACCAGGTCCTTCTGCCGGAAGTTCTCGTTGAGGCTGAGCCCGCCAACGATGTGATGCACGGCGGCGAAGGATCCGCCGATGCCAGGCGAGTGCAGCTGCTTGGGATCACCGATTCCAACGACCTTCGTTCCGGTCATCGCAGCGTGGGTGAGGAGTTCGGCGATGTCGCGGTCATCGCACATGGCGGCCTCGTCCACGACCAGTACGTCAACGCCCGTGAGGCCGGGGCCGCCGTTGCGGATGCCGGTGAGCCAGGAGGCGAGGGTACGGGAGGAGATCCCGGCTTCGGCCTTGAGGTTCGCGGCGGCGACGGCGGCCGTGCTCGCGCCGGCGATGACGAGGCCGTGGGCCTCCCATGCCTGCCGGGCGGTGTCCATGATCGTGGTCTTGCCCGACCCGGCGATGCCCACCACCGCGTCGATCCCGTGCCCTGCCGTGAGTAGCCGTTCGAGGACGGCGCGCTGTTCATGGGAGAACGCGAAGCTGCCGCCGTGCTGGGCCTCGACGGTGGACAGGGTCATGCCGACCGTGTCGCGGCTGACGACTGCGGCCTGCTCGTTGAGACGGTTCGTGGCCTCGGCGACGATGAGCGTTTCCGCGGCCACGACGTCCGCCGTGGTGTACCGGTCGGCGTGCGTAAAGTGCTGGGCGCCCTTCGGGTTCAGCTGGACCGCGTAGCCAGCGTGGCGGAGGACGGAGCTGGTGAGCTGTTCGGCCTCGTCGGCGTTCGCGACTCCGTACGGGAGGGCGTCGAGCACGGCGGCGATGGCGGCGGCGTGGGTGAACTCCTTGGAGTGGCTGGTCAAGCCGGTCTTCGGGTCGAAGACCTTGCCGCACAGCTCGTCCAGAGAGGGGTTCTGGCCCGCTCGGTCCTGCTCCATTGCGCTGGCTGCGATGGCGTCGGGGTCGTCACCGGCGGCACGTCCTTCGGCTTGCCAGTAGGCGCGCAGAACATCGTCCTCGACTCCGGCGGCTTCGCCGTTCTTCGCGGCCTTGGACGCGGTGGAGGCGGCGGTGCGCTCCCTGGTCGTGGCGCTGTCGTAGTCGATGCCGAGTTTCGTCAGCAGGTCCCGGACCTGGCTGTCGCGCTTACTGAACAGCCGGATCGTGGCCTCGGGAATCGCTGCGATCTCCCACGCGCCGGTCCGCTCCTCGCGGCGGAAGCTGATACCGAACGTGTTGGTCAGTTCCCTGCGGATTCGGGCGTTCATGAGGGACTGGGTCGCTCGGGCGTGCCGGTGGAGGTCCCGGCCCCCGCTGGCCATCGTGGACCACTTGCCGTCCGTGCTCTTGACCATGTTGGCCAAGGTGAAGTGCAGGTGGAAGTGGGGGTCGCCGTACAGGGCGTCGTCCACTGGGCGGGCGGCGCGGTGCACCATCATCCAGCCGGAGAACCCGCTCGTCCCAACGGTCTCCGCCTCGTCGCCGTCGCCGTGGTGACCGCGCATGGCGTACGCGGTCCACCGTTCCAGGGCACCGATGGATTCGCGGCCGGCGGCCGTGTAGATGCCCTCGACCTGGGCGGCGATCTCCTCGGGCGCGTAGGCGAGGAACGCGGACTTCGACTTCGCGAGGTCCAAGGTGACGTCGGCACCGAAGTTGCCGACCTGGACGCGCCCTTCAAGGAGAGCGGCCTTGATCTCCTCGGCGTCCCACACATCCTCGGGCGCGAGTCCTGCCGCCTTGGCCATCGCGACGGCTTCGCGCACGTCCATCGGCAGGTCCCGAAGGCGCCGTTCACCTTCACCTTGAATCTGGGTGTACCGGCGCTTCATGGACGCGGCGGTGAACAGGTCGGCAGGCTGCTGGCCTGTCTTGGTGGCGCGGACACCGACGGCGCGCAGGAGTCCACGGGCGTCCAGGTGGCCGCCCGCCTCGGCGGCCACGGCCTTCTCCAGCATGTCTTCGCCGTAGAGGTCAACGGCATCGATGCCGACGGCGTCGGCGAGCTTCAGCACGGTGGAGGCGGGGACGCGGTGCGATTCCCCGAACCGCTTGAGCTGGCTCTCCATCCTTCGGAAGGCGTCCTGCTTGCGCTTGGAGTCCAGCAGGGAGACGGGAGTCACGCTGCGTTCGGCTGCGGCCCGGCGGAGGGCGCGGGCCAGCGGGGCGGCGGGGAGTTTCGCGGCTGGTGCGATGGCGAGCTTGGGTTCTACGAGCGTCTGCCCGGTCCGGGGGTCTTCACCGTGCATGAGGCGTCGGGCGGCCTGGAAGTGCTCGGGGGCGAGGATGCTGCCGGGGGCGATATCGAACTCGGTGAGGCCGTTTCCGATCCAGACCAGAGGGCGTTCGCTGGCGTCCAGGTGGTAGTCCACCTGTCCGTCGGCGGGCCGTAGGGGAAGCGCCTGTTCGCCGTAGAGGTCGCGGGCATCGAGTCCGGCGGCGGCGGCGACTTCGACGGCGTCGAACCCGGTGAACCGCGCGGCGCCCTTGCTGCGGATGAGTCCGCGGGCGCGGAAGAAGGCGCGCTTGGCCTCGTGTGAGCCGAGCAGGGAGGCGACGGGCGCACCGGCGGCTTCGGCCTTGGCCTCGATGGCGGCAACGAGGGGGGCAGCGTCGACCGCTACAGACTTCCCGCAGCCATGGCCGCCGGTAAGGCGGTACTCAACCTGCTCGTCGGAGGGGCCGATCATGGTCACCCATCCCACCGGCCCGCTCACCCCCCGCACTCATCCGGTCATTTTCAGTCGCTTTGGCTGATTGTATCGTCACGAAGTGACGATACCTTGGTCCTTCAGTCTCAGGATGGATAAGCGAGAGGGGCGCCTGCTGGCAGGGGTCCCTCTCGCTTATCCATCCTGATTTGGCAGGATGCGCTTCCTGATTGGGGCTGTTACCTGGCTGCTTGGCTGGGACTCGGACCGGCTGGCAGTAGCGGCCGTCCGGGGCCCTGGAGGAAGACAGCGAGGAGCCACGCACTACGGGGAGCACGATGATCCAGTCAATTCAGCACGCTGCTGCCGCCTTCCACCCGACTGCGGCCGCGCGACGGGGTGCGCAGTGGATGCGCGATCACTCCACGACCTGGCAGGCTGGCTGGGGGTGCGCCCTGGTCGTGGCCACCATCACAGTGCAGTTCACCGTGGTGCTTGTAGGGACGAGCAGCCTCGCCCTTCTCAGCCTCAGCCTTGCGTTCAGCGTGGTCACGAGCATTGCGGCCGCTTGGCTACTGCGGCCGATGATCGAGGAGCTACCTCGAAAGTCCCAGCGGCGGCTGACCGCCGCACCGCTGGTTGCCTATATCTCCCTTACCGCCCTGTTCGTGGTCTGCGTGGCCTTGTTGCTGGCCCCGGCCGACCGCGCCATGGCGACGATGCTGCTGTTCCTCGTGTGGGCGTACCACTCCCTGTATGGCTCCGGCGTCGAGCCGTCGAGCTGGGCGTACGAGCGGCTCCCCGGTCGGCTGCGGCGTGCCGCGCCCCTGCGGGTCGCGGTCCATGTGTGCGGCCTTGTCGGTGTTCTCCTGCTGTTGCAGCACTTCCGGACTAACAGCCCGTACAACACAGTCTTTGTCGGGGTGATGGCCACCGTGACATTGGGTGTTCTCGGCGCCTCGTTGAAGGTGTTCGTCCGCGTACGCCGCTTGTGCGCCGCCCTCGACCAGCACGCCCACACGCTGATCCTGGAGTTGGAAAGGTTCCGCGCCTCACCGGAGGAAAAGCATGCGGTCGAGGAGGCGTGGGGCGCCCTCCGCCGTACGCTCTCCAACAAGATCGATACGGGCCTCAGTATCTCCGGTGTTTTCGTCCTGCCTGCTGCAACGATCACGGAGTTGCACCACCTGGTCTACCGCGCGCTGCGCGCGTCTGGTACGGACGACCGTGTGCACCGGCAGGTCGTCGCACGGCTGCGGATGCTTCGCATCGCGTGCGTCGGGCGGACGGATACTCTGGTCTGACCAAGAGGCCGCAGCATGGACGGATGGGCGAGACAACGGTCCTCGCAATGCCCTCTCCTGAGAACGGCGTCGATCAGAAGTGGGAATGGCGTAGCCTCTTCCCCGTGAGCGACCGTTGTCCGAGCGATCCCGTGGCGGAGCAGTACAGCAGTCTGCTGGCACCCGGCGTGCTGTCTCGCGAAATCCAGCTACGCCGCGTGGGGGTTCTGCACTCGGCCATCCTTCGGCTGCGCGATCTGGCGACTAACCCCTGGCTCATCGTCGAGCCGACGACGTTTTCCAGCCTTCCAGAAGGACTGGACATCGCTCGCGTCCTTCTCCGTACGGCGGAGGGCGCTTCGGGCATCCCGTGCAGCACTTCCGGACTGCTGCACACGTCAGGCCCGGCGCCAATGACCACCCCTCGCGCGCGGTTCGATGGTCAGCACCAGCTCTCTTCAGTGAAGTCCATTCTTTGGCATGCCGCGGGTTCCGGTAAGACTGAGACCTTTGTACTCCGGCTTGTCGATCAGCTGACTCAGCAGGTGAGTCGTCTCAACCGGCACGGACACCGTCCCACAGCCGCTGAGCTTGGAGGCATCGCCGACGCGGCGCATGCCCTTTCAACCCTCTTGCTGGCCTTGGCACAACGCCTCCTCACGGGCTGTGTCCAATTCTTCGCGCACCTCGTCACGGTTCCCCGCACCGAATCGTCGCCATGTGGCCTTTCGCGGCTGGCCGCGCCATGTGTACCTCGCGCTCCCGGGATGGGCCTGGCCTCCGGTCCGAATAAGTTCGCCCTCGCCGTATAGCTTCGCGCGAGGGTGCCCAAGCCCTGCGTGAGGTTGATCGTGACACCGTCCCTCTGGTTGTTCCTGTACCTGCTGCTGCTACCCATGGCCATCTGGTGGTACGGCGTATGGGCCCGTCGGCTCTGGCGCCGTGTCCGCGCCTGGCCCTCATGCCTGAAGCTGTGGTGCCTCGCCACCCTGCGGCACCTGCTACGGCGCTTGTTGGCCGATGACACCGCTGCGGAATCTGAAGAAGAAGTGTCTCGACCCGCCGAGCTGCGTTCCCGCCTTTGACAAGTAAGTTGTGCGAAAGCGCAAGGGAGAAGGCCCACACCGAAAGTGGGCCCCTCTCCCTTGCGCCTAGCTACTTCGCCGGCCAATCCCCAAAAGGCACCGGTGTGCGCCCTGTGGCCTCGCGCACAGCTTCGTCTGTTCCGCACGTCGTGCAGATGAAGACCTCGCGGTCAATGGTCAGCCGGGAACGTGCGGGCCGTTCACCGAGCGGCCCGCCGCAGCGCGGGCAGCGGGTATCGGGCACGGGTCACTCCTCGGGGTGCTCTCGCGCGGACTTGAGGATCAGGTTCCAGGTCGGGCGAGAGTAGGTCTTCTCCGTCTGCACCTGGAGCTGGGGGATCAGCTCGGCGTTCTTCGCGCCTGGGTTCGCCGCGATGGCCTGCCGGGCAAGGGTCAGCCGTTCATCCCCCTGGTACGGGTAGGCCAGTCCGCGGCGGCCCGTGGGCCGCCCGCCGGCGTGACCACGGCCCTTTCGGTCCGCGAGGTACTGCCACAGCCTCCAGCGCTTCCACTTCGGGCGATCCCGGGTCGGGAGCTTGTCCCAGTCGTCCGGTGCCGGCCACCCCTCGGGCGGGTTCTTGACGTAGTGGGAGACGGTGGCGGAGTCGGCGAACCCGCAGACCTTCGCCGCCTCTGCCGGGCCCACCATCTCTTCGGGGTCGCCGTCGAGCTTCGGCGGGTTGGTGGTGTTCGCGGCGGCACGCTGCCGCTGAAGCTCGTGGTGCCACGTCGCCCATACGTCGCCATCCCAGTGCATGACGCCGTCGATGGTCTCGGCAACGGGCGGGTGCCCGTTGTTCTCCCGGTCGGTCCAGAGGTTCTGAAGCGTTGGCTCGCTGATGCCATGGACCTTGCGCAGGTCCGCGCGTGAGTAGAGCGTGCGGCCGGCAGTCTTGCGGGGCACGGTCGCCTCCTGTTCTTGGTCGTGGTCGTGACCGCTCGGCGCGGTCACTGGATGTCGTCCGTGTCCGGGGCCGGCGTCCACGTACGGCTGCCCGCCGGTTCGAGCCGGGTGAGGGTGGCTATGTCGGCCAGGGGGACGGCGGCGGCCCAGTCGGCGCGGCCGGGGTGGTCGACGGGCAGGTTGAGCACGAGGTGTCGGCCGGTCGGGGGGAAGTCCTCGACGATGACGAAGGTGTCGGTGGGATCAGCGCCGATGCTGTTACCCCTCGTGAGCTGGGCGATGTCACCGGGCTGGGGACAGTCGGGGTGTCGGTCACATATCATGGTGTGGTCTTTCTGGTGAGAGAGACACCGACGGCCAGCGCCTTGTTGCCCTTGTGCGCTGGCCGTCATCTGTTGTCTGGGTGCTTGTCGTCCCGTGGGACGCGCGGCCAATCGGAGGTTGCCCGCTCCGCTGACGGCGGAGTAATTAAACCACCTTTGGTTCGAGCCGGGGCGGGGCCCTGGTCCGCAGGACGGCGGTCGTCAGAAGAGGGCCCCTGATCTGCGGGGCGGTGGCCCCGGCCGCGCGGTGGCCGGGTGACACGGAGTTCGTAGCGGGGGCGTCCCGCGTGCGGCGGAGCGTGAGCCTCGCGGCGGTACCGTCTCCAGGCCACGACGGGGGCGCCCCGGTCCACCCAGCCCGCCGGGTACCGGGAGATGAGCTGAGCCCAGCGGCTCCGGCTCCGCGGAACGGCCCACCGGTCCTCGACGGTGGTGATCGGCGGCAGCGTCCGCCAGCCGGGGAAGCAGTGGTCGTGGGCATCCTCCACCGCCTCGTTGTCGCCGTCCCCGAACCCGTCGCCGGAGTGCACGGGGCCTTCCCACTCGCACGCGAGACACGCGCCCCGGAACTCCTGCTCGTCCGCCCGGCGGCCGGTCGGCCGGCTGCGGGAAAGCAGGGTCGGGGTGTGGTGTGCGGGCGGGTGCAGCTCGTGGCCAAGATCGCAGTACGCGCCGCCGGGGTGTCCGGGCTGGATGTGCCACGCCTGCCCGGCGCTCGCGGGTGACTGGCGCGTCCGCGCGTTGCGCACCCGCCAGTAGTACGTCTGCCGTGCCCGTGCTCCGGTCGGCTCGGTGACGGTGGTGGTCACGACTTCCTGCTTCCGGCGGCGTCGAGCACTTCGCGGAGCGGATCAGCGAGTACGGCTTGTTCGTCGGGGGCGTCGAGGAACCGCGGCCCGTACGCACGGCGCACTGCACGGCGGGCGTCCTGGTGGCGGTCGAGTTCCGAGTGGTACGGCGATCGGTCGAGCACGTCGTAGCCGTGCTGGGTGAGCATGTCGGCGATGAGCGCTCGGACTTGTACAGGTTCGAGGGTGTGAAGTCCGACCTCCACCGGGGCCGCGAGAAGTACGCGGATCAGCTCGGACGCGCTGAGCCGGGGGTGGAGCGGCACACCAATCCGGTGGATGCCGTCCCGGCTCGGGGTGGCGGCTCCTCGGCGGCTCGGCGTCCTCGTGGGGCTGCGGAGTTCTGTCGTCTCGTCCATCGTGCTGGCTTTCGGTGACTCGGGGTTCTGGGCGGGGCTGTCAGAACAGGGCGTGGGCGGCGCGGATCGCGGCGGCGCGGAAAGCGCGGGCGGCATCCGTGCTGGTACGACCGGGTTCGGCGCTCCATTGGTCGATGGCTGCACGGTGCAGGTCATTCGCGGCGGCGGGCTCGTCGGCGTCGACGGGGTGACCGGTGAGGGTTTCCGCGAGGATGCCGAACGCCTGGTCGCGGGCGCGTTCGATGCGGTCCCAGTCGTACGTCCGGCCGGCGGCTCCCCGCCCGTGGCCGGCGGCGACTTCAAGGGCGCCGCGCGGCCAGCACGGCAACGTAGCCGTACGGCCGGGACCGGCGAACAGGTGCGGGCCCTGGTGGATGCCGACGTGTTCGATGTGGCGGGCGGCCCATTCAAGGATCGCGGCGGGGGTGTCCGCGATGACGAGGCTTTCGGGGGTGTGGCGGGTAGGCACGGTGCTGTCCTTCGGGAGGGCGGGGGCGGCGGCGTGCGGCCGCCGCCCCCAGTGGGCTGCTACTGGTAAGCGGGGATCAGCTGGCGGACCTTGTCTTCTCCGATGCATCCACCCTTGTGACGGCGCGCGCTCGGCGGCTCTCCGTTGCGTCCGCGCAGGTGGCTCCAGAACTTCGGGCCTTCCCACGGGCACAGTTCACAGCTGAGGTACCAGTGGTTATCGCTGCCGGGGAACCCGGTGAGGACTGCCCGCCAGTGGTGGGCCCGGAGTCCCGCGAACGCGATCTGGGCGCCCTGGGTGTTGCGATCGGTGACTGGCATCCGCGGGTGCAGGAGAGGCACCGGCCCACACAGCGGCGTGGGAGCCTCGGCAAGCACCTGGTCCAGGGGGATGGCGCAGATCCGGCCGGCGGCATACTGCTGCGCGAGATGAGCGGCGGCCATGTCGGTGCCGGGGACACCCTTGGGGGGGCGGCGGAGGTTGTGTTCGCCCTCGGTGGTGAGGACGAGCCAGTCTCGATGCCAGCGGTAGGCACGGCCGATGACCTGGTCTTCGCCGACGATCACGGGGTATCGGCACTGGATGTCGGGGGCACCGACGCGGTAGGTCGGGATGGTGGTGGTGCCCTTGGCATCAGGGACGATGAGCCTGCCCGCTTCGGTGTAGGGGACGGTGGCGGTCGCGGGTCGTTCGAGGAGTTGCGTGGTCATGGTGGTGCCCTGTTCTGGTGAGAGAGGGGCCCGCCCCGGCGAACTCGGCCGCCGGGGCGGGCGGGGGCGTGCTTACGCGGCCTCGGCCGGGGACTGCGGGGCGGCGGTCCACTCACGGCGCGGGGTGATGCCCAGCTCGTCTAGGACCGGGGCGTGACTGCCGTTGTCCGGGATCCATTCCCAGTCGGCGTCCTCGGTGCCGGGCCGGTCAGTCCAGGTGAGCATGTAGGAGCGGCCGGAGGTGCGGGGGTCACCGCATACGGCCTGTGCTTCGCGGCGGGTCATCGCCCACAGGGCACGCCGCTTGCGGGAGCGGTTGGAGCCCTTCGAGGCGATCAGCACCAGTGCCATGCCGTCCTGCGAGTTCGCACCTGCGGCGGGGCCCGCCGCAGGGGTCGGCTTCCCGACCGGCACCGGTTCCTCGACCGCCGGGGACTGCTCGCCTGGCTCCTGCGGTTCGTTGGCCGGGGCCTGGGGCGTCTGCTGCATCTCGGCGGCGCTCTTGCGCCCGGACACGCCGTCGTAGGGGGCGGTCCATGTCCAGTCGTCGTACTGGTTGCCGGTGGCGCGGACGATGCGCTTGCCGATGCTGTTGTGGATGTGCGGGATGGTCACGGACTTCGGGTTGACCCGCAGGACCTCGTACCAGGTACCGCGGTAGAGAACGAAGTCCCCGCGCGTGAAGTCGGCCCGCGACCAGACCTTGAAGCCTTCGGCTTCGGCGTCCTTGATGACCTTCTCCCAGTGGGCGATCTCTTCGGCCAGCTCTTGGTGCTCGGTCTTCAGCTCCGGGTCTGCCGGGTTCCGGGAGAACCCCTTGGCTGACTCCCCGCGCTGCCACTTTTCGACCGCGCGGAGGTCGGCCCGCAGCTTGTCGAGACGACGGAGCGTGCGGCCGGGATCCTTCTTGAACTGCTGGTAGTTCGCGGCGGCCTGCGCCCGGCCGGTCCAGTGGGCGGCACGGTCCTGCTCACCAATGCTCTTGCGCATCGCGTCGTCCATCCGCGCGTGATCACGGCGGGCCCGGCCCTCGGAGTGGTGGCCAATGAGAATCGGCTGACCACCGGCGAACCGCTCGGATATCTCGTGGCTCTTCTTCCACGCGCCCTCGGAGTTCCGGGCGGCGGTGGCGGCGTACCCGCTGAATCTCTCCGCCCGACCTTCCGCCTTCTCTTCCCGCTCCTCCTGGGCCTCGGAGAACGAGCGGCGGTCGGCGTTGTCGATGGTCAGCGTGACCTCGAAGCCCGCGTCTCGGAGTCGCTGGGCGAGGCGTTCGAGTGAGGGGGTGTAGGTGGCGTGGTCACGGCTGTGCGGGAGGTACCAGCAGTCAAGGTTCCTGCTCCAGCGGAAGGGCTGGCGCTGAGTGCGGCCGTACTCGCGGAGCTTGAGGATTTCGGCTGAGCCATCGCCCCGGCTGGTGCCCTCGATCAGGGTGCCTTCGCGGCGGGTGTGGGTGATCTCGATAGTCACTGAACTGGGTCTTTTCTGGTGAGAGTTGTGGTCCGGCCGTAGGGCGGACCTTGCGTTGGCAGCGGTGCTGCACCACAGGCGCGGGCCGTGAGGGACGATCGGCCTGCGGGTCGTCGCGCCTGCGCGACGACAGGGGCTGTCGCGCCCCCGCGGGGCGCGTCCGCTGCGGTCCGGTGCCCGTCGTCGGCCGACGGAGCCGCCTGCGGCGGAGTCGGCCGGCGGCGGTGAACGCACCGGACCTGTCCGGCCGCCCCGAAGGGGTGTCCGCTTCCCTCTTGAGTTCGTCGGCCCGGAGGTGTTGCCCTCCCCCGGGCCGACGGTCCTAGGTTCGTTCGCTATGCCTAGAAATCGTGGAAGTGGATGTTGCAGAATCCGCAGCGACTGAATTCAGGGCCGGACTCGGCACCGCAGTGACCGCAGACCTGATAGCCCGTGTGACTCACGGCCGGTTCGATGAGTCCGGTCCGATGGCCCCACGCCTGACCCACTGCGGCGCGAAGTGCGTCCCCGTCGTCGTAGGCGAAACGCCCCCGGCGCAGGCTGCGGGCGATGTCGCGGAACGAGTCCTGGTGCATCGTGGTCAGCGTGTCGTCAATCGGCGTCAGCTCGTCCGGGAACATCGCCTGGACGCTGTCGCCGGGCTCCGGGTCGCCGAGGGTGAAGTACCAGACCACGGCCATTGCGGCCTCGCCCGCCCGCTCCGGTCCGCCGAAGGGGCCGACGACGACAGCGGGGCGGCTTTCGAGCTGGTGGCCCCGGAACCAGGGTCCGGCCAGTACGAGCGTCGCGGTGGGGAAGTCCTGAACGGTGAACTTCTGTTCGGTGGTGAGCATGTCGTGTCCTGTCTGGTGAGAGATTCCGCCGTGGCCGGTCGGCCCCGGCGGGGGTGTCGGTCGGGGGGTTGCCCTCCCCCTTCCGACACCATTAATTAAACCATGTTCTTCGGGTTGAGTCAACCGGCCACGGCAAGTTCGCGGCGGCGCTCGGCGGCAGTCCTGACAGCGCGGGCGATGGCGCGGCCGGTCTCGATGACCCGTACGGCGGACCCATGAACCGGGGGCTTCCTGTCCTGGGTGACGATGCCCGCGAGCGGGGGCATGACAGCGGGGCCCGGAGCGATTCCGAGGATGAGCGCGGCAACGTGCGCGGCTGAGGCGACCTCGGCGGCGTGCTGGCCGGGAAGGGGGGCGTCCGCCTCTGAGATGCATCGCCAAGCGTGGCCGTACAGGAGGATGCGGACGGCGTTGTCCGGGGCCTCCTGGGTGAAGTCGAATCCCCCGGCCTGCTCGGGGTCCTCGCGGTACTGGTCGCGGTACTGGTTCACCAGGACATCGCGGATGACCTCGGCGGCGAGCGGGGCGGCGGCGGGCGGCTCGTAAGCGTCGCCGTGGGTCTGGCTGATGTCGAAAACCGGCCCGGCCTTGAAGCCGGACACCTTGCGCGCCTCACTCCCGGCGGTCTCGTCGGGGGCCTCTCGCTGCCCGCCGTCGACGGCTGCGGCCATGGCCCTCTGCCCCTCCTCGGGCCGCCGCTTGATCGGCGTCCAGATACGGAGAGAGGTGGAGCCCTTGGCCGGGAAGCGTCCGACCTTTCGCCAGTCGCCGGAGCTGAGTATGTGGGTGGCGTTGGGGTGCTGGGCGGCGACGGCGATGCAGTTGGTGGGGCTGCGGTCGTCGCGGTCCGGGTGGGTCAGGTTCGCGGCCGTACGCATGACAGCGGCCCAGAAGTCTTCGCGGGCGACCATCGCGCCGTACGCACGATCCATGACGGCTTCGAGCTCACCGCGCATCTTGGCGGAGTAGGCCCGGCGCTCTTCGTCGGTCATCTTCGGCTTGCGGGACATGTCGCGTCCTCCTGGTGAGAGATCGTCCGGGGCCGACCGGCCCCACGGCGTCGGTCGGGGGGTTGCCCTCCCCCTTCCGGCACCACTAATTAAACCATGTTCTGGGATGATCGGCAACCCCCTAAATCCAGCACAAACCCGCTTCGTTGCTCACGGCCCGGTATGCGACTATGACCTCGTCCTCTATCTGTGTCCAGTGTTCGAGGATATCGGGGGCGGTCGTCTTGTCACTGGCCGCGCACTTTCCCCTGCGCCACTCAATGGCGATTTTGAGTGTGCGGAGTTGGGAACGGGTCAGCTCCCATCGGCCGGAGTCTGGGAGTTGGCCGCCGTAGACCATCGTTACGGCGTTGTTGATGTGCTCGGCACTGGACCACACATTTTGTGTGGCCTGGAGTGCAAGGGCACGTCTGAGCGTGCACCGCAGATGCGGGGCCTGCACAATCCATCGAGGCTCGATCGTGAATACTTCGGCGCTCACCCTGGGGCCTTTCTGCCAGGGCGGCGCGCAACGGGAGCGCGCCGCCGTGAAACATCGGAAATTAGAGGGCGTATCCGTCGACGTATTCGCCGTACTCGTCTTCGGGAGTCTGAACGCTGGGGAGAAATCGGCTCACCGCGAACACAACGGCGTCGGCAATAATCCGGGGCACATCGTTGAGTACGAGGCTCACCGCGTCGCCATCGAGCCCGATTCGAACCTCTCCGGGTTCAAGGTTCATGTAAACGAAAGCGGATGTGCCGTCCACTCGCGTGCGGGCTCCGGGGAGTCGGGCGGAGAGGTCTCGGGCGGCTTCTTCGACATTCCGCCGCGTCTCAGCCTGGGCACGGTTGTGCTCGGTCACCAACTCGTGAACATCGTGGTGCGTGGGGATGAGGTCGGCAGAGATTCGGGCTGCAATGTCCGCCGGTTCCTCAACCATGGCGACTCGGACGCTGTCGCGCTCGCCCCTGCGAAACGGGTAGTCCGTGGCGGGGAATGCACCTCGGATGTGCAGGTGACCGGGGTCGTCGAACCGCTCAGAAAGGTGAAGCTGACGGCCATCAAGGTGGGTAAGGGTAGCGGCGTGGTCCAGCCCCTGGACACCGTGGTACGCCTGCTGCGGTCGCCAGTTCCCGCCGAGCGCGATGGCGATCGGGTGTACCAACTCTGCGACAGTGGAGCGCGGTTCCATCTCTATCTCCTGGTGAGAGAGGTTGTCGGCGGCCGGTCGGCCTGCCGCTGCCAGTCGGGGGTTGCCCTCCCCTTCCGACATCACTAATTAAACCACGTTCTAGGGGTTGGGTCAACCTGAATACGGGCTCTGACCTGGGCTTTTCCCGTACCCCCGACCCGCACCCGCTCGGCCGGGCCCGGCCACAACGGGCCTGGGCGGGGTTCCCTCCTCGGTCGGACAGCTCCGCCGTACCAGGGTTCCGGGCGCGGTGTCCTGGCTCGCGCAGCGACCGCGAAGCGGCTCGGCCTGGACGCCGTGCCCGGGTTCCTGGTACGCCCCTTGGGGTGTCCGGCCGAGGAGGGAACCCCGCCTTCACCACCCGCACCACAACCACGCCGCACCCGACCAACAAGCCCCCACCCCCTCCGAGTAGGACCCGCCGGAGGCAGCCTTTCCACCCTCGCCGGCACCCACCCCCAACGACCGGGAATTTTCTGAATTCAAGAAAATTCAGCTGGTCGGCCGTTGCATGCCCGGTCTCGAAACTTGTCCGTAACGTCGAAACCCACCTCGCATCCCTGGGATCTTTCGTTGGCCAGGAAGAGGCACCAAGGGATTCTGCCCAACTGACGCCGGGGCCGTAAGCCAGGCCAACTCTTCATTGGCCTGGTAATGATCTTGCCGGTAGTGCCGTTTTTCGTGCCTACTGTTTCGATGATCAGGTCTCTGCAACAGGAATCCGTCATTCATGCGCATCCAGTGTCGACCATCTGCATCGAAGAAAGCAATTCCACAAATCGTCTTTTTAGCAGGGACGCATTCCCGACCGTCACCGACGTCAATAGTCGGCAATTTTAGGGTGAGGGTTTCACCTGGATTAATTCGATGGATTGAGCAATCGATGTCAGTGAAAATGTTCTTTTCGTTTTTTCCATGCCGTTGGTCGGCGGCTACGATCCGTAGACGAAAAACCGGAAGTTCGGAGTCATTCCGCGCGTACACCGTGTCATACCTACCCACATTCTCGGGCACACTCACCGTCACCTTACCGGCCTGCTCACGCGTTTTGTCTTTTGAGTTTTGCCGATAAACGGAGGTCGCGACCATAAATGACCCACTGGTGATGATCGCAGAGATCCACGTGGGTACATTTCCCCAGTCAAAGCTAGTCCAGAGCATGAAGAGTATTTACCGCGCACTCGGCGCTTCCATGCGGAACTTGAGCAATATCTGAGCCGACTGATCCGGAACTGCTGCGGCCGATCCGCCCTATAGCCCGGCCGTACCGTGATCAACAACGTGGTCGTCGTCCGTTCCAGTCGGCTGCCCGTCTGCTTCACCAGAGGGTGGGCTGCACGACGGTGTACTGGTGGAGAGGCAGGGTGAGCCGGATGGGAGGCTTGCCGGCTGGGTCGGCTGCCGCCTGCCTAGTCCCGGTGCCGGGGCAGAAGCCGCCCTCATCCTCCCATCGATCAGCCGCGTCGCACTCGGCGCGGGCCCGCTGTTCGGTAAGGGTGACCGGCTTCCGGTACAGGTTCCGGGCGCTGGAATCGAGCGGCGGGAGCACGCGGGCTGCGGCTTTCTGGTCGTCGCGGCGCTTGTGGCGTCGCCGGACCCGTGCGAACCGTGCCTCGTAGGAGGCCCGGTCACTGTCGTGGAGTCCGGCGGGGTGGAGCCGGGCCAGTTCAAGGGCGACTTGGCCCATCGGGCTGGGGGTCAGTACGCGGGTGCTGTCGTCCTGGCGGACGGCAACGAGGAACCGTGCGGCGAACAGGGCCTCGGTCCGGTCGCGGCTGACCCGCCGGCCACTGGTCCACTCGCCGCGCCGGGCTGCTTGCCGGGCCTTACCGTCTCGCCAGTACAGGCGCCCGGACTCGGCGGCCTCCAGCACCCGGACGTGTCCCGCCGTCCAACCGAGTTCGGCAACGTGCCCTTCGGCGAGATACCGGTTCCTCGCCGCCCTGTCCCGGTTTTCCCGGTCCATGCCGGTGACCGCGCGCTCCTCAGCCTCCTGCTCGGCTTCTTCCTGGTGGCATTCGGTCTCCCGCTCGGCGTACTCGGCCGCCGTCAGCTTCCGGTCCAGCTCGGCCCGCAGGTCGGCGGCCGTCGTCTCGACTCCGGCGGCCGACTGCGCCCGAACAGCGTGGTCGACGGCCGCACGGGCGCAGTACAAGGGGGCACTGCTCGGCATGGTGGAATCGTCGGCGTACTGCTCGGCACGGTCGGCGTGCTGCTCGGCTTCGACGGCTTCCTTGTGGGCCGCATACATGACTGCCTCCAGACGGGCGGCGGCTCCGGATCGGGCGTGGCATACGGCGGTCATGGCGTCGTCGGCTGCCGTGACGGCGAGTATCGCGGCCTGCCTGGCGACCTGGAGACAGGTCTGCGGAGAGGGGTCTCCTGCCAGGGCGACCGGATGTTGGACGGCGAACGCGTTCTCGGGCATGGGGTTTTCCTCGGGGTCTCTCAGTGGTGCAGTCGGCGGCGTGCCGTTTCTCCGTCGGGGAGGTGCCGCCCGTGGTCGCGCGGAGCGCGATGGACAGTGCCGTCGTGCCCGCAGGGCACGCCCGTTGGCCCGGCGTCCGGACGGGGCGGGAGGGCCGCCCGCGGCCCGGACGGCCCGGCCGGCTGCGAGCCGGGCCAGGCTGAGCCGTCCCGGAGGGACGCCCTTCGCACGGGGGCCGGTGAGCGGCGCCGGCCGCCGACGCGGGCGACCTCCGGTCGGTGCTGGGCGGAGCGTGGGGGGGGGGGGGGGGGCCCGCCCCCCCCCCCCCCCCCCGGCGCGGGGGGGGGGGCGGGGGGGGGGGCCCCCCCCCCCCGGGGGGCGGGCCCCCCCCCCCCCGGCGGGGGGGGGGCCCCGGGCC
>NZ_JBIBYN010000002.1:189592-386468 GCF_043083325.1 Streptomyces sp. NPDC014734 | reverse complement strand
CGGCGGGGGGGGGGGGGGGGGGGCGCGCCGGCCGCGCGGGGGGGGCGGGGGGGGGGGGGGGGGGGGGGGGGGGGGGGGGGCGGCCCCCCCCCCCCCCCCCCCCCCCCACGGCCCGGCGGCCGGGGTCCGGCCGGGCGGTGACTCCCGCCCGGCCGGGGCTGCTGCTACGCGGCGACCGGTTCGCGTGCGGCGACGCGGCACCGGGTGAGTACGGTCTGTGCGGTCTCGCCGTAGATGCTGTGGTCCTTGACCGTGCCGGTCAGCTCGACCTCGTTGCCCTGGTCGGGCACGTCGGCGGCGGAGCTGAACCAGACAAACACGTTGCCCTCGCCGTCCTGGAACTTCACCAGTCGGCGGCGCTGGGTGTGGTAGCCGTAGGTCCGGCCCTCCAGCTCGATCACGGTGGTGACGGTGGCGGCGGTGGTGATCCGCTCGCCCACCGTGCCCTGCGGCTTGCTGTTCTGGGCGGCCCGCTCGGCGGCTTCCTTCTCCTGGTCGCGGTACCAACCCGCGATGGCGGACACGAGCGTCGGGAGGTGGCGCGGGTCGACGGTCTCACCCTTGGCGAGCTGGCCCACCTTGTGGCGGTAGTCGGAGAGGCTGCCATATCCCTGGACGGCCCATGCCCGGACGGCGGCGGCGGTGCTCGGCGCGTCGGGGTCGGCGTCGATGGCGGCCCGCCACTCCATCGGGGCCTTGCGGTCGAAGAAGTACGCTTCGACGCCGTCGGCGGTCGGCATCGTGTTCTTCCACTGCTCGGACCGGCTGTAGAACCGGCCCTCCGTCTTCACGATGGCGGCGGTCACCCGCAGGACTTCGATCACCGGAACGCGGAGGTCGGCCGGGATGCCGCCCCCCTCGCCGTCCCAATCGGAGTCCTTCAGCGTGCCGAACCGCCACAGGGCCTCAAGTCCCTTGATCGGCAGACCGGTGTACGGCTCGACGCACGTCGTACCCAACTGCCGCATCTCGCCGTTCTCGTGGCGGGCAAGGTAGGTGGCGGTGCGGTGCCGGGCGACGGCGCACCCGTGGCAGAAGTTCTCGATGGCGCGGTACTGGCGCGCGGCCTCGGCGTCCTGCTCGGGCAGACCGGGGAACAGGCTGGTGATCGTCTCGCCCTCCTCATCGTGGTCCAGGCGGGCGATGACGGTCCAGCCGTGGTGACGGGGGATGTCGCCGGAGATCGTCACGGTGACGGTGGGGCGCTTGCCGATCACGCGGCCGTCAAGGTCGCGGTAGTCGGCAAGGAACGGCTCGGAGATGTCGAGCGCGTACGCGCTGAGGTGGTGGACGGCGGCGCGGGCGTTGGTGGCCTCGACAAGCTGACGGACGCGGGACTGAGCGGTCGCGGGGATGGAAAAACGCATGGCTGCGCTGGTCATCGTGGGTACTCCTGCTGGTGAGAGAGGAATCGCGGGCCCGGCCGGGCGGGTTGCCCTCCGCGTACGGCCGGTCTCGGGCCGGCTGGCGGCCCGTCGTGCCGGAGGGGGGTTGCCCCCCCCTCCGACACCATTAATTAAACCATGTTTTGGGGTGTGGGGCAAGCATCCCTGCCGGGGATGTCCAGTGCGGCGCGGTCGCGCAGGAAGGCGGCGAACAGGGCGGCGGTGTAGCTGTCGGCGGTGCCGTAGGTGCGACGGCAGTCCAGTGCGCCGATGCGCTCGCCCCGGTGGTGGACGGGGAACGCTGCGCCGGGGGCCGGGATGGCGAGCGCGTACAGCCCGCGCGGGGTGTCCACGCGCAGGACGACGGCGGCGGCCTGGTGGTCGTAGGCGGCGGACCAGCGGCGGGGCCCGATGCCGAACTCTGCGAGTCCGCCCGCGATGGCGCGGGCCTGCATGATGTCGGCGGTGGTGCCGGGGTCGGGCTCGGCGGGGGCGGGAACACATCCGCAACCGTGGTCGTCGGCGTGGGTCTCGAACAGAGCTGTACGGGTCACTGCGGGGCTCCTGGGGTGGCCGGGGGCGGGAGGGGTTCCCGCCCCCGGCGTCGGGCGGCTGAGGCGGTTAGGCGGCGGCTTCGTCGTCGCTGGCCGGGTCGTCGGCCTCCTCGGCGTCCGGCTCGCCCTCCTCCTCGGCGGTGCCGGGCTCCTGCTCGGCCTCCGGCTCACTGCCCGACGTGATCGCGCGGGGCTTCTTCTTCGACGGGTCGTACGGCTCGTCGTCCATGACCGACTGCTCAATGGGCGTGAGCGGGTACCCGAGAGCCGCGAGCACCTGGAACCACCGGCCGGTGGGCGTCCGCGTCCACGGGGCGCGCTGGCTGTCCGTCCTCCACGCGGACCGGTTCGCGCACTTCTCCCGTACGGCGGCGATGGCGGCGAACTGGAGCTGCGGGGCCCTGCGGGGGTCCTTGGCGACGTGCCCGGCGAAGCTGCCCCGGTCCTTGGCCTGCTCGGTGCTCAGCCCCAGGAATGCGGCCAGGATCTCCGTCGTCGGCTCCTTGTTCAGGTCGTCGCAGATTCCCCAACTTCCGTTCAAAAGCGCGTTGTTCACGTGCCCGATCAGGGTGTTGGTCGTGGCCTTCGGCAGGTTGCGCCGCTTGATCAGGTCGGTGATCCACTTCCGGCGCAGGGCCTCGGCCGCGTCCCAGTCGATGTTCCCCTTCTTGACGGCGGCGCGGGCCGCGCGCTCGGCCTCCACCTCGGCGGCGGTCTTCGTGCCGCCGCCGCTGCCGCTGCTGCCCTCGGGGACCGTGTGCCCGTACAGGCCGGGGGCGGAGCAGTAGGGCTCATACCGGTCTGCCCGGCGCTCGTCGAACACCCACACCAGACCCTTGCACTCGGCGTGCTCCTCGGTGCTGATGCCGCGCAGCCGCCACACGGCCATGGCGCGCTCGGACAGCTCCTCAGCGTCCCGGATCTTCTGCCCGGCCGCCTCCAGCTCGGCGTGGTGGGCCTCGGCCTTGGTCCGCTTGTCGCGCTTGGTCCGCTCGACCGCGATGGCCCAGTCCACGTCTCCCTCGTCGGCGTCGTCGTCGGCGGCGGCCTCGGTGATCGCGGCAAGCGCTTCGGCGTCGTCCGCGAACTCCGACAGCGCGGCCAGGTGCTCGAACGTCCACTCGTAGCTGCTCGCGCCGCTGACGGCGGCCGACAGCTTCTCGTCGGACCGGACCTTGACCAGCGTCTTGACGTCCTTCTGCCGAACGCCTGCGGCCTTGGCGATACGGCCCACCTGCGCGCCCGCCTCGGCCGCGCTGAACATGGCCTGGTTCACCTCGGTCTTGGTGAGGCTCTTGCGGTGCTGAGCGGTCGTGATCATGTCGAGGAACTGGCCCGCCGCGTCGCGGTCGTCGTCCTCCCACTCGTACGGCAGGTGGGTAAGTCCCGCGTCCTGCCCGCCGTAGTAGCGGCGATTCCCGTCGTTGACCTGGAGGATTCCGCCGTCAAGGCGCTGGACCTTGATGGGGATGCGGCACCCCTCGGCGCGGAGCGATTCTACGAACGGCGCGTTGAGGTCCAGGTCTTCGCGGGCGTTCTTCGGGTGCGGGGTGAGCGCGTCGAGCCGGATCACGGGGCGCGGGGTGACCGGCACGGTCTCCAGCCCTGCGGCAACGGCTGCGGCCAGTCGCTGGAACCCGTCGATGACCTGCGGCACGTCGCCGTTGGTGCGCACGACGTACAGCGGCTCCACGACGCCGTTGTCCTTCACGTCGGCCAGCAGATCGGCCGGGGCCTCGATGTCGCGGACGTTGCCGGGGTGCGCGGCCAGCTCGGCAACCGTGAGGGTCGGCCACGGGGCAGGGGTGGTCTGGACGCCGGCCTGGGTCTTGGTGTTCGTCATCGGTCCTTCTTCTTCCTGGTGAGAGTTCGTCGGGCCGTTCGGCCCGGTGGGGTGTCGGTCAGGGGGTTGCCCTCCCCCTTCCGACACCATTAATTAAACCATGTTCTGAAGGGTGGGGCAACCAGGGATGCTGTGATCGCCGTCACTCGGGTGCAGGGCTGCGGCGGTTCGGATCATGGCGGCGGCCTCGGCGGTGGTGCGCTCGGGCTCGTCTCCCCAGCACCACAGGAGAGTGCGCCGGTAGGCGTCCTCCGTGAGCTTCAGCTTTCGCCACCGGACGCCGGACACGGGACGGCCGTTGACCTGGTTGCTGAGCACCACAAGGGAGTCGAACAGCGCGCGGTGGAAGATGTCCCACGGTTCACCACGTACGGACCAGCGGGGCCGGACGGCGCGCACGCCACGTTCCCATGCATGCAGCACGGTGCAGGGGGCGGTGTCGCCCATCCGGCCGGGCTGCCAGAGGTGGTCACCCTGATAGAGCCCAACGCGTTCGATGTGGTCGGCGGCGGCGGTGAGGATGCGGGCGGGGGTGGCGGGCGGCTTCCGGGACGGCATCGTGTCCTCCTGGCGGTGACTGACTGGCGGCGGTCAAGTAGTGACGTGCTGGGCGGACTTGGCTGTGATGGTGCACTCGACGCAGTGACACGGCGTCTGCCACTGCCACCCGGCCGCGCTGATGATCGAGTAGGCAAGGGCGGCGGCTTCGCTGATCCGGCCGGTGCCGGGCTCCTTCGGCGTCGCGGCGGCCCACGTGTAGGGGAAGCTGTAGGTCTGGAAGTAGTGGCGGCCGTTCTCGTCGGCCTTGTGGAATCGGGCCCATTCCATGTACATGCGTGACTCCTCGTCGCTTCGCGCGGGGGGGCCGGGGCGGCGGGCTGCCGCCCCGGCTGAGACGGGCGGGTCAGGCTGCAATCGCTCCGGCGGTCTGGGCACCGATGCGGCGGCTGCCTCCGATGTCGGCGCGGTTGCCTGCGGCGGCTCCGTCGCCGTACCCGCTGCCGCTGTACGAGCCGCGCGTGTGCCGGACGTGCGGGTGCTCCTCGCGGTAGAGGGCATTTACCATCGCGTCGCGGTCGGCCAGCACGAGTTCACCGCTACGGCCAGTGGCCGACGTCTCCCCGCTGGCGGCGGCGCGGGCGGCCTGCTCGATCGCCTCAAGCCGTTCTATGACGCGCTCGATGAACCCGAGGGTCCACGAGTTGCGCCATGCTCGCGCACTGCGGACGCCGTACGGGACAACCTGCGCGCTGAGCCCGCCGAGCATCTGGATTAGAAGGGAGGCGTACAGGACTTCGGCGCGCTGAATGTCGGACTCATGGCCGACGATGTGAACGCGGCGCACCTTGCCCTGCACACCCATGTGCACGGCCTTACACCCAACGCTCTGAGCGATGAAGCAGATCAGCCGGACACGGGACATGGCCCACGGGTTGGGGAGGTCGACGTACTTCGCGGTGACCGCGTCCCGCGACGGCTGCCCGTCGCTCAGCATGGCCTCTTCGACGCCGTACTTCGCCATCATCTCGAACGCCCGCCTCCGGGCCAACTCCGCCTCCGACTCCGGCGTACGGGGGTCCTCCGCCGTGGCGAGCAGTGCGCGGATGGTGTCGAGCTTTCCGGGGGCCTTCGTGGTGCTCACGCGCGTTCTCCTGGTGAGAGAGGTTGTCGGCGGCCGGTCGGCCTACCGCTGCCGGTCGGGGGTTGCCCTCCCCTTCCGACATCACTAATTAAACCATGTTTCAGCGGTTGGGTCAACCCCGACACATGCCCTGACCTGCACTTTTCCCGCACCCCGGCCTGCGCCCGCTCGGCCGGGCCCGGCCACAACGGGCCTGGGCGGGGTTCCCTCCTCGGTCGGACAGCTCCGCCGTACCAGGGTTCCGGGCGCGGTGTCCTGGCTCGCGCAGCGACCGCGCAGCGGCTCGGCCTGGACTCCGTGCCCGGGTTCCTGGTACGCCCCTTGGGGTGTCCGGCCGAGGAGGGAACCCCGCCTCCACCACCCGCACCACAACGCTCCCGCACCCGACCAACCAGCCCCCACCCCCTCCGAGTAGGACCCGCCGGAGGCAGCCTTTCCACCCTCGCCGGCACCCACCGCGTAAGCGCCGAAGACACAACCTCCAGCAGGCGGCAGCCGTTCACGCGAGAACCAGGCGCCGCACCCCACATGCTCCGGCACTCGCTCACCGAGGCGGCCCTCGCGCTGGCGTGAAGCGGGCCACCCTGCCGGAGGCCGTCCTCTACGAGCCCAAACCCGAGTTCCGGTTCTCAGGTGCACTTGCACGCCTGACGGAAAGAAGAACTGATTTCTTCACTCTTCAGAGTGATTGGCGTGGCAGAGTAGAAGGATTAAGCGCTAGGCATCTGAATTGCCAGATCGACTTTCATCCCACTTCCCCTTCCGAATTGACCGAAATGTGGTCGAAAGTCCGGCGAACACACCTTGCTGACCTCTGTCTTGCCACTCTGAACAGTGCAAGATCATTCCGCTTTCACGGACTTTCTCAGAGTGGTGTCGACTCTCGATCGCTGACTACGTTGTGATTCAGGCAAACGTGTAAGGGCTTCGAGGCAGGCGGTGAACCCCCCGAAGCCCTTACGCGTCCGCCCTGTCTCGACAAGAGAAGGAGTACAGAGTGATCGAACGCGTTTCCCAGAAGCCTGTCAGCGAATTTCTGGGGTGTCCTGAGATTACCATTCCGGCTTTTAGTTCCGACCAAACCTCGCTGGTGAGTGTTCTCGGCTTCACACTGCGATGGGGTTCCGTGCTGCTCGGCGCTCTGGTGACTGCCGTCGTCCTGAAGGGCGAACCGCCGTCGTACGAAGCACTCGCGGTTCTCGGCCCCCTGGTATGGGCGGACCGAACTGCTCTCACCTGGTTCCGCATCCGGCGCCGCTAGCTGGGAGGGGCGGGCCTCTCTGAGCGCTCGCCCCCAAGGCGGTGACGTGATGCTGGAAGGAGTTGCGGGGTGACCAGAGGGTGGGGAACAAAGTGACAGGCAACGGGGGCGCGAAACGACGCGCCGGGAGGGCGGTCTTCAGTGACTGTGCATTCCAGGGGTGCGGACGCCGGTTTCGTCAGCGGCAGGGCGCGGGCCGGCCGCGGATGTACTGCCAGGTGGCCTGTCGCCGACGCGCACAGTACGAGCGTGACCTCACCGCTACAGGGGATCGTCGCCTTTCCCGCTCGAAGCGTTCGAGAAGCCTCCGCGGACGCACAAAGGGAAAGGACGGCCGACGGCTGTTCGGCCAGATGCTGCGGAACCTGTTCTGGTTGAGCGGGCTGACTGTGCCTGAGGTCGCCGACTTCACGTCAATGCGGCCCAGTCATGTGAAGGCGATTCTCGACGGTGACGTGGTACCGGCCTGGCCGACGACCTTCATGGTCGTCTCCGTGATGCATGGCTCGCCCGACGACGTTCGCTGGCTCTGGGAATGGGCCCGGGGGCAGCGACCACGGTGCCCTGTATCCCACACGGGGGCGGTGGACCGTTTCCAGGCCGCGCTCAGAGGGCTCCGGCTCGCCTCAACGCCTGGCACCGCAGCCCGGAACGAAACCGAGACGCGCCTGCTCCAGGAGGAGCGGGGCCTACCTGGTGTCCTGGACAGCTGGGAACGGGCGAGGGAACTGGTCGAAGGCTTCGGCGCCAGTGCTGAACGGTTTCAGCCATTGTGGGAGCAGGCTCGCCGCGCCGCCTTGAGTGCCCCTGAATTCCTCTCTCTTGATGAGGACGGCGATGGCGCAGAAATGGAGTGAAATCCGGGGCGCAGCGCGCGCCCGGCGCACCCAGCCCGCGCAAGGCGTCTCGGCATGGTGCGGTGAGGAAGTCCGTCAGCCTGGTCTGCTGTCCCTGGCGCCGCCCCACGACGCAACGATGGAACTCCGGATGCCCGTCACGTTTACTGCGTTCTGCGCGCTCCGGCTGGCCGCTTACATGCGGTTCGCAACAGCTTGCACCGGGTGCCCGTGTACTGGCAGAGAGCTGGCGCAGGAGGCTCTCGGAGATCTCGCGACCGTGTGGGAGAGGGCCTTGCGCAGCGCGTCGCCGGCGGCACTGTCCTGGGACCTGATCAGTGAAAGGGGCAGCGCCTGTGCCCGGCTGCGGCCTGGAGGCTCAGTGTACCGCGTACTGCCCCGCCTGTACGCCGACGCCGTCATGTTGCGCTACCGCCTGGGCATCGAACTGGCGGAAGCCGCAGAGCTCATGGGCATCGACGAGCTGGAGATCAACGGGATGCTGCGGTACGCGACAAGGAGGGCTGCCCAAGTGCGGCATATGCATAAAGCATAGGCAGGACCGAATTGCGGCGTCTCCCGCACTGCCGGGGGCGCGGGGTTGGTGACTTAAAGTAGCGCCTTCGCGCCTTTTTAGTCCCTCGGAGTAGTGAAGCGACTGGCTCTCGTGGAGAGAAACTCCTAGCATGGATCCCTACCCGAAAGGGATCCGACGCTGCACGGGGTGCTGCGGTGCGGACGGGCTGCGGGGAGAATCGTCATCCAACCTGACTTCAACACGCCCAGTGTGGCTAGAATGTACGACTACTTAATCGGTGGTCGTGACAATTATCCAGCTGATCGGGAAGCTTGTGCAGAGTTGTTGCGGATAGCTCCCAGCACGCGCGAATTGGCGCTGGTGAACCGCGCCTTCCTCATCCGCGCGGCCCGCTATCTGGCTAAAGAACGCCACGTTACGCAATATATTGACCACGGCTCCGGTCTCCCCACACCGCCGAATGTCCACCAAGTCGTCCAGAGAATTCACCCTGACGCGCGCGTGGTGTACGTCGACAACGACCCGATCGTTCTCGGTCACGGGAAGATGATGCTGGAGGAGGACACGGCGACCACCGCAGTGATACTCCGGGACATGCGGCAAACCGACGCCATCTTCGAAAGCGACGAGGTCCGCCGGCTTATTGACCTTAACAAGCCGATCGCGTGCCTCTTCGTCTCGGTCCTGCACTGCGTACCCGAAGAGGACGACCCGTGGAAACTGGTCAGAGACGTTGCGCATCGACTGCCGTCTGGCAGCTACCTGGTGATCTCCCAGCTCGCGAGCGACGACGTGCAACTCCGCACCGATATCACGCAGTTCATGCGTGCTGCCACGGGTGGGAACTGGGGTGAGGTCCGCTCGCTGGCCGAAGTGAACCGATTCTTCGACGGGTTGGAGATGGTGGAGAATCAGGCGCCGTGCGAGGTGTCGCTCTGGCGGCCGGACAGTGAACTCGGTCCCCGGCAGGAGACAAAAGAGTGGGTCGAGTTCGGAGGTGTGGCCCGCGTTCCTTAACGCTTGCCGACGAGCCGCTGAATGTGCTCGTCGATGATATCCATCGTCGCCTCCTTGCTGGCGGCTCCCATGAACAGAGTGGTGAGCCGCTGGCGGTGCAGCTCGACGTTCTTTGAGTCGCTCAGGTATGTCCCGCCAACATTGCTGGACTCGATGTAGACGAGGTCATCGCCGTGCCCTGGCCGCATCGTCAGCAGTGTGACGGAGTTGTGCGTGGGCACCAGGTCCGTGGACGCGTCGAACGGCAGAACCCGGATGTGGATCCGCTGGCTGTTCTCCGCGACGCTCAGCAGGTAGCGGAGCTGAGCACGCATCACGCGGGTGCTGTACTTCGTGCGCCGGAGCACGTTTTCGTCCAACACGGCGTAGAAGTCCGGTGCGCCCGGCAAGAATAGGTGCATCTGGCGTTCCAGGCGAAAGGCCATGCGGCGGCGGAGCGCTGCGATATCCGGCTCGTGGAGCTCACCCTCAGCATCCGCCGCGGCCTCCGTCATGATCGCCTGAGCGTACTCCGGCGTCTGTAGCAGGCCTGGCACATGGTGAGCCTCGAACGAACGAATCTCGCTCGCGTCGCGCTCCTGACTGAACAGCCGGTTGCCATGGTCGGGGATGACGTCCTGGTACTCGGCGAACCACTCCTTCGTGCTCGCTTCCCTGGCCATAGCGAGGCAGGCTTCCAGGTCGCCCGGGTCGCCGTGGGTGTAAAGGTTCACCAGTCGGCGGACCTGGTCCTCGTGGACCGAGACCTTGCCTCCCTCATACTTGCTGAGCATCGACGTCGAGCCGATCGCTCCGGCTGCTACCACATCCTTCTGTAGCATCCGAGCTTCCTCGCGAAGCCGTCGCAGATGCCTCCCCAGGAGGTCAGCCGCGACGGCCGGCGACCTGCCGCCACCACCGTCCGGAACGACACTCAAATCCCGATCGGACATCATCACTCCTCGTCCCGCCACAGGCCAGGCAGCCAGTATTCCAGAGCGAAGAGTCAACGATGACGGTGTAGTGGACGGCTATCTCCTTTTCAGACAGTCATGCTGTCGAACTCGCCGTCCTTCGCGCCCTGGAGGAACGCCTCCCACTCTCCGGAGTTGTACACCAATGCGGGTCCACAGGTGTCCCGGGAGTTGCGAAGCGCAACATGACCTTCAGCGAGTCGTGCAATTTCAACGCAGTTGCCGCCGATGCCATCGCTGAGCGAAGATTTCACCCACGTAACACCCGTGATCAAATTCGCTGAAACTCCGTTGCTGTACATGCGTGTCACCTGCCATTTCGTTCCTGACCTGCGGTGATGTAGAAGGCATGGGTCGTGCCCGCGTGGCGAACACATCCACTCGACATCCGCTTTCGTGCGCCCGTGAAAGTTCACGAGCGGTGGGGATGACGGTGATCCTATCCCCGCGAAAGGGGCGCCCGGCGTCCCTCGGAAGGGTATTTTTGTGAGGTGACAATATGATTGGCGAACAGATAGAAGACCTGCCCATGTCAAGAAGTTGGCAGCCCTGAAGGATTGGCCGACTAAAGTGCGGTGGCGAACCCTGGCGAAACATGGCGGATTCTGGCAGATGGCTATTTGCTTGTTCAATCACTCAAGTAGTTGAGATCCGCCCGACCATGCCCCGCCCCTGACAGTTTCTGTGCCGTCTGCTGCGGCCCCGTATCGCACCTCGGCGTCCCGAGATCTCCTGCTGCTGCGGTGAGCGGCGCCCCTGGTGGTTCGAGATGTCCGCGGACCTGTGTCTACGGTGCGCGCAATGAGCAGCAACTTCGAACAGGGCTGAGGCACGGGTGAGCACGACTTCGGTGAGCGCGGCAGAGCTGCGGCGACGGGTGCGAGCCGTCGAAGCACTCCAGGCGAAGACAAGAGAGTTGGCCGCGGCGAATGTGTTGGCCACACGCGAGGCTGCGGTGAAGGCAGCGCGTGCGAAGGACAAGGCTGACATCGCGGCGCGGGAAGCCGCTGCCGTGGCTCTGCGGCTGTTCGACAACGATGCAGAGCTGGTAGCGGATCTACTGGGAGTGCCGGCGGAGGAACTGGAACGCGAGGCGAAGCCTGTTACCGCCGCTCGCGCGAAGGCGATCATCGAATCGCTGCGGGCCCGCGCCGAGCGCCCCCGTTCCAACCGAGCCCGTAAGCCTCGGGCGGAAGCGTCGGACCCGTCGCCTCCGGCTTCGCGGACCCCGGCCCCGGCCGTCACACCGGACGGCAGCCGGGCTGATGCCGGCTGAGAACGACCTCAGGCCCGGGCTCTTCCCGCTCGCGGCGGTGAACGGGTCCGGGCTCGCTCACGTTGATGAGCAGCTTGCCCTCATTGGCGAACCAACGCCTGTGCGTATACCGGCTGTTGAGTGGGCGGCCTGGCTGGCCGACGAGACCGTTCAGGCACGCTACTGGACCAAGGTCTTCCGCACCCCGTCAACCGAGGACTGCTGGTTCTTCTTCGGCGGAATCTCCAGTACCGGCCACGCCAGTTTCAGGGCCGCCTCGCGGCCGGGCAGGACACGAACGGGCACGGTGCCGGGTCACCTGTACGGGTACCAGCTCGCGCACGGTGTCATCCCTCGCCTGGGCTGGGGCACTGACAACCCGACCGTCTGCCACACCTGCGACAACCACTCCTGCCAGCAGCCCGCACACCTCCGGCTGGGCACGGCGGCGGAGAACCGGGCCGAGTGGCTGACCCGCCGCCGCAATCCCAACAGCCCCCTGGCTGACCTCCGCGGACCCGCCGGACGGGCCCGCGCGATCGGCGAGGCCATTCGGACAGGACAGACCAGCGGCGAATCGGAAGCCGAGATCGCGCACCGAATCCGCACTACGGCAGTTGCTGGAAGACCCCTGAGCCTCTGGTGACCCCGCGATCTGTGCCGTAAAGGGTGGCTGCGATCGCCGCGCGCATCTCGGCGGCACTGCTGTACCGCTCCCGAGGGTCACGCTCAAGGGCTCGCATGATGATCGTCTGGTACTCAGCCAGCAGCCCGGGGAGGATCTGGTTTGGCGGCGTGGCGGACTCATGCACCTTGTGTGCCATAAGCGCGGCACCACTGGAAGCGGTAAACGGCAGTTGTCCGGTGCACAGTTCGTAGAACACGACCCCTGCTCCGTAGATGTCGGCGGAAATGGCGGGAAGTTGGCCGCGGATGCTTTCGGGGGCCATGTAGGCGAGGGTACCCACCATGGTCCCGTCGCCCCTGTGGAGGGGGCCCTCCCCCTCGTTGGCGATGATGTGGGAGACCGTGAAGTCGGTGATCTTGACCCTGCCGTCCGGCGTCAGCATGATGTTGGACGACTTGACGTCACAGTGGACCACTCCGGCATGGTGAGCAGCCTCCAGCCCAGACAGAACGTCGTGGACGGCCTCCGCGGCCTCGTCGGGTGACAGCGCCCCGTCTTCCCTGAGCGCACTTGACAGATCGATTCCCGGAACAAGCTCCATCACGAAGAACCGTCCGGCCTTGCCATCGACCACATCGTGGATCGCTGCCACGTTTGGGTGGTTCAGCGCGGCCGCGACCCGGACTGCGGTCCAGAAAACCTGCCGTTCTGCTGGCTCGTCGAACCCGGAGAGCTGGATGGTCTTCAACGCGACTCGCCGGTCCAGGAGACGGTCATAAGCCAAGTGCACCGCTCCCATGCCTCCCTGTCCGATCGGGCGGATGATCTCGTATCGCTCTCCAGCCGCGTCCGGCTCCACGTAGGGTCCGGCTGCACCTCGGGTGTCCGTCGACGCCAGGGAGAGCCGGTTGGCCAGCGCCCGTAGATGTGTCCCGGGAGCGGCATTGGGAGAGTGCGATCGGAATCCAGGGTTGCGGGCGATGACCAGGGCGCCCGAGGTGTCGGTGCCCGTGCGATCAGGAGTGGGGCGATCCTTTGCCGCCAGAGCTGCCTTGACGTGAGTGAATGCGGTATCGACGGTGATCTCTGCGGGTCCACCTGCGATGCCGTCGGTGAGTACCTGGAGCAGCTCACCGGTGAAGGCCGTGTAGCGCTCTCCAATCGGCGCGAGCGCGGGCAGGTCATAGCGGGACGCGCTGATGACCACCGCACCCGCGGTCGCCACCTGGACCCGCAGTGTGTCGGCCGCGTCGGCCATCAGCCCGTGGGCTTGCCCACTGAAGCAGGCGTCGAGAATCACCACACGACGTGCTGCCCGTGTTTGAGTCAGCGCGGACTTCAGCCACCTATACGGCACGCAGGTCCACGGCTCGCCTTGCTTGGAGCCGGTGACCGAGACTGAGTATTGCAGTTCGTCGTCGAGGTGGCCGTGCCCGCCGTAGTAGACGAGCAGGGTGTCAGTGGCTTCGGCGGCAGCCTGCTGGACGGGCCCGATGAATTCGTGGGCCTGCCTGGGGTCGGCGACGACTGTGCAGTGTTCCGACGACAGGCCCCAGCCTGACACTGAGGCGAAGAAGCTCTTGAGCGCGTCAAGGTTGTTCCGGACAGCCGGGAGGGGCGGTAGGTGGTCATAGTCCGCGACACCGATCAGGACCACCCGCGAGGACTCCGGGCGGGGAAGTGGCATCCGGTAGCTACTCGCTCTCCAGCGCCCGGACGAGCCGGGCGACCTCGGCCGGTTCACCAGAGTCCACCGTCATCCGCACGCCGTTGCGTTCGATGGTGACGACGGGTGTGGACGGCCGGGTCCGGCGCCAGGCGGAGATTGCCAGCGCCAGGCTGGCTGCCGAAAAGCCGGTCTGAGTGATCAACGCGATTACGTCGAGGGCTGTACCCATCTCGCCCGCAGTGGGGGGTGCCGGCTGGAGGGTGATGGTTGCCCCAGTCCTAATCGTTGTGTCCTGGCGAAGCCACTGCGCGAGTTGGCACAGGTCCCGCCCCTGCGAGTCCCCATCCACGGAAATGCGGTACTCCGGCACGCCTAGACCCCTCCCCCTCAGTCCCCGTCCGTAGCAGGTACGAACTAGCGGCCCATCATAGAGTTGGCCTGACTATTGGGCCAAGGCGTGCCGTGGGGCAGCGCGCAGCTGTGTCTGGAGGGCGCGCGGAAACCAAGGACTGCCGCCCTGACGGAAGCGCCCAAACAGGACCGCCACCAACCCACTCGCTGCGCTGCTCAGGGCCTATCGCGTCCCTTCCCGCCCTCTTGGTCCATGCCGGACTGCTGACGGGGGACGACGGGGAAGCCCTCGGTCGCATCGCCAAGGCCCGAAGTCGCACGGAAGCCAGGCAGCGGCGCGGTCGGGTCCATGGCCCATTCGATGGCGGCCATGACCTCGTCGTCCAAGGCGTCCAAGAGGTGGCCGTACCGGTCCACAGTGGTGGTTATGGATTCGTGCCCAAGTCGTCCCTGGATGGCAGGCAGGGGCACCTTCGCGGCAATCAGCCACGACGCATGGGAGTGGCGGAGGTCGTGGATACGCGGTCGCTTGATGAGGCCGTGCTTCTCCGCGGCCAGCTCGATCGCGGGCAACCAGCGCAAGCGCCGGAACGTGCCGGGATCCCACTTGCCCCCCTCGGGGCCGGTGAATATGAGGGCATCGGGAGCCAGGCCATTGGCTCTGCGTCGCAGCATCCGATCAAGCCTGTGAGTGATGACGACGGTCCGCCGCGCCTTCCGGGTCTTCGGGGCACCGAGGATGGATTTACCGTCCTCGTCCTTCTTCCAGGCCCTCTGAACACGGATGGCGGGTCGGCCGTTACGCCGCCGAAGGTCACGAGGCTGGAGTGCCGTCGCCTCGCCCCACCGAAAACCGGTCTCCGCGATGGCCTCGCCAAGATCCTTGGCATCGTCGCTGAGGCATTCGTAGACCCAGGCCCATTCCTCACGTTCGAGGAAGACCATCTCTTCTTCGTCCTCAGCACCGTCGAGCCGCGGGAGACGAGTCTTCGCGCACGGATTCGAGGCCCGCAGCGACGGCTCCGCGTCCACTGCTGCCTGAAGGATCGAGAAGAGCAAGCCGTGCTCGTTCTGGATGGTCTTCGGCCGGTACTTCGTTCGAGGCTTCCGGTCTGAAGGATCGAGCGGGGCAAGCCGTCCAGCCTCCAGGTCGTTGACCCAGTCCTGCACCATCTCCCGGCGGATGCTGCCCTCACCGTCTTCCACGGAGTAGGGACCGAACCAGGGCGTCATGTTGGCACGTATTCGCGTCTTGTACTTGCTGCGGGTGTCGCCCTGAATTCCGGTGAGTCGGTCGACATAGGCGAGCGCGAAGGGCTCGAACATCGTCTCCTTGCGACGCCGGTCTGCCACGAAACCGTGACCTCGGGTCCAGCCGGGCGGCCAGTGCTCCCCATGCGCCTTCACGAGGTCACGGAACTTCTCAGCGGACGTGAGGTCGTCGAACGCCTCCGACTCCCGCTTGCCGTTCCGGGCTCCGGCTGCACGCCAGCGGACGACGAACGTAGGGTCTCCGCCCCTTCGCTCTTTGGTTTCGATGTAGGCCATGAAACGACCGTAATCGACGCGATGTGCCCACCATGTGCCCACCAGAGCCAGCAAGAAAGCCCCTCCATCCTACGTTTCCGCAGGTCAGAGGGGCTTTGAGAATGTGGAGCCTAGGAGATTCGAACTCCTGACATCTGCCTTGCAAAGGCAGCGCTCTACCAACTGAGCTAAGGCCCCGAAAGGGCGGACAACACCGGACGTTTCAGCGCCTCGGCCACCGCCGCAGACCAGAGTACCGGGTACTCCCGGGAAACTTGCAAAAAAGATGGGGACTCCCGGTCGGCAACCACTCTCCGTAGGATGCACGACTAGGTTCGCAGCAGCGAAGCGGCAGCGAAGGGGAGACGCCATGGATGCAGCGCAGCAAGAGGCTACGGCAAGAGCCAGGGAACTTCAGCGCAGTTGGTACGGAGAGCCTCTCGGAGCGCTGTTCCGCCGGCTGATCGATGATCTCGGCCTGAACCAGGCCCGGCTCGCCGCGGTCCTCGGGCTGTCTGCCCCCATGCTCTCCCAGCTGATGAGCGGGCAGCGGGCGAAGATCGGCAATCCCGCGGTGGTCCAGCGTGTCCAGGCCCTGCAGGAGCTGTCCGGTCAGGTGGCCGACGGCAGTGTCAGTGCCGGGGAGGCCACCAACCGCATGGAGGAGATCAAGAAGTCACAGGGCGGCTCCGTCCTCACCGCCACCAGTCAGACCACGCACACCGGCGGCGCCCCGACCGTCCGGCGCGTGGTCCGCGAGATCCAGTCGCTGCTGAGGTCTGTAGCGGCGGCCGGTGACATCATCGATGCGGCGGATTCCCTCGCCCCGACCCATCCGGAACTGGCAGAGTTCCTCAAGGTGTACGGCGCGGGACGCACCGCGGACGCGGTGGCGCACTACGAAGGACACCAGAGCTGACGACACCGGAGCGGGGCCCCGGGAACGAGGGGCGTCACGACCGGGGACGGTCCGGCATGCCCCGGGGCACCGCTCCCCGGAAGCCGGACACGAGCCGGGGCCGGGTACGAGCCGAGACCAGGGACGGGGAGCGGGCGCAGCACCATGGGTGAGGTCTTCGCCGGTCGGTACGAACTGATCGATCCGATCGGACGTGGTGGAGTCGGCGCCGTCTGGCGTGCCTGGGACCACCGCCGACGACGCTACGTGGCGGCCAAGGTTCTCCAGCAGAGCGACGCCCACACGCTGCTGCGCTTCGTCCGCGAGCAGGCGCTGCGGATCGAGCATCCGCATGTGCTCGCCCCCGCCAGTTGGGCCGCGGACGACGACAAGGTCCTGTTCACCATGGACCTGGTGAGCGGCGGCTCGCTCGCCCATCTCATCGGCGACTACGGCCCGTTGCCGCCGCGCTTCGTCTGCGTACTGCTCGACCAGTTGCTCTCCGGGCTCTCCACGGTGCACGCGGAGGGCGTGGTCCACCGGGACATCAAGCCCGCCAACATCCTGCTGGAGGCCACCGGCACCGGACGACCGCATCTGCGGCTGTCCGACTTCGGGATCTCCATGCGGAAGGGCGAGCCGCGTCTCACCGAGACCAACTACGTGGTCGGCACGCCGGGTTACTTCGCACCCGAGCAGATGATGGGCGCGGAACCCGACTTCCCCGCGGACCTGTTCGCGGTCGGCCTGGTCGCGCTGTACCTGATCCAGGGGAAGAAGCCGGACGCGCGGGCCCTGGTCGAGCACTTCGCCCTGCACGGCACCCCCGGCGCCCCGGAGGGCATCCCCGAGCCGCTGTGGCAGGTCCTCGCGGGTCTGCTGCAACCGGACCCGCAGGCCAGGTTCCGTACGGCGACGGGGGCGCGCAAGGCACTGTCCGCCGCGGTCGAGATGCTGCCGGAGTCCGGCGTCGACGACGAGCCGGTGGAGGTCTTCGACCAGATCGGACCGCTGCCCACCGGGTTCGGCCCCGAGGGGCCGTCGGCGGCGCCCCCGCCCGGGCCGGACGCCGCCGGGTCGGTACGACCCGACCAGGGACATACGGACGAGGGCTCCTCGACCCAGCACTCCGTGCCGTCACCCCAGTCCCCGTCCCCGCCCCCGGTCTCGATGTCGGAAACGGGCAGCTTCCATCTCCCACCGCCCCCGCGGCAGCCCGCGTCGCCACCCCGGCAGGAGCAGGCGGTCGCTCCGTCCGCACCGGATCCGTCGCACCCGGACACCCCCTTCCCGGCGGTCGCGCCCGCTCCGGACCTCTCGCAGTCGCCCACGTCCGCGGTGCGGCACGACCCGGCCCTCACCCGCGCGTACACCGCCGGGCAGCCGCAGTTTCCCGGAGCCGCGCCGGGGAACGTTCCGGCCGCGGTTCCGGTGCGGGCTCCGCAAGGACGCCCGGGGCCGCCCCCGAAGGTGGCGGCCTCGATCCTGGTGGTGGCGCTGCTCTGTTTCGCCGTGGGCATCTGGGCCCTGACCCAGAGCTGACCGCCCGCCTACCAGCCCTGCGGCGGCCCTCCGTACGGCGCCCCGCCGCCCATGGCCGTGGGCCCGCCCCCGTTCGTGGGCCCGCCGGCCGCAACCCCCGCGGCGCGGCGCCGCGCCAGCAGCGTCCACACCCCGAGCCCGAGCACCAGCACGACACCCGCGCTGATCCCGGCCACACCGACCGTTCTCATGGTGGTGCTCCGAGCCTCCTCGGAGGCGCTCCTGCCGCTCCTCGCCATGTCCTTGTCGTTCTGGGTGACGGAGAAGATCCCGGCGTCCGTCCCGTACGGCGATTTCCCTGCCGTTCCCTTCACCGTGATCTTGAGGCTGAGCGGAATGGCCTTGTCCCCGTACGCTTCCGCGACCTTGGGGCTGAGCGACACCGACAGGTAGTACCAGCCGGCGAATCTCATGGCGCCGACGCGGCTCGTGGAGTCGTACCGGTTCTCGTACGCCACCGGGGGCAGCGGGTCCAGCGACACGGAGGTGGGCTTGCCGGAGTACGAGAGCGGGGAGGCGCTGTCGACGTGGCCGAGCGCCGGATTGTCCAGGGACATCGCGAGCGCGTTGCCGATGTACTCGGTGGAGGCGTTGCTGTTGCCCAGGTCCGCGCTCACGAAGACCTGCTGCCCCCAGTCCACCGGAACCCGGTAGAAGCGGGTGCGGCCCGGGGCGATGTCGTCGTGCCACTCGCCGGTCTCCAGACCGGCGGCGTCGTAGTAGCTGGTGCCGCCCGACCGCTTCCGCGGTTCGGTGGTGGGCGGCGCGGGCGACTGCGACGGCCAGTTCTCCGGAGCCTCGGTCGGCATCGAACCGGCCGGCTTCGCCCGGGGCTCCGCGGCGTAGCGCAGCTCCAGGTCCCATTCCCCGGGTGCCGAGGTGGCCTTGCTCTCCCGTTCGATCAGGACGTTGTACGTCCCGGCCTCCTGGCAGGAACTGCTGTCCGGGTCGACGACGCGATGGGCGTACCCGGCGATCGGACGCGCGAACTCCGCCGACTGGAACCGGGCGCTCTCGGAACTGCACTGCCGGTCCGTGCTGTCGCGGATGCTGACCGTGATGCCGTCCCCGTAGGCGACCTGGCCCTCCCCGGGCACAGCCACCGCCGACACGTACGCGTTCGTGTCGGCGTCGAGGTTCAGACGGTAGTAGAGCTTCTCGCCCCGCTTGATCGAGCTCCGGTAGACGGACCCGGGCGTGAGCGGCGGCGCCTCGGTGCTCACCTCCGCGCCGTCGACCTTCTTCGCCCCGGGATCGAAGGTGTACGCGGCGGCCTCCCCGGCCGCGTACGCCTGCCCCGGCAGCGCCGCCGCGCACATCGCCGCGACCGCGGCCAACGTCACCCGGCCCCTGTTGCGCTGCCTCATCACGCGCTCCCCCTCGTCGTCCGTGCGGCCCGCCCGCGACACCGGCGCACGGCCGCGGGCCCCGCGGTCAGCGGCACGGCGTCCGCCCGGCGGCCACGATGCCGGTCCATCCTGCCCCGCCCGCACCACCGCTGTCCTCGGCGCAGGCCGGATCGCCCCGGTTCCTCTTCCTTTTCCCGTCAACGGGACGCGGTCCGCATCGGTGCCCTGCGTCGGCCGAGGGCCCGCCCGCTCCGCCCGTCACGCTTCCGGCCGACGGGCGGGTCAGGTGCTGACCGCGAGCACACGCCCCGTGCCCCCGCAACAGCACGAAGCCCCGGTCGCTCGGCGACCGGGGCCCGCAATCAGGCTGTTCTGTCTCACACACCCGAACCTGCGGGCACGGAGTCAGTCGCCTCCGTCCACAGATCCTGCTCGGCGCGATCCGCCTGGATCTGGCGGTACACGAGGAGCCCGCCGATGGCGGCCAGTGCGACCAGGAGAAGCTTCTTCACCGCGCGACCTCGTCTTTCCTTGACGTAGGGGACTTCTGCCGCCCGACTATACACACCGGCCGATATCGATCGGTGACCTACCGGGCAACCCAACTGGGGCCGCAGGAAAAGCGATCACCTGCGGCGCCGTCCCGGACACCGCCCCGGGCGCCGTCCCCCCGATACCGCCCCCGGACACCACTCCCGGACACCACTTCCGGGAATCACCGCGCAGCGGCCCCGTGAGCCCCTCCGGGAGCCGATCCGGCCCCAGGGGGCACCGTCCCCCCGGTCGCGCCGCACGGGCCCGTCAAGACCGGTTGAACCATACGAGTGGTGTTCATCTGAAGATCGCCGTATTCGAGGCGTCGGTCCACGAAATCTCGGGTTGCTTCCACATCATCGGAAAGGTAAGCAAACCGGACCACCCGAAAGCGAGGGGCCATGAGCACGTTCAAGGCCAGGAGCATCTGGACCGCCTTCGTCACCGCCTTCTTCGCCCTCCTCGCCGCCCTGGGATTCATGAGCACCCCGGCGGCGGCCACGGAGCAGAGCGCCACGGAGCCGGCCACCACGAACCAGGAGCACACGGTCACGGCCGCCACGACCGCGGCGACCGCGAGCACCCCGTCCGTGCGATGGACCCTTCCTCGCGACAGAGCCCTGCCGCCCACGATGAAGCAGCGCATCCACGCGGAGGCGCACGGCTCGTCACCGGCCACCCGGCACGTGACCCCGAACACCGCGAACGCCCCGAGACCCGGTGGCTCCGCCCACACCCTCCACCGGGACCCGGCCGGGGACGCCGCCCTCCTCCCGCCCTGAGCGCGGCGCGCCTGACACCCGGAGCCCCCGGGCCGGTTCGCACCGGACGGGGGCTTCTTCACGCGCTCCGGCCGATGTGCGACGGACCGCGTGTGACCGACAGCGTGTGACGCCGGCGTGTGACGGACGACGGGCTCGGGCCGACCGCCGGACCGGCCCCTACCGGCTGACCTCCCCGGGCGCGGGCTCTCCCAACTGGGTGGCGTCCCATCCCGCCGGGTTGCCGAGTATCAGCTTCAGCACGTCGCCGAAGCCCCGGCGGTCCATCAGGAACCCCTGGTGCTCCACCGGGATCCGCTTGCCGTTGATGACCGCGGTGGGTGTGCCGGGCCCCTTGGGCTCCTTCTCGCCACCGGCCCGCTCGTACGCCTTCTGGGAAGCGACGACGAAGGAGCGGTACTTCATGGTCCTGACCGCCGCGTCGAACTCCGGGCCGCGCAGTCCCTCCACCTGCTCGGCGATCTTCAGCAGGAAGTCATCGGTGTAGCCGTCGACCTCCTCGTCGGGCTGGTTGGCGTACAGCACCTCGTGGAACTCCACGAACTTGCCCAGCTCCAGGGCCGCGCGCAGCGCGTTGACCGCCTTCTTCGACCCGTTGCCGCCCGCCCTGATGTCCAGGAACGAGGCGAAGGTGTACTCGGCGCTCGCCTCACGCCGCAGCATCGCGTCCTCCAGCGCCGGACCGCCTCCGTCGAACTCGAACTCCCTGCAAACCGGGCATCGCGGGTCCTCGTACAGGTGCACCGTCACCACCGCGTCGCCGTCCCCCACCACGACGGTCGTGCCGTCCTCGCCGAGTTTCTCCGGCAGATCCTCGGCATCCACGAACGACGGCCTGTCCGTCGCGGGCCGTTCGACGCACCCCGTCAGCGCCAGCACGCCGGCCGTACACGCCGCCGCCCACCCCACCGCACGCATCCTGCTTCCCCCATTCCCGGCGCGACCGTCCCCGGATCACGCGCACGCCTGCCGTACCCAGCGAATGATCACCACCGGCCGCGGGCCGCCCGCACCGGACGACGGCCGGAAACGCCGAGAGCCCCCCACCGTCTCCGGTGGGGGGCTCTCGTACTGGTGGGGCTAACAGGATTTGAACCTGTGGCCTCATCCTTATCAGGGATGCGCTCTAACCAACTGAGCTATAGCCCCGCCGCGCTGTGCGCTGACCTCTGAAGATTAGCGCACGTCGGGGCCAGTCCCAAAATCGATACCGCGTGACCTACTCGTCCTCGGCGAGCGTGAGCTCCACGCCGCCCACGAAGCCCGCCGAGATGTTGTAGATGAACGAGCCAAGCGTCGCCAGCGCCGTGGCCAGCACCACGTCGATCACCGCGATGACCGACGTGAAGATGAGGACCCTCGGCAGCGACAGGAACGACTCCAGGTCGAAGCCGCTGTTGTCGTTCGAGCCGGTGGCCTCACTTATCGTGCCGCCCACGGTCTCGAAGACCCCCATCGCGTCCATCACCATCCACAGCACCGCGGACGCCACCACGGTGCAGATGCCGAGCGCGATCGAGAGCAGGAAGCTCACCTTCATCACCGACCACGGGTCGGCCTTCGCCACCCGCAGACGCGCCTTGCGGGTACGCGGGGTCGTCCGCGCTCCCGTCCTCGGCAGCCGGGCCGCCTGCGCGGCACCTGCTCCCTGTGCACCACCCTGCGTGCCGTGCGACCGGCCGCCCTGGGTCTCGCCCGCGGGCGAGGGATACGCCTGCGGCGGGTGGTACGGCCCGCTCGCCTGCCCCGGTGCGGGCTCGCGCTCACCGGGCAACGGCCCGGTCGCGTAACCCTCGTACTGGGGCTGAGGCCCCCGGGTGTCCGTCACTGTGCCCCCTTGGGAGTCCGTGGCGGGGCCACGGGCACCGTGCGCTCCAGCTCCGGAAGCGGCCGAATCGGCACCCGTGGCTCCACTCACGCTCTACTCCTCGTGCTCCCCGGCCGAAGGCGACGTGCCTTCGACATTGGCATCGACCGTGCTCTCGGCAGCCTCCGCCGTCGCGGCCTCGGTGTCCTCCTCGGACCCCTCGACCTCTTCGGCCTCATGGCCGGCTTCGGCGTTGCGCGCGATGCCGACGACGGCATCGCGCTTGCCCAGATTGATCAGTTGGACGCCCATGGTGTCACGGCCCGTCTCCCTGACTTCATTGACTCGCGTACGAATCACACCGCCGCCGAGCGTGATGGCGAGAATCTCGTCGGTTTCCTCCACCACCAGCGCACCGACCAGCGAGCCCCGGTCCTCGACGATCTTCGCAGCCTTGATGCCGAGACCGCCACGCCCCTGGACCCGGTACTCGTCCACGGCGGTCCGCTTGGCGTATCCGCCGTCGGTGGCGGTGAACACGAACGTACCCGGCCGCACCACGTTCATCGAGAGCAGTTCGTCGTCCTCGCGGAAGCTCATGCCCTTGACGCCCGAGGTGGCACGGCCCATCGGGCGCAGCGCCTCGTCCGTCGCGGTGAACCGGATCGACTGCGCCTTCTTGCTGATGAGCAGCAGGTCGTCCTCGGCCGACACCAGCTCCGCGCCGATCAGCTCGTCGTCCGAACCGTCGGCCGTCTCACGCAGGTTGATGGCGATGACGCCGCCGGACCGGGGCGAGTCGTAGTCCTTCAGCGCGGTCTTCTTCACCAGGCCGCCCTTCGTGGCCAGGATCAGGTACGGCGCGACCTCGTAGTCGCGGACCGCCAGGATCTGGGCGATCCGCTCGTCCGGCTGGAAGGCCAGCAGGTTGGCCACGTGCTGACCGCGGGCGTCCCGGCCGGCGTCCGGCAGTTCGTAGGCCTTCGCGCGGTACACCCGGCCCTTGTTGGTGAAGAACAGCAGCCAGTGGTGCGTCGTCGAGACGAAGAAGTGGTCGACGATGTCGTCTTCCTTGAGCTTCGTCCCGCGCACGCCCTTGCCGCCGCGCTTCTGCGAGCGGTAGTCGTCCGTCTTCGTGCGCTTCACATAGCCGCCACGCGTGATCGTGACGACGATGTCCTCCTCGGCGATCAGGTCCTCGATGGACATGTCGCCCTCGAAGGGCACCAGCTTGGAACGCCGGTCGTCGCCGAACTTGTCGACGATCGCCGCCAGTTCCTCGCTGACGATGCCCCGCTGCCGCTCCGGCGACACCAGGATCGCGTTGTACTCGTTGATCTTCGCCTGGAGTTCGTCGTACTCGGCGGTGATCTTCTGGTGCTCCAGCGCGGCGAGCCGGCGCAGCTGCATCTCCAGGATCGCGTTCGCCTGGATCTCGTCGATCTCCAGCAGGCCCATCAGGCCCTCGCGCGCCACCTCGACCGTCTGGCTGCGCCGGATGAGCGCGATGACCTCGTCGATCGCGTCCAGGGCCTTGAGCAGGCCGCGCAGGATGTGCGCCCGCTCCTCGGCCTTGCGCAGCCGGAACTTCGTCCGCCGGACGATGACCTCGATCTGGTGCGTCACCCAGTGGCGGATGAACGCGTCGATCGACAGGGTGCGCGGCACACCGTCGACCAGCGCCAGCATGTTGGCGCCGAAGTTGTTCTGGAGGTCGGTGTGCTTGTACAGGTTGTTCAGCACGACCTTGGCGACCGCGTCCCGCTTCAGCACGACGACGAGCCGCTGACCGGTGCGCGAGGAGGTCTCGTCGCGGACGTCGGCGATGCCGCCGATCCTGCCGTCCTTCACCAGGTCGGCGATCTTCTGCGCCAGGTTGTCGGGGTTGGTCTGGTACGGAAGCTCCGTGACCACCAGGCACTGGCGGTTCTGGATCTCCTCGACCGCGACGACCGCGCGCATCGTGATCGAACCGCGGCCGGTGCGGTACGCCTCCTCGATGCCCTTGCGGCCCACGACCAGCGCGCCGGTCGGGAAGTCCGGGCCCTTGATGCGCTCGATCAGCGCCTCCAGGAGCTCCTCCTGCGAGGCCTCCGGGTGCTCCAGGTACCACTGCGCGCCGTCCGCGACCTCGCGCAGGTTGTGCGGCGGGATGTTGGTCGCCATGCCGACCGCGATCCCCGCGGAACCGTTGACCAGCAGGTTCGGGAAGCGCGCCGGCAGAACCGTCGGCTCCTGGTTGCGGCCGTCGTAGTTGTCCTGGAAGTCGACGGTCTCCTCGTCGATGTCCCGGACCATCTCCATGGACAGCGGCATCATCTTGCACTCGGTGTACCGCATGGCGGCGGCCGGGTCGTTGCCCGGGGAACCGAAGTTGCCGTTGGAGTCCACCAGCGGCATCCGCATCGACCACGGCTGTGCCAGGCGCACCAGCGCGTCGTAGATCGAGGAGTCGCCGTGCGGGTGGTACGTACCCATGACGTCGCCGACGACGCGGGCGCACTTGTAGAAGCCCTTCTCGGGCCGGTAGCCGCCGTCGTACATCGCGTACAGCACCCGGCGGTGGACGGGCTTGAGGCCGTCCCGCACGTCCGGCAGCGCACGCGAGACGATCACGGACATCGCGTAGTCGAGGTAGGAGCGCTGCATCTCCGTCTCGAGCCCGACGGGCTCGACACGCATGCCCACACCGGCGGCGGGCTCCTCTTCAGGTGTCACGGGGACAGGGGTGTTCTCGTCGGCCATTGCTGGTCAAAGTCCTTTCGAGCGGCGGCTGGCTGGATGCGGCCGACTCAGATGTCGAGGAAGCGGACGTCCTTGGCGTTGCGCTGGATGAACGAGCGCCGCGCCTCGACGTCCTCGCCCATGAGCACCGAGAAGAGGTCGTCGGCCTGCGCCGCGTCGTCCAGCGTGACCTGGCCGAGGACCCGGTGGTCGACGTCCATCGTGGTGACGCGCAGTTCCTCGGCGTTCATCTCGCCGAGGCCCTTGAAGCGCTGGATCGAGTCCTCCTTGATCCGCTTCCCGTTCTGCTTCCCCAGCGCGACCAGGGCGTCGCGCTCACGGTCCGAGTACGCGTACTCGAAGTCGTCCCGGCCCCACTTGATCTTGTAGAGCGGCGGGCGGGAGAGGAAGACGTGCCCGGCCTCGACCAGCGGACGCATGAAGCGGAAGAGGAACGTCAGCAGCAGGGTGTTGATGTGCTGGCCGTCGACGTCGGCGTCCGCCATCAGAATGATCTTGTGATAGCGGAGCTTCTCGATGTCGAAGTCCTCGTGGACCCCGGTGCCGAAGGCCGAGATCAGCGCCTGGACCTCGGTGTTCTGCAGGATCTTGTCGACCCTTGCCTTCTCGACGTTCAGGATCTTGCCGCGGATCGGCAGGATCGCCTGGTACATCGGGTTGCGGCCGGACTTCGCCGAACCACCGGCGGAGTCGCCCTCGACGATGAAGATCTCGCACTTCGTCGGGTCGTTGGACTGGCAGTCGCTCAGCTTGCCCGGCAGCGAGGCGCTCTCCAGCAGCCCCTTGCGACGGGTCAGGTCGCGCGCCTTGCGGGCCGCGACACGGGCGGTGGCCGCCGCGATGCCCTTGCGGACGATGTCGGCGGCCTCGTTCGGGTTGCGGTCGAACCAGTCCGTGAGGTGCTCGTGGACCACCTTCTGGACGAAGGTCTTCGCCTCCGTGTTGCCCAGCTTGGTCTTCGTCTGGCCCTCGAACTGCGGCTCGCCCAGCTTCACCGAGATGATGGCCGTCAGACCCTCGCGGATGTCGTCGCCCGTGAGGTTGTCGTCCTTCTCGCGGAGCAGCTTCTTGTCCCGCGCGTACTTGTTGACCAGCGTGGTCAGCGCCGCGCGGAAGCCCTCCTCGTGCGTGCCGCCCTCGTGCGTGTGGATCGTGTTGGCGAAGGAGTAGACGCCCTCGCTGTACTGCGTGTTCCACTGCATCGCGATCTCGGCCGAGAGCATGCGCTCCTTGTCCTCGGCCTCGATGTCGATCACCGACTGGTGGATCACGTCGCCCTTGCGGGAGTTGAGGTACTTCACGAAGTCGACGATGCCGCCCTCGTAGTGGTACGTGACCGACTTGACCTCGGCCTTCTCGTCCGCTCCCGCCTCGTCCGCACCGCTGGTGGCCTTCGCCGACTCGCGCTCGTCGGTGAGGCCGATCGTCAGGCCCTTGTTGAGGAACGCCATCTCCTGGAAGCGGCGCGACAGGGTCTCGAAGGAGTACTCGGTGGTCTCGAAGATGTCCGCGTCGGCCCAGAAGGTGACGGTCGTGCCGGACTCGTCGGTGGCCTCGTTGCGGGCCAGCGGCGCGGTGGGCACGCCGAGCTTGTAGTCCTGGGTCCAGCGGTAACCGTCCCGCTTGACCTCCACGGAGACCCGCGACGACAGCGCGTTCACCACGGAGACGCCGACACCGTGCAGACCGCCGGAGACGGCGTAACCGCCGCCGCCGAACTTGCCGCCCGCGTGCAGCACCGTCAGCACGACCTCGACCGCCGGCTTCTTCTCGGACGGGACGATGTCGACCGGGATACCGCGGCCGTTGTCGACAACGCGGACGCCGCCGTCGGCGAGGATCGTGACGTCGATGGTGTCCGCGTGACCTGCCAGCGCCTCGTCGACGGAGTTGTCCACCACCTCGTAGACGAGGTGGTGCAGGCCGCGCTCACCGGTCGAGCCGATGTACATGCCAGGTCGCTTGCGGACCGCGTCCAGGCCCTCCAGGACGGTGATCGCGCTGGCGTCGTACGAAGCTGACGCCTCGGCCGGGGCGACGGCCTCGACGGAGGCGGATGCCCCGGCCGGGGCGACCGCCTCGCCACTCTCACCGGAGGTGGACGGGTTGTTCTCGTTGGGGTTGCCGGATTCGGCCACGAAGCGCCCTTTCTGGCACAGCACAGGCCGTCCTCCGGACAGTCCGGAACGGCTGCGTCGTTCGGCTTGTAATCGACGACTCCCGCGAGATGCGGGATTGTGCACCAGTCTACCGGTAGCGCCGACACTCATGGGGGTTTGCGGGTACCTGAGTACGCATGTGCCGCCCTGAATAAGCGGCTGACGACTCCCCATATTCAGGAAGGGTCCTCAAGAGCCCCACACCGGCATTGTGCGCTTCGGCCGGTCAACCCTCCGCTACCGTGAGGGACGCCCCACTCCCGCCTCGCGGTTTCGATCACCGCACACCCGTGCGATACGGGTGCGACGGGCCACACCCCGCGCCACCGCGAACCGGCCCGGAACACCGCCCCGCCCCCTCCGGAAGACCGCCCCACGACCCCCGGAACCCGAAGACGCCCCAGGTCGGCACGTGTCACCAGAAGGCATCGACCGCCCCGGCATCAGCCATAGGTATCGCCGGACCCGGTGCTTCCGGGCGCCCGCAGCGGACCGAACCTGCGCTGCGGCCCCCCCGGCCCCAACACCTTGATCATCCGCACCGTGCCCGGCCCCAGATCCGCGTTGAGCCGGGCCACGAGCTGAGGCGCCAGCAGACGGAGCTGCGTCGCCCACGCCGTCGAGTCGCACTGCACCGTCAGCACCCGCTCGTCCGGATCCTCGTCGTAGCGCAACGGCACACAGTGATTGGCCAGATCGTCGCCCACGATCTGCGGCCAGCGTCCCATCACCCCGCCCACCGCGGCGGGCGTCTCCCAGCCGCGCTCGGCGATCAGACGATGGATCGCGGCACCCAGCGGCAACGGGTCCCGCCCGTCGGCCCGCGCCCCGGAACGCAGCCCGCCGCCCCGCCGTGCCTGCCTCTTCTGCTGCGCCGCGGCACCGCGCGCCCGGGCCTGCTCCTTCGCCGCGCGCAACGCCACCCGCGCCAGATCGACACCCGACGGCTCCGGCTGCCCCGCGCCCTCCGGCCGGTCCCCCGGAGTCCGGCCGGGGGCCCCGGACGCCTCGTCCCGCCCGCTCACAGCCGCTCCACCTCACCCGCGGACACCGCGTACCTCGTCCCGGCCAGCACGCCGGGGACGTCGTCGTCCACCGCCGCCGTCACCAGGACCTGCTCGGCCGGGGCGACGAGCTCCGCCAGCCGCTCCCGTCGGCGCGCGTCCAGCTCGGCGAAGACGTCGTCCAGCACCAGCACCGGCTCGTTGCCCTCGCCGCGCAGCAGTTCGTACGAGGCGAGCCGCAGCGCCAACGCGTACGACCAGGACTCGCCGTGACTCGCGTACCCCTTGGCCGGCATCCCGCGCAGCCCCAGCAGCAGATCGTCCCGGTGCGGCCCCACCAACGTCACGCCCCGCTCGATCTCCTGCTTGCGGACCTCCGCCAGGGCCGCGGTCAACTGCTCGTACAGCTCCTCGCGCGTACTCGCCGAACCGGCGGCGGCACCCACCGCCGCACCCGCCGAGCCGCGGTACTCCAACGCCACCGGCCCACCACCCGGCGCGACGTCCCCGTACGCCTTGTCGGTCAGCGGCTGCAACGTCGCGAGCAGGTCCAGCCGCTGCGCCGACAGCTCCGCGCCCACCCGGGCCAGATGCTGGTCCCACACGTCGAGCGTGGACAGATCCATCGACCGGCCACCGTGCCGGCGCGCCATCGCCGCCGACTTCAGCAGGGTGTTGCGCTGCTTCAGCACCCGCTCGTAATCGGACCGCACCCCCGCCATCCTCGGCGAACGGGCCGTGATCAGCTCGTCGAGGAACCGCCGGCGTTCCCCGGGATCGCCCTTGACCAGGGCCAGATCCTCCGGCGCGAACAGCACCGTGCGCACGATTCCCAGCACGTCACGTGGTCTGACCTGCGACGATCTATTGATCCTCGCACGGTTGGCCTTGCCCGGGTTGAGTTCCAGCTCGACGAGCTGCGACCGCTCGCCCTGGGTGACGGCCGCCCGGATCACGGCCCGGTCCGCGCCCATCCTCACCAACGGCGCGTCGGAGGACACCCGGTGGCTGCCGAGCGTCGCCAGATATCCGACGGCCTCCACCAGATTCGTCTTGCCCTGGCCGTTGGCCCCCACGAAAGCGGTGACGCCCGGATCGAGTGGTACCTCGACCCGGGCGTACGAGCGGAAGTCGGCCAGCGAAAGATGCGTGACATGCATGGTGTGCGCCGACCTTCCCGGCTTCCTGCTCCGTGCTCCGCGGTGGCGGACCGGTCTCCCGGCCCGCTTCCCGGTGCGTTACTTCTTGCTCTCGACCGCGTGGCCGCCGAACTGGTTGCGCAGCGCCGCGATCATCTTCATCTGCGGGGAGTCGTCCTGCCGCGAGGCGAAACGCGCGAAGAGCGACGCCGTGATCGCGGGCAGCGGCACCGCGTTGTCGATCGCGGCCTCCACCGTCCAGCGTCCCTCGCCGGAGTCCGCGGCGAAACCGCGGAGCTCGTCGAGGTGCTCGTCCTCGTTCAGCGCGTTGACCGCCAGGTCGAGCAGCCAGGACCGGATGACCGTGCCCTCCTGCCAGGACCGGAAGACCTCGCGCACATCGGTGACGGAGTCGACCTTCTCCAGCAGCTCCCAGCCCTCGGCGTAGGCCTGCATCATGGCGTACTCGATGCCGTTGTGGACCATCTTCGCGAAGTGACCGGCACCGACCTTGCCCGCGTGGACGGAGCCGAAGTCGCCCGCGGGCTTCAGCGCGTCGAAGACCGGCTGGACCTTCGCCACGTGCTCGGCGTCGCCGCCGTACATCAGGGCGTAGCCGTTCTCCAGGCCCCAGACACCACCGGAGACCCCGCAGTCCACGAAGCCGATGCCCTTGATGCCCAGCTCGACCGCGTGCTTCTCGTCGTCGGTCCAGCGGGAGTTCCCGCCGTCGACGACGATGTCGCCGGGGGACAGGAGCCCGGCCAGCTCATCGATCGTGGCCTGGGTCGGGGCACCGGCCGGCACCATCACCCAGACGACCCGCGGGCCCTCCAGCTTGCCCACAAGCTCTTCCAGGCTGTGGACATCGGAGACATCCGGGTTGCGGTCGTAACCGATGACGGTGTGGCCTGCGCGGCGGATGCGCTCGCGCATGTTGCCGCCCATCTTGCCGAGGCCGACGAGACCGAGCTCCATCAGAGAATCCTTAAGCGTTGTGCCGATGCGTACCCGGGACCGAGCCTACGCCCGGCGGGGGACGGAACGGCGGTCACGCCCGTCGACGGGCGTGACCGCCATGACCGCCGTGGCAGGTCCGGAAGGGTCCGGCGACCGGGTGAGGAACCGGTCGGAGAATCCCCGGAGTGGCCCGGGTCAGCCGGAGAGGCGGACCGGCATGATCAGGTACTTGTACGCCTCGTCGGCCTCGGCGTCCACGGCGGGACGGCCGCTCAGCAGCGCGGGCTTCGTCGACGTCGTGAAGGACAGCTGGGCGACCGGGGAGTCGATCGCGCTCAGGCCGTCCAGCAGGAAGGTCGGGTTGAAGGCGATCGAGATGTCATCGCCCTCCAGCACCGCGTCGACCCTCTCCACAGCCTGTGCGTCGTCGCTGGAACCCGCTTCCAGGATCAGCACGCCCTGCTCGAAGCTGAGCCGCACCGGGGTGTTCCGCTCGGCGACCAGGGCCACGCGCTTGACCGCCTCGACGAACGGCGCGGTCTCGATCACCGCGACCGAGTTGAACTCGGTGGGGAACAGGGTGCGGTACTTCGGCAGATCGCCTTCGAGCAGTCGCGTGGTGGTCCGGCGGCCCGCGCCCTCGAAACCGATCAGTCCCTCACCGGCGCCCGAGCCCGACAGCGCCAGCGTGACCGTGTCACCGCTGGTCAGGGCCTTGGCGGTGTCGAGCAGCGTCTTGGCGGGCACCAGGGCGACGGCCGAGGCCTCCGGGTTCTCCGGCTTCCAGAGGAACTCACGGACCGCGAAGCGGTACCGGTCGGTGGAGGCGAGGGTGACGGTCTCGCCCTCGATCTCGATCCGCACACCGGTAAGGACCGGCAGCGTGTCGTCGCGCCCCGCGGCGATGGCCACCTGCGCGGCGGCGGAGGCGAAGACCTCACCGGGGACCGTCCCGGTCGCGGTCGGCATCTCCGGGAGTGCCGGGTACTCCTCCACAGGAAGGGTGTGGAGTGTGAATCGCGAGGAGCCGCAGACCACGGTCGCCCGTACACCGTCGGTGGAAATCTCCACCGGACGGTTGGGAAGGGCACGGCAGATGTCGGCGAGCAGGCGGCCGGAGACCAGGACCGTGCCGTCCTCCTCGACCTCCGCGTCCACCGAGACCCGCGCCGAGACCTCGTAGTCGAAGCTGGAGAAGCTGAGGGCGCCGTCCTCAGCCTTCAGCAGAAGGCCCGCGAGAACGGGCGCCGGCGGACGGGCCGGGAGGCTGCGGGCCACCCAGGCCACCGCCTCCGCGAGTACATCGCGCTCCACCCGGATCTTCACCGGAACCGCCTCCTGCTGTTGCTCGCTCGCCCTGCCGGCCTTCGTCTTCTGACTGCGTCCCCCTTCCATGGCGGCGGGAGGACGCCGGGGACCAGTCTGACGTACGGCACCGACACTCGGTGCGGCTCGGGGTCAAGTCGTGCCAAGAGGCTCGGTCGGCGCCGGGCCGGAGTTGTGCACAGCCCCTGCTTCGAACCGAATCCCGAGCTAACTCTATGTGGCAGTAGTAGTAGGGCCTGTGGAAACCGTGGATAACGCTGTTTACCCAGGTCAGGCCCGATTTTTTGTCCACTGCCCCTGTGGGTGGCAGCGGTGGACAACTCGGTGTCTCTGTGGACACACGAAAGTTCTGCACACCCGATACACAGGACAGGGGGGTTTCTCCCCAGGGCTGTCCCCAGTTTTACCCCCGTTCCCCACAGCCCAACCATCCCTCTCGGTGTGACGCCTTTCACTCGGCGCAGTGAAGAGCGGTGTCGCGTTGCCGAACAGTGGACAGCGATGTGGAGAAGCCCGGTCCGGCTGGGGACAACACGTGCGCGGCTGTGGGTTGCCGGTGGACAACATCACCGGTGCCTTGTGGACGGAGATTTTGTCCACAGGCTGTGGATCAAGGTTTGCCACAAATCCCCAGGCTCGTGACCTGGCCTGATGGTGCATCGGGAACCACGCCTGTGGAAGCAGTATGGACAACTTCCGGATCCCCAGGCTGTGGAAGAGAAAAACTCCCCAGATCTGTGGAGAACAGGCGGCCAACGGCAGGTATTCGAACACCGCGGCGGCGTCGGAGCGGCGGTGGCGGGGTCGGAGCAGCCCCCGGGCAGGCGGCTGGGAGTGGCCCAGGCCGACCCGAAGACGGTCCGGCAGCCCGGGGCGAGGTCCGTCCGGGAGGCGGCGGAGCCCGCACCGGGAGGCCGCACCCGGAGCAGCCCGACGCTGCCGGGAGCCGTGGTGCCGGCAGCGTCGGGAACGGCGTCGGCCGACCGCGACCACGCACAGGGGCGCCCGCGGAACCTCGACGGGTTCCACAGGCGCCCCTGCGGCGGACGCGGTGCCGCGTCAGCCGTTCTTGATGCGGTTGGTGAGCTCGGTGACCTGGTTGTAGATGGAACGCCGCTCCGCCATCAGCGCGCGGATCTTCCGGTCCGCGTGCATCACCGTCGTATGGTCGCGACCGCCGAACTGCGCCCCGATCTTGGGCAGCGAGAGATCGGTGAGCTCGCGGCAGAGGTACATGGCGATCTGCCGGGCCGTCACCAGTACCCGGCTGCGCGAGGTTCCGCACAGATCGTCCACCGTCAGACCGAAGTAGTCAGCGGTCGACGCCATGATGGCCGTCGCAGTGATCTCCGGCGCCGAGTCCTCACCACCGGGGATCAGATCCTTCAGCACGTGCTCCGTCAGTCCCAGGTCCACCGGCTGGCGGTTGAGACTGGCGAACGCGGTGACCCGGATCAGCGCACCCTCCAGTTCCCTGATGTTCCGGGAGATGCGGGAGGCGATGAACTCCAGGACCTCCGGCGGGGCGTTGAGCTGCTCCTGCACCGCCTTCTTGCGGAGGATCGCGATGCGCGTCTCCAGTTCCGGCGGCTGTACGTCGGTGGTCAGGCCCCACTCGAAGCGGTTGCGCAACCGGTCCTCCAGGGTCACCAGTTGCTTGGGCGGCCGGTCCGAGGACAGCACGATCTGCTTGTTGGCGTTGTGAAGCGTGTTGAAGGTGTGGAAGAACTCCTCCTGCGTCGACTCCTTGCTCGCCAGGAACTGGATGTCGTCGACGAGCAGGATGTCCACATCGCGGTAGCGCTTGCGGAAGGTGTCGCCCTTGCCGTCACGGATCGAGTTGATGAACTCGTTGGTGAACTCCTCCGAGCTCACGTACCGCACCCGGGTGCCCGGGTAGAGGCTGCGGGCGTAGTGCCCGATGGCGTGCAGCAGGTGGGTCTTGCCGAGACCGGACTCCCCGTAGATGAAGAGGGGGTTGTACGCCTTGGCGGGCGCTTCCGCGACCGCGACCGCCGCGGCGTGCGCGAACCGGTTGGACGCCCCGATGACGAAGGTGTCGAAGAGGTACTTCGGATTCAGCCGGGCCGCGGGCTCCCCGGGGCCCGCGGAGGGCTGGCCGCCCATCGGTCCGCCCGCGCCACCGGGCCTGCCGGTGCCGCCGGCGGGCGGGCGGTGCGGGGACTGGGGGTCCAGGTCGTGGCGCTCGGGACGCTGCTGTTCGTAGCCCTGGCGCTCGGGCGGCTGCGACCGGTAGTCGTGCGGGGAGCGCCCGCCCGTGTACGGCTCCCGCCACTGGTCCACGGACGCGTCGCGGTCCTGGAACCCTCCGAGCCGGGGCTGCTGCCAGGACAGGTCCTCCTGGGTGCGCGGCCACGCACCGGGTTCGGGGCGCTGCTGCTGGTAGTCGGGGTAGGCGGGCCGGGCGGTCGGCATGCCGTCGTCCGAGGGCCGGTGCCCGTAGCCGTCGTACGCGTCGCCGGGACGGCGCTCGTCGTGCGGCGGTTCCGGGTAGCGCTGCTGCTGGGCCTGCGGCGACTGGTGTATCGGAGGCGCCGGCGGGCTCGGGGGCTCCCCCACGGAGTCGTCGACCGTGATCGCGATGCGGATCGGGCGGCCGCACTCGCGGCTCAGCGTCTCGCTGATGAGCGGCGCCAGCCGGCCCTCCAGCACACGCTTTCCCCACTCGTTGGGGACGGCGAGCAGCGCGGTGTCGGCGACCAGCGCGAGCGGCTGGCAGCGCTCGACCCACTGCTTGTCCTTCGGCTCGATGCCCTGCTGCCCCTCCCCGAGAAGGTGCTCCAGCACGCGTGGCCACACTGCGGCAAGATCGGCAGGTACGTCAGCCACAGGGCACGCTCTCTCGCTGGTCCCACGAATGTGTGGTTCTCGGGACGGGGTGGGTCGGGATGGGTGAGGACCGGCAGGCAGGAAGAAAAAGAACCGGGGTTCAGCCACGGTAGCCAGGGCGACCCACGTGGTTCAAGTTGTTGTCCACAGCCTGTGCACAGTGCGGGTGTCGCGGAGCCGGTTTGACCGGATGGCGCAGCCGCGCGTACCGTGACGAGGTCGAGTTGTCGATGGCTGCTGCCGCCTGCCTCCGATGGGCAAAGACCACGATCTGTGGTCGTGAAGCGGTGCACTTGAGCGTTTACCGAGTCTCTCGTGGGCGCACGGTGACAGCCAGACGATGTCCCGCCAAAACCCGAGTCATTTCTGGAGCCCCCGAGTGAGCAAGCGCACCTTCCAGCCGAACAATCGTCGTCGCGCGAAGACCCACGGCTTCCGGCTGCGGATGCGCACCCGTGCCGGCCGCGCGATTCTCGCGTCCCGCCGTGGCAAGGGTCGCGCCAACCTGTCCGCCTGATCGCCTACAGGTCATGACGTGCTGCCTACCGAGAATCGGCTGAGGCGGCGCGAGGACTTCGCGACCGCAGTACGCCGAGGACGCCGGGCCGGCCGCCCGCTTCTCGTCGTTCATCTACGCAGCGGCGCAACGGACCCGCACGTGACTGGGGAGTACGCTCCCCCGCCACGTGCGGGTTTCGTTGTCAGCAAAGCCGTGGGCGGAGCGGTTGTGCGTACTGCGGTGAAGCGCAGGCTTCGCCACCTGGTCCGTGAACGGCTGGCCCTGCTGCCCCCCGGTAGCCTGGTTGTCGTACGAGCGCTGCCCGGAGCGGGCGACGCCGACCACGCACAACTGGCCCGAGACCTGGACGCCGCACTTCAGCGGCTGCTGGGAGGGGGCGCGCGATGAAGTACCCGCTGCTGGCTCTCATCAAGCTCTATCAGTGGACGATCAGCCCTCTTCTCGGGCCCGTCTGTCGTTACTACCCGTCGTGTTCCCACTATGGATATACGGCGATCGACCGGCACGGAGCGATCAAGGGAACAGCGCTGACGGCCTGGCGCATCCTGCGGTGCAATCCGTGGTCACCCGGTGGCGTGGACCACGTTCCACCACGCAAACGTCCGCGTTGGCACGAACTGCTGCGCCATGCCATGCGCGGCGGCAAGGGCGGGGACTCCGCCGCTGATGTGCCTCCCGGAGGGTCGGTTTCCGAACCCCCGAGCCCGGCCGCAGAGACTTCGCCCAATGCTCAAGGAGCCTGATTAGTGGACACGATTGCCAGTCTGTTCAGCTTTATCACCTGGCCTGTTTCATGGGTCATTGTCCAGTTCCACAAGTTGTACGGAGCGATCTTCGGCAATGACACGGGCTGGGCCTGGGGCCTGTCCATCGTGTCCCTGGTGGTGCTGATCCGGATCTGCTTGATCCCGCTCTTCGTGAAGCAGATCAAGTCCACCCGGAACATGCAGGTGCTCCAGCCGAAGATGAAGGCGATCCAGGAGCGCTACAAGAACGACAAGCAGCGTCAGTCCGAAGAGATGATGAAGCTGTACAAGGAGACGGGCACCAACCCGCTCTCCTCGTGCCTTCCCATCCTGGCGCAGTCCCCGTTCTTCTTCGCCCTGTATCACGTGCTCTCGGCCATCGCGTCGAACAAGAAGATCGGTGTCATCGACCAGTCGCTGCTGGACAGCGCCCGTCAGGCACACATCTTCGGTGCTCCGCTCGCTGCCAAGTTCATGGACAGCCAGGAGAAGGTTCAGGCTCTCGGCGCCTCCCTCACCGACGTCCGGGTCGTCACCGCGATCATGATCGTGATGATGTCGGCGTCGCAGTTCTTCACCCAGCGCCAGCTGATGACGAAGAACGTCGACCTGACGGTCAAGACGCCGTACATGAACCAGCAGAAGATGCTGATGTACATCTTCCCGGTGATCTTCGCCGTGATGGGCATCAACTTCCCCGTCGGTGTCCTGGTCTACTGGCTGACCACCAACGTCTGGACCATGGGTCAGCAGATGTACGTGATCAACCAGAACCCGACGCCGGGCAGCAAGGCGCAGGACCAGTACCTGGGGCGTCTGCTGAAGAGCGTCATGGCTCATGGTGAGGTGCGCGGCCGGACCAGGCGGAACATGGTCAAGCGCATCGTGTCCAAGGGTCCGGACCGCAACGACATCGAGCGGAAGTTCATCACGGGCCTGGCCAAGCAGGGCTTCGCTGCCCAGGAGGACGGCTCGGTGATCAAGAGCGACACGGCTCTTGCCGAGGCCGAGAGCAGTGCCGCGCAGCGTCGCCAGCAGCCCAAGCGCCAGACGAAGTCCCAGCGCCAGACCACCACCGGTACTGGTACCGGCACCGGTACGACGCAGCAGCCCGGAAGCAAGACCGGCGATACGCCCCTGACGCGGTCCAAGGCCACGGGCAGCTCCCAGGCACGGAGCAAGGGGTCGGACGCACCGCAGGACGACAAGCCGGCGGGCAAGACCGCGTCCGGCTCCTCACGCCAAGCCAAGTCCGGACAGCGCAAGGGCCCGCAGCGGCCCAAGCACCCGTCCAAGAAGTAAGAAGGAGTCCATCCGTGACGGAAGGCACCACTTCCACGGCCGTTGAGGGCAGCGACACCTTGACCCGCCTTGAGCAGGAGGGCGAGATCGCAGCGGACTACCTCGAAGGCCTGCTCGACATCGCCGATCTCGACGGCGACATCGACATGGACGTCGAGGCGGACCGGGCCGCGGTATCGATCATCAGCGACTCGGTACGTGATCTGCAGAAGCTCGTGGGTCGTGACGGTGAGGTCTTGGAGGCGCTCCAGGAGCTGACGCGACTTGCCGTGCACCGGGAGACCGGTGACCGCAGTCGGCTGATGCTGGACATCGCCGGCTTCCGGGCCAAGAAGCGGGCCCAGCTGGCCGAGCTGGGCGCCAAGGCCGCGGACGAGGTCAAGAGCACCGGTGAGCCGGTGAAGCTGGACCCGATGACGCCGTTCGAGCGCAAGGTCGTGCACGACGCGGTTGCGGCCGCGGGTCTGCGCAGTGAGTCCGAGGGCGAGGAGCCGCAGCGCTTCGTCGTCGTTCTCCCGGCCTGACCGGACCCTTGTTCTGTCGGCCCCGTCTGTTCGCAGGCGGGGCCGATCTTTGTCAGCCTGATAGTCAGCCGCCACAGTGCGGTCGTGCGGTATGGAAGGACGGTTCCCGTGACGGCGGAAGTAGAGCTTCCCCAGGCGCCCGAAGGCGCGCAGGCGGTATTCGGTGACTTCTTCCCGGAGGCTGTCCGGTACGCGGAACTGCTGGCCGATGTCGGAGTGACACGGGGGCTGATCGGCCCACGCGAGGTGCCTCGGCTGTGGGAGCGGCATCTGCTGAATTGCGCGGTGCTCTCCGAGGTCGTACCCGAGGGTGTCACGGTCTGCGATGTGGGTTCCGGTGCGGGCCTGCCGGGAATTCCGCTGGCGCTGGTACGTCCCGACCTCAAGATCACGCTGCTGGAGCCGCTGCTGCGGCGCACCAACTTTCTTCAAGAGGTCGTCGAACTGCTCGGACTGGACCATGTGACGGTGGTGCGCGGCAGGGCCGAGGAGGTTCTGGGGACGCTTCAGCCGGTCCATGTGGTGACGGCTCGCGCGGTGGCGCCGCTCGATCGACTGGCCGGCTGGGGGGTGCCACTCCTGCGTCCCTACGGAGAGATGCTGGCGCTCAAGGGAGATACCGCCGAGGAGGAGATTGCCGGGGCGCGGGCTGCTCTGAGCAAGCTCGGCGTGGTGGAGACCGAGGTGCTGCACGTCGGAGAGGGCGTCGTCGACCCGATGTCCACGGTGGTGCGTGTGGTGGTAGGCGAGAGCCCGGGGGGTGTGCGGTTCGCCGCGAAGAGGGCCAAGGCCGCGCGGACGAGTCGCACGAGGCGTCGCCGCTGACCCGCTCGGGCGCACGCGCAGGGAACGACCGCCTTGCGCGGTCTGTCTCCGGCGCTCCAGGTGAGGTTCCTGGAGCGTTGCCGCGCGTGCGCGATGCGGAGTGTCGTGCCTCCGTAGCTACGCAGCGGGGGCATCGTGTTTCACGTGAAACGTCGCTCTCTGCTGCATGGAATCATCAGCCGTGGTCGCGCCGCCGCCACACCGAGGCATAGCAGGCCCGTTAGGACTACGGAGTTGTCCACAGAAGTGGGTTCGTCCACAGAAGAGCGGGCCTCGCTGGTTCACGAACCCGAAAGCATGGCAGGCTCTGTTCATTGCGAGCCTGAAGTCGAGGAGAGTGAATCCTTGCGGTCCGACGCCAACATTGCGGGACCGATGACCGATCCGGTCCCCGGTCCCAGAACCGAATCGGCGGGGGAGGGTGTTTCACGTGAAACACCGCCGCCGATGGACGACACCCCCATCGGTCGTGCGGCCCAACTGGCGGTCGAGGCCATCGGCCGCGCCGGCGAGGGTCTGCCCCGCCCTGGCCATAAGCGCATCATGGTGGTGGCCAACCAGAAGGGCGGAGTGGGCAAGACGACCACGACGGTCAACCTTGCCGCTTCGCTTGCGCTTCACGGTGCACGTGTTCTCGTGGTCGATCTCGATCCCCAGGGCAATGCGTCCACGGCCCTGGGCATCGATCACCACGCCGAGGTTCCTTCCATCTATGACGTCCTGGTGGAGAGCAGGCCACTCTCGGAAGTGGTTCAGCCGGTCCCAGACGTCGAAGGTCTCTTCTGTGCTCCCGCCACCATCGATCTGGCCGGCGCGGAGATCGAGCTGGTGTCGCTGGTGGCACGTGAGAGCCGACTCCAGCGGGCGATCCAGGCGTATGAGCAGCCGCTGGACTACATCCTGATCGACTGCCCGCCGTCGCTCGGTCTGCTGACCGTCAACGCGATGGTCGCCGGCGCAGAGGTGCTGATTCCCATCCAGTGCGAGTACTACGCGCTGGAAGGGCTTGGGCAGCTGCTGCGCAATGTGGAGCTGGTCCGGGGGCATCTCAACCCCGATCTCCATGTGTCGACGATTCTGCTCACCATGTATGACGGCAGGACCAGGCTCGCTTCACAGGTCGCGGAGGAGGTGCGCAGCCACTTCGGCAAGGAGGTCTTGCGCACCAGCATTCCGAGGTCGGTGCGCATCTCGGAAGCGCCGAGTTACGGGCAGACCGTGCTGACCTACGACCCCGGTTCGAGCGGGTCGCTGTCTTACCTCGAAGCGGCGCGTGAGATCGCCCTGCGAGGTGTCGGGGTGCAATACGACGCCCAGCATGCCCATACGGGCAGTGGTATCAGTCAGCAGAACATTTCGGAGGGGATTCAGTGAGCGAGCGTCGAAGAGGGTTGGGGCGTGGGCTGGGTGCCTTGATCCCCGCCGCTCCGCAGGAGAAGCAGGTGCCGTCCGCAGGACCGGGCTCGGCCTCTGCTGGTGCGGGGCCCACCATGGCGCCGGAGCGAGGGGTGGCAGCAGCCAAGGTGGTCGGCCATGTCTCCACCCCGGTGGTGCCGGAGCCGAGTACGCCGGTCGCGGAGACCGTGGCAGCCGCGGAGCCGACGAGCGTCGCCGGTGCGTACTTCGCAGAGATTCCCATCGACGCCATCGCTCCCAATCCGCGGCAGCCTCGTGATGTGTTCGACGAGGACGCCCTGGACGAGCTGGTGACCTCGATCAAGGAAGTGGGCCTCCTGCAACCCGTCGTCGTACGGAAAGCGGGACCGGATCGCTATGAGCTCATCATGGGCGAGCGACGGTGGAGGGCCTGCCGCGCGGCAGATCTGGAACGGATCCCGGCCATTGTCCGGGCCACCGAGGACGAGAAGCTGCTCCTGGACGCCCTTCTGGAGAACCTCCACAGGGCCCAGCTGAACCCCCTGGAAGAGGCGGCCGCGTACGACCAGCTGCTCAAGGACTTCAGCTGTACGCACGACCAGCTCGCCGACCGGATCGGGCGTTCCCGCCCGCAGGTGTCGAACACGTTGCGTCTGCTGAGGCTGTCGCCACAAGTTCAGCGGAGGGTGGCGGCCGGAGTGCTGTCGGCCGGTCATGCGCGGGCGCTGCTCTCCGTGGAGGACTCGGAGGAGCAGGACAAGCTGGCTCATCGCATTGTGGCCGAAGGCCTTTCGGTACGTGCGGCCGAAGAGATCGTGAAGTTGATGGGTTCGGCGTCCACGAGTTCTGTGAAGTCCAAGGGGCCGAGGGCCGGAGGCCGAGTCTCACCGGCCCTTTCGGATCTTGCTTCCCGTCTGTCGGATCGCTTCGAGACCAGAGTGAAGGTCGACCTCGGGCAGAAGAAGGGGAAGATCGTCGTCGAGTTCGCATCGATGGAGGATCTCGACCGTATTCTCGGCAGCCTGGCACCGGGCGAGGGCCGAGCCCTCGACCAGGCTCCGTCCGAGGAAGGGGCCGAGAACGACGAGGGCTGATCCTGACAAGCAAAGGGCGGGCTGTGTTCCGATGCCATCGGAACACAGCCCGCCCTTTGCTTTCTCTCGGTGTCTGCTTGATGTCCGGGTGGATACGATGCGTCTGGTATGGCACATCCTGCTTGAGCTGCCTCGGCGAAGGGAGGGCCATGCGGTGGTGAGCCGCAGCCGGCTGATGGCGGTGGGGCTGTGCTCAGAAGTTGCCGAGGAACCATTGGCAGCCTGCACCCGACAAGGGAGCACTGACTGTCGTACGCGACGCGACGGGCGAAGGAAGCGAGGAACAGCCTTCATGGGGCGTCGGCTCGTACCGCTCACACTGGACAACCTTTGCGATCTTCCCAGACGTTGCCGCTCGTGTGTCTTCTGGGAGCTCGATCCGGTCAGCGGAGAAGCTGCGGTAAAGGCAGGCACGCCCGAAGTGGAGAAAGAGGCGTGGATCTCGGCCGTTCTCCTGGAGTGGGGGTCATGCGGCAGAGTCGTCTACGTCGATGACGCGCCGGTGGGCTTCGTTCTGTACGCACCACCGGCGTATGTGCCGCGTTCGACGGCCTTCCCCACCAGTCCCGTGTCCCCCGACGCCGTCCAGCTGATGACTGCCTGGATCGCGCCCGGATACCAGGGGCAGGGACTGGGACGGGTAATGGTGCAGACCGTTGCCAAGGACCTGCTGCGCCGCGGCTTCAAGGCGATCGAGGCCTTCGGGGACACCCGGTGGAAGGAGCCCGCCTGTGTGCTTCCCGCTGATCATCTTCTCGCGGTCGGATTCAAGACAGTGCGGCCGCACCCCGTGCACCCGCGGCTGAGGCTGGAACTCCGAACGACGCTTTCCTGGAAGGAAGACGTCGAACTGGCACTGGACCGGTTGCTCGGAGCCGTTCAGAAGGAACCCGCTCTACGGCCGCTGTGATCCACCCGACCGATCCGGCCCGGGACAAGCGAAACGGTCCGTCCTTCTGATGAGGACGGACCGTTTCACGTGAAACAGCGGCTGTGACCTTATGCGTCGATGAAGTTTTCGAGGTCGCGGAGAATCGCGGCCTTCGGCTTGGCTCCGACGATGGTCTTGGCGACTTCGCCGCCCTGGTAGACGTTCAGGGTCGGGATGGACATGACGCCGTACTTGGCCGCCGTGGCGGGGTTCTCATCGATGTTGAGCTTGACGATCTCGATCTGGTCACCGTGCTCAGCGGCGATGGCCTCCAGGGACGGCGCGATCTGGCGGCACGGGCCGCACCAAGCAGCCCAGAAGTCCACCAGTACGGGCTTTCCGCTCTTCAGGACGACCTCGTCGAAGGTGTCGTCGGTCACATGCTTCAGGGCGCCGGCCACGGCGGCCTCCTTCATTCAAGTACTGGAGTGTGGGGGTGGGAAAGATGGATCAGGCGGAGGCGGCGGTGGCCTTCTCCTCGTCGGCCAGCGCGGCGAGGAAGCGCTCGGCGTCCAGGGCGGCCGAGCACCCCGTGCCGGCCGCGGTGATCGCCTGCCGGTAGGTGTGGTCGACGACATCGCCGGCGCCGAAGACACCGGACAGGTTGGTGCGCGTGGAAGGAGCATCGACCTTCAGGTAGCCCTCGTCGTCCAGTTCGAGCTGGCCCTTGAAGAGTTCGGTTCGCGGGTCGTGTCCCACTGCGATGAAGAGGCCGGTCACCGCGAGCTCCGACGTCTCTCCGGTCTTGGTGTTGCGAAGAGTCAGACCGGAGAGCTTCTGCTCGCCGTGCACCTCGGCGACCTCGCTGTCCCAGGCGAACTTGATCTTCGGGTCGGCGAAGGCGCGGTCCTGCATGGCCTTGGAGGCGCGCAGCGCGTCACGGCGGTGGACGATGGTGACCGACTTGGCGAAGCGGGAGAGGAAGGTTGCCTCTTCCATCGCGGTGTCGCCACCGCCGACCACGGCGATGTCCTGGTCCTTGAAGAAGAAGCCGTCGCAGGTGGCGCACCAGGAGACGCCACGTCCCGAGAGGGCGTCCTCATTGGGCAGACCGAGCTTGCGGTGCTGAGAACCGGTCGTCACGATGACGGCCTTGGCACGGTGCACCGTACCGGCCGTATCGGTGACCGTCTTGATGTCGCCGCTGAGGTCCACGGAGACGATGTCGTCCGGGACGAGTTCGGCGCCGAAGCGCTCGGCCTGGGCGCGCATGTTGTCCATGAGCTCGGGACCCATGATCCCGTCCTGGAAGCCCGGGAAGTTCTCCACGTCTGTGGTGTTCATCAGCGCGCCGCCTGCGGTGACGGCGCCCTCGAATACCAGCGGCTTCAGCGAGGCGCGTGCTGTGTAAAGGGCGGCCGTGTAGCCCGCGGGGCCGGAGCCGATGATGATCACATTACGGACGTCGCTCACGGGTTCTTCCTCGTTTCTGCAGACTGCCTACTGTCCACGCCTACTGGGGCCGGTTCAACGACTCTCACCCCACCCAACGGATCCTACGGGGGATGCATTCCCGACGTGCCGGACGGCGTCCGGCACAGTTCTCAGGGGCGTGCGTAGACGTGAGTGAGCAGGAGCTTCCCCACGGCTGTGCCCTGTTCGCGGGTGCAGGCCGCGTCGACGATGTACGCCTGGACCCGGGCCGAGTCGGAGGGATGAGGAAGGACGACGAGGAAGGCGTCCGCACCCTTGTAGCTGCCCTTGCTGACGGCGAGAGCAGGGACGTCGCGACCGATTCCCTGTTCCACGCAGGACGGAACCGACACGGTGGGCACACGCAGGGGTGCCGAAGACGACTCGGAGGCGGGGGGCTCGTTCTCGGGCGTCGACTCGGCCTTGAGGGACGGTGCCCGTTTCTCGGTAGTAGCCCCGTCCGGGTGCGACGACTTCGTCCCTCCACGCAGCAGGCTTTGGACCTGGTCTTCGAGCGTGGACTCCGAGAACGTCGACGCGTCGTTCGCCGAAGAGCCTGCATCGCGGGTCGCGCTCCTGAGGCCGGCGGCAGTGTCCTGGGGCGTGTGGGTGCCCTGCATGATGAGGAAACCTGCGCCGACGAGGGCAGCGCCGAGAGCGGTGCCCAGAACAGCCGCGCGACGGCGGCGCCGGGCTGGGCGACGGCCGGGGCCAGTGGCAGCGCCGGGCCGCCCCACGGGGCGATCCGTTGGCGGAGAAGTATCGGGCTTCGGCGCTGGGACCGGCTCTGTTTCACGTGAAACATCCATCGTCGAGTCGTCCGGCACCGTGCTGTCGAGAGCGGCAGCGGCAAGAGCGTCGTCGATCCGGTCGGCGATATCGGTAGGCATGGACTGCGGCACAGGAACGGCACCGAGCAGACGGCGAACTTCGACGAGCGAGGTGTGAACATCACCGCACAGCGCACAGCCGTCCACATGGCCGCGTACCTCGTCCGCGCGTGCCGACTGGAGTAGTCCCTCCGTGAGATCGGAGATCTCCGAGACGTCCGGGTGGCTGCTGGTGTCGGTCGTTGATGTCATGTGCGTCCACCTCCGCCCTTCACCGCAGCGGGATCACTTGTGCCCGTATCTTTCGTTCCCGATGCGGGTGGGACGGATGCGCGTGGCGTCTGGTTCCTTTCCGCGCCGGATCCATCGGTTCCCGTCCCTTCAAAGCGTAGGTGTCCGAGCAGGGGGGCGAGTCGCGCCCGGCCCCGCGCACAGCGGCTCTTCACCGTGCCTGTCGGTACGTCGAGGATCAGTGCCGCTTCGGCCACCGGGTATCCCTGCATGTCCACGAGGACGAGTGCGGCGCGCTGTTCGGCGGGAAGGGTGGAGAGCGCGACCAGGAGTTCGCGGTGCAGGTCCTGCCGCTCCGCGGGTGCTTCCGCTGACTCATGAGGTTCGAGGAGTTGCTCGAACCTCTCGGTGTCGTCGACGGGCGAGGTCCTGCGGGTGGCCGCCTTGCGGACCCGGTCGAGGCAGGCATTGACGGTGATGCGGTGCAGCCAGGTGGTCACGGCGGACTGGCCTCGGAAGGTGTGAGCCGCACGAAAAGCGGAGACCAGGGCGTCCTGAACCGCGTCGGCGGCTTCTTCGCGGTCGCCGAGGGTGCGCAGGGCCACCGCCCACAACCGGTCGCGGTGCCGTCGTACGAGTTCACCGAAGGCCTCGGCATCGCCGGCGACATGGCGACGGAGGAGGTCCTGGTCGCTCGTCGCGTGAGGGTTTTCCGCCCCACGACTCACGGATTCCCTCCTCGACCGGCGCCCTGCGTGCATTCAAACCGATCCGTCCCGGAAAGTAAATGATGGGGATCAATCGCACATGTAATGATGGCGAAAAGCCTCCTTCACCAAAAATTCCGGGCATCTTTCTGCCCTGCAATGAGATGTCGGATCACCAATGAAGTGAAATGTTCGAAGGGAGGGGTGTGCGATGTGCTGTTGCCGCCCGTTCCCTTTCTGCGGAAGCCCCAAGGAAGCCCCAGGGAAGTCGGACCCGCTGTGCGGCAGTGTTCTGCGGCAGGGCGCACTCCGCTCGTGCGCGGAGGGTTGGTCCTCGTACGTCGCCCCGATCCGCGCTCGAAGGCGCCGTCGTACTGACCGGGAAATCCGGGTCCGCCAGAGCTTTCGTTTCTGTCGGACCCGGATTTCCCCGCTGGGGCGGACAATGCCGATGCTGATTACTCCGCAGCGGAGAAGGTGACATCCGTGATGGCTTGCTTGTAGCCGGATTTGGTATAGGAATCACCCGACGCGTACGGCGCGGCCGTGAGCCAGACCAGCACATAACGCGCCTTCGCCGGTGTTCCGGCCTTCAGCTGGGCCGATACGCCGTTCGTGCTGTGCGTCGCGAAGGGCTTCAGCGAGTCGACGGGGGTGCTCGGCGACATACCGTCCACCGCGTACAGCGAAACCGTGGTGTGATCGCCGCTGTACAACAGTCCTATGGACGCGTTGGAGACGTTCTTCTCCGAGCCGAGGTCGTAGACGATGCCGACGCCCTTCTTGTAGGGGGCCAGCTCGGGGCCGTCCATGTAGGTCTTGGACCGCCAGAAGGTGGAACTCTTGCCGTCGTACGTCTTGGCGACCTCGCCGGGTGCCTGCGGGAATCCGTCCGGGGCGTACTCCCGTGCTTCCACGATCTTGACCGGAGCGGGCGCCTTCGGCTTGTCATCGCCGGTGGTCTGTGTCGTCTGCTGGTCGTCGGAACCCTTGTCGTGGTGCAGCAGGGTGTCCGCCAGCTGCCAGCTGCCGAGCCCCAGCGCGGCGATGAGCAGGGCGGAGACCGCCCACTTCAGAGCCTTGCCGGTACGGCTCTGCAACGGGGGCGGCGGCACGGGGATCACGGGCGCTGTCGTCGTGGCGCCGGGCCCGACGGCCGGACGCCGGTAGTTGCCCTGCTGGTAGGTGGTGCGCTGGTACTCCGGGGGCGCGGTGAAGGCGGGCTCCGGAGGGCGGATGCGCGGCATCGCCGCGACGGCCTTGGCCAGTTCGTCCGGTGTGGTGCACGGCTTTTCCTGCCGGGAGGCAGTGGCGCCGTCATTGGCCAGGGCGCGCATGGAGAGCTCGGAGAGACCGCGGTGCACGCCGGCCCGCACCTGGTCCGGAGCGATCAGACCCACGCCCTTGGGCAGCCCGGACAGACCGTAGGCGTCGGCTTCGTAGGGCCAGCGCCGGGTCAGCGCGGCGTAGAGCAACGCGCCGATCGCCTCGGTGTCGGCCCGCTGCGGGCCCTCGGAGGTGATGCCCCGCAGAGCGGCGTTCACCGCGAGGCCGCGAATCCGGTACTGCCCCGTCGAGCTTCGCAGCACCGCCCCCGGCGTCAGCCTCAGATGGGCGAGACCCTCGCGGTGAGCCGCTGCCATGGCCTGGGAGACCTGACTGACGAGCTGGTACGCGTCGTGCGCGTCCATCGGGCCCGAAGCCAGCAGAGAAGTGAGCTCGGTGGCGTCGGGGAGCCATTCGTGGACGACGTAGACGAGGTCGTCCTCCTCCACCGCGTCGAGCACCTGCACGAAGCGCGGGTCGCCCAACAGCGCGGCGGACCGGGCAGCGGCCAGCACGGAGCGGGCGCGAGGGTGGTCGGCGGGGAGCAGATGGACCCCCACCGCGCGGCGCAGCTTCTCGTCCACGGCGCGCCAGCTGCTGAATCCGTCCAGCCGGGTGACGCACTCCTCCAGCCGGTAGCGTCGCGCGAGTTTGTGCCCGCTGTGCAGATCGGGGGATGGCAGGGCGGTTTCGGAACGGTGACGCTCGTCGTCCTTGTCCTGCGACTTCGCACCCGTCGAGTCCTGAGCTTCTGCCGTACCGTCGGTCGTGGCCTCATCCGCCTTGGCGGTCAGCGGTTCATCACCACTGTTGTCGGCCACGTCGACGGCAGCCGTGCTACGTTCCGCCACCGTCGTTCCTGCCTCCCCATCCGTTGCGCGATGCCAGCCAGCTCTGCACAGTCACGCCAATTGTGCCCACACTCCTGCGCTATGCACGACACGCAAGGGGCGGTGATGGTTGTGCACCGGTGATCCTCAGCGTCCGAGCCGCCCGCGGACCATGCCGACCATGCCGTTGATCTCCTCGATCCGCATCCGCTTGCCTGCGGCGACGAAGACACCCATCAGAACGGCTCCTCCGCAGACCAGCGCGACCAGCGAACCGAAGGCGCCCTCACCGAGGCCCTGGAGAACGGCGAAGCCGACTCCACCGCCGAGTACGGCGGCCGGAACGGCTGCCAGGCACAGCCGGGCGTAGGTGCGCACGACGTTCGCGCCGTCCAGGTCGCCGCCCAGTCGGTTGCGCAGCCGCCGCCAGGCGACGCCGACGCCGACGGCGTAGGCGAGCCCGTACGCGGCGGCCATGCCGACCACGGCCCACTGGGCCGGAAGGACCATGTAGCAGAGGGCCGAGACTGCCGCGTTGACGGCGGCGACGATGACCGTGTTGTAGAAGGGCGTCCTGGTGTCCTCGTAGGCGTAGAAGCCTCGCAGCACCACGTACTGCACGGAGTACGGGATGAGGCCGAGCCCGAATGCCATGAGGATGTATCCCATGGAGCGGGCGGCCTCGGAGCCGGCCGAGGCGTACATGAGGGTGCACATCGGCAGGCCGAGGGCGAGGAACATGAACGCGACCGGCACGATGGCGACCGCCGAGTTCCGCAGCCCGTGGGAGATGTCGTCGCGGACGGCGCCCGGGTCGTCGTCGTGGGCGGCGCGGGAGATGCGGGGCAACAGGGCCGCCATGACCGATACGGTGATGATCGCCTGGGGCATGCCCCAGATCAGCTGGGCATTGGAGTAGGCGAGGAAGCCCGCGCCGTCCTTGCCGGACAGCTTGCCCGCAGAGGTCGCGAGCTGGGTCACGACGAGCACGCCCGCCTGGTTGGCCAGGACGAACAGCACGGTCCACTTGGCCAGCTTGATCGTCTTGCCGAGGCCGTGCCCCCGCCAGTCGAAACGCGGACGGAAGCGGAAGCCCGCCTCACGCAGGTAAGGGATCATGGCCAGCGCCTGGACGACGAGGCCGAGCAGGGTGCCGATGCCCAGGAGCCGGATGCCCTCCGGCGGGATGGTCTGGACCCCCATCCGGGATTCGGCGGAGGTGCCGTAGACCCAGATGAACGCGCCGAACGTGAAGATCATGACGATGTTGTTGAGGACCGGGGTCCACATCATCGCGCCGAATTTGCCGCGGGCGTTGAGGATCTGGCCCATCACGACGTGGATGCCCATGAAGAAGATGGTGGGCAGACAGTACCGGGCGAACGTCACGGCGACGCTGTTGGCGGCCGCGTCCCCGGCGATGGTCGGCGACATCGCGTGGATCAGCCAAGGGGCGGCGAGGACGACGATCGCGACGATCACACCGAGCGCGACCATCACCAGAGTCAGCAACCGGTTGGCATAGGCCTCGCCGCCGTCCTCGTCGTCCTTCATGGAACGGACGAGTTGCGGGACGAACACCGAGTTGAGACCGCCGCCCACGGTGAGGATGTAGATCATCGTCGGCAGGGTGTACGCGATGGTGAAGCTGTCGCCCAGCAGGGCCGCCCCGAGCGCGGCGGTCATCACGAGTGTGCGGACGAAGCCGGTGAGCCGGGACACGAGTGTGCCGGCCGCCATGAGCGCGCTGGACTTCAACAGGCCGGAGGCCCGGCCGCCCGCCTTGGACGGTGCGGGAGCGGGCGCGGGCGCCGGTGCGGGCTCGGGTTCGGCCGGAGCCGGGGAGGCACCCGCCGGACCTTCCTGGTCGCGGTACAGGTGCGCGAAGGCATCCGGTTGCCCATGGCTCTGCGATGCCTGGCCGACGAGGTCATCCACACCGACGTACTGGGTGGTCGCCGCGTTGTCGCCGTAGGGCAGATACCGCGACGGCCCGTCGGGCTCGGGCGGGGGCGTCTGGGCCCAGACACGCGGATCGGGCGCGTACTGCGCCGGCGGCGGCTGCTGGTACAGCGGCGGAGGCTGCTGGTAGGTGCCGGGAGGCGGCGGCGGGTGCGCGGCGCGGTCGTAGAGCGCCTCGGCCACCGGGTCCTGGGCCGACAGATCCTGAGCCCGGTAGGGATCGTGGCCGTAGGCGGTCTGCAGATACGGATCGGGCGTCGGCGGACCCCCGCCCTGTCCGGGAGGCATCGGCGGACCGTCGGAAGACCCGGCTCCGCCCGCACCCTGACCGCGGTCACCGTCGTACGGCGCGTTCATCGAAACCCCACCTCATCGTCCCCGGCCGACCGGCCGCGACAGACATCGCTCAACGTTCCACTTTCTCACCCGAGTCCGATGCCTCCCGGCTTTCCGGACCGGTGTCCGGCGCGGGGTCACTCGGGTGCTCGGGTTCATCGCCGTCGTCCCCGTCCGTGCCGACGGCACCGGCCCGCTTGCGCTGGGTGTACATCCTGATGCCCGCGAGGACCAGCAGCAGCAGTCCTCCGGCGATGACGAGCAGCACGGTCGGGGTGAGCTCCGAGACCTTCACGGTGAAGGTCATCTCCTCGCCGTACGGTGTGCCGTCCTCGGTGTAGAGCTGGGCCGTCATCTGTACCTGGCCGTTGATGTTGGCCGCGGCGTCGAACTTCACGGACTGGCTGTGGCCACCGGCGATCCGGATGGGCTGCTCCGCCACGGCTCCGCCGTCGTTCAGCTTCAGCCGGGTCGCGTTGTCCGACTTCAGGCGGAGGACCAGATTGTCCACCCCCTGCAGCAGCCTGTTCTGCACGGTCACCGGGATCGTGGCGCTGCGGCCGGACAGGGTGACGTCGGACTTCGAGATGAGCTGCACCTCGTTGATGAGGCCCTGGAGGTAGCTGCGAACGGAGTCCCGGTACTGCTGGGCCTCCAGGGGCCTGCCGCGCCACGACGTCGACATGGACCGGTTCACCGCGTTGCCGAAGGGGGTGACCACCCGCTCGGGCAGGGTGAGGATGACCTGGAACTTGTTGAGCGAGACCTGCGTGGACTTGATGTCCTGGAAGGCCTGGGTGGGCAGCTCCTGGCTGCGGAGCTTCTTCGGGTAGTGGGAGGAGCCGGGAACGCTGGTCGTCGCGTCCGCGTCGGGCTTCGCCTCGGCAGCGTCCACGAGCCCCAGGGGCTGGGTCCAGCGTCCGTCGTCGAGGGCGTGCAGGGCACTCGCCATCGAGTGGGCCTGGGCCACCGTCGGCATCCGCTGCGGTGCGACGACGATGCTGCGCTCGGAGTCCGTGTCCTGCTCGGTGAGGGCCAGGGTGTGGGCGAGGAACTTCTGCACGGCGAGGGTGGAGCTGCCGGCCCTCGACATGTCGCCCTGGAACGCCGTGGAGAGCCGGGCGTCGGAGACCACCGCGGTGGTGCCGCCACCGATCGGACGGGCCGCGGTCGGCGTGTACGACAGGTTGTCGCTCTCCTCCAGGCTGTCGCTGCGAGCGATCACCTTGTGGGCGCCGGCCGAGGTGGCGACATCGACGATCGCCGGGTCGATCGCCCCGTCGACGGGCCAGGCGAAGTCCGTCGACGGCGTCACGTGCAGGACCGTCTGCACGGTCGACCCGGCTGCCTCCGTGGCGGTCTGCAGATGACCGAGCGTGCCCGACACGTTCTTGCCGCGGTGCGCGATGGCCGCCAGATCGGGGTCGGCGAACGGCAGCGCGACCACCTTGCCGTCGGACACCGCAGCTTCCAGAGAGGCGAGCCACTTCTTCGCGACGGCCTGGTTCTGTCCGGCGACGGTGGTGTCGCCGGACTTGACCCGGTAACCCCGTGCCATCGCGTCGACGCTGGCCAGCAGGTCGGGATCGATGACCCAGGTCACCGGCAGCTGGCTGCCCAGCGAGACCATCTGTTCAAGGCGCCCGCCCGGTGCGAGCTCGCCGGCCAGATCGTCGTCGGCGAATACCGCCGTCTGCTCGTCGTCGGCTCCGGTCTCCGCGGTCACATGGGCCGGCGCGATCAGGGGCCAGAGGTAGGTGATCTTCGTCCGGGCGTCGCGTTCCTCCTCCTGCCAGGGAAGGAAGGTGCGCTGGATCCCCAGGACGTGGTCGTACCGGGCCTTGGAGGTCTGCCCGGACAGCGAGACACCCAGCTGGTAGACGCCGTCGTCGCCGAGGCCCAGCTTGGAGACAGGGACGGACAGCGTGAAGTCCTGGCTGATCCCCGAGCGGAGCTTCGGGAGTTTCACCGTGTACGTGCCGCCGACCGGAGCGGGGTCACCGCCCGGAACGTACCCGGAGCGTTTGGCGGCGGCATCGATCATCGTCCGGCCGGTGAGCCTCGGACCCACCCGCAGATCCACCGTCGCGTCGGTGACGGTGGCCTTGCCCCGGTTGGTCACCGTGCCGGCGACGGTCAGGGTGTCCCCCTTCACCGGAGCGCTGGGGGCGATGGTGTCCAAGGACACCTTCACCGTCTCGGAACCGGAAGGTGCCTTCGCGACAGGGGCGGCGTGGGCCGCGGGGGCGGTCGGCGTGATCAGCAGTGCCGCGACGAGCGGGGCCCCGAAGATCAGGGATGTTGTGCGCCGCAGCCAGCGGCGGGCAGGAGAGGGACCGATTCCCTGATTGTCTGCCGCCTCGGCCACGCGCCTGCCCGTCCCTCGTCGTTTGTCAGCTGGTGTCGATGGTTGTCGGTTGTTGCGTCCACGCATGGTAACGATGTACGTGAGTGCCCAGTGCTGCGGTGTCGGCCACAAGATCGGAAGAGCCTCGCGGAGCGGGGGCAGAACTCGGACGACCGGGCCGGTCCGGGCACGTACCCTTTTCTGTTGTGTCGAACGCCAACGAAGACAGCTCCAGCGCCCTGACCCAGGTGCAGCACCGCGCAGTCAGTGAACTGCTGCGGGTGTCACCGGTCGCCGACGACCTCGCCCGCCGTTTCCAGGATGCCGGATTCAGTCTCGCTCTGGTCGGCGGATCGGTCCGGGACGCCCTTCTGGGCAGGCTCGGGAACGACCTCGACTTCACGACGGACGCCCGCCCCGAGGCCGTGCTGAAGATCGTGCGGCCGTGGGCCGACTCCGTGTGGGAGGTCGGCATCGCCTTCGGCACGGTGGGCGCCCAGAAGGACGGCTACCAGATCGAAGTCACCACATATCGGTCGGAAGCGTATGACAGGACTTCTCGTAAGCCGGAGGTTTCCTACGGGGACTCCATCGAGGAGGACCTCGTCCGTCGTGACTTCACGGTCAACGCGATGGCCGTGGCGCTGCCGCGGAAGGAGTTCATCGACCCTCACGGTGGACTGGAGGACCTGTCCCGGCGCGTGCTGCGCACCCCGGGCACTCCCGAGGAGTCCTTCTCCGACGACCCGCTGCGGATGCTGCGCGCTGTCCGTTTCTCCGCACAGCTGGACTTCGACGTGGCCCCCGACGTGGTTGCGGCGATGACGGAAATGGCTGGACGTATCGAGATCGTTTCCTCGGAACGCGTCAGGGAGGAGCTCAACAAGCTGCTCCTGTCCCCCAACCCGCGCAAGGGCCTGGCGCTGCTCGTCGACACGGGGCTGGCCCAGTGGGTACTGCCGGAGTTGCCCGCCCTCCGACTGGAAAGTGACGAGCATCACCGTCACAAGGATGTCTACGAGCATTCGCTGACCGTCCTGGAGCAGGCGATCGACCTGGAGGAGGACGGGCCCGACCTGGTTCTGAGGCTTGCTGCTCTTCTCCATGACATCGGCAAGCCGAGGACGCGACGGTTCGAGAAGGACGGGCGGGTCTCGTTCCACCACCATGAGGTGGTGGGCGCCAAGATGGTGAAGAAGCGCATGACCGCGCTCAAGTACTCCAACGACATGGTCAAGGACGTTTCCAAGCTGGTGGAGCTCCACCTGCGTTTCCACGGCTACGGCGACGGGGAGTGGACCGACTCGGCGGTGCGTCGGTACGTCCGTGACGCGGGACCGTTGCTGGAGCGGCTGCACAAGTTGACCCGTTCGGACTGCACGACTCGGAACAAGCGCAAGGCGGCCGCGCTCTCCCGGACCTACGACGGTCTTGAGGAGCGCATCGCGCAGTTGCAGCAGCAGGAGGAGCTGGACGCGATCCGGCCCGATCTGGACGGCAACGAGATCATGAAGACCCTGGGCGTCGGCCCCGGCCCGGTGATCGGCAAGGCGTACGCGTTTCTGCTGGAGCTGCGACTTGAGCATGGACCGATGGGGCATGACGTGGCCGTCGACCGGCTCAAGGAGTGGTGGGCCGCTCAGGGGTGAGGGGCCGGGCTTCGGGTGCTGGTGGCCGAGGTGCGTGTGCTGCTCTGTTTCACGTGAAACATGAGGGTGGTCGGTGAGGGGCGATGTTTCACGTGAAACATCGCCCCTCACCCACACCGGCCGGTCAGAGGTTTCGTCCGGCGCGACTCCACCGGAACAGTGATGCGGCGACGACGGCATAGAGCAGTGCCACCCCGATCACCACCGGTGCCGAGCGTCCGTCGGGAGGCAGCAGCAAGGCGGATACGGCGGCAGCGCTCACGAAGGCCACGTTGAAAAGTACGTCGTAGAGGGAGAAGACCCGGCCGCGGAAGGCGTCCTCCACCGTGGTCTGCACCACCGTGTCCGTCGCGATTTTCGAGCCCTGGGTCACGAGCCCGAGGACGAAGGCGGCGACGAGTACCGGCGGGAGGGCGAACCACAGTCCCAGCGCGGGTTCGAGGACCGTGGCAGCGGCCGCGCACACGGCCATCCAGCGGAACCTGCCGAGTCGTGCCACGGCCCAGGGCGTCATCACCGCCGCGGCGAAGAACCCCGCTCCGGAGACACCCACGGCAAGCCCGAGCAGGGCCAGGCCCTCGGAATCGTTGCCGGACCAGGCGTACCGGCACAACATCAGCACCATCACGGTCAGCGCTCCGTAGCAGAAGCGGATCACGGTCATGGCAGCCAATGCCCGGGCGGCTTGCTTTCGCTCGGCCAGATGGCGCAGTCCCTCGACGAGCCCACGAGCGGTGACGGCGAGTGCCGTTCCCAGCCGGATCCGGTCTCCGTCCGGATCCGGCCCGAGGAGTCCGATGGGCAGGCTCAGAGAGACCAGGGCCGAAGCGAGGTAGAGCGTGGCTCCCAGCAGTACCACCGCCGCATCGGAATCGGCGAATACCAGTCGCACCACGAAGGCGAGGGCGCCACCGGCCGTGGCCGCGAGCGTGCCCGCGGTGGGCGAGAGCGAGTTGGCCAGGATCAGTCGCTCGTCTTCGACGACTCTCGGCAGCGCTGCCGAGAGTCCGGCCAGCACGAACCGGTTGACCGCGGTCACGCACAGCGCCGAGGTGTAGAAGAGCCACTCCGGTACCGATCCGAGGATCAGGAGCGCGGTGCAGCAGGCGAGCGCGGCGCGAAGCACATTGCCGTACAGAAAGACCTGACGGCGTGACCAGCGGTCCAGCAGGACGCCCGCGAAAGGGCCGACGAGCGAGTACGGCAGCAGCAGCACGGCCATGGCCGAGGCGATGGCCGCCGCCGAGGCCTGCTTCTCGGGGGAGAAGACGACGTGCGAGGCCAGTGCGACCTGGTAGACGCCGTCGGCCGACTGGGAAAGGAGCCGCACGGCGAGCAGACGACGGAAGTTCCGAAGGCGCAGCAGTACGCGCAGATCACCTACGACGGGCATGCGATCAAGAGTCACATACGTCGAGGGTCCCCGGGTGACCCGGGGACCCTCGACGGCACGGCCTCGACAGGAGCGTTGCCGCTCTTCATCGGGTCCGCGTCTGACGCGCCGTGTCCGGTCGCGTCAGTTGGCGACCTCGCCGCGGATGAACTTCTCGACGTTCTCGCGGGCCTCGTCGTCGAAGTACTGGACCGGCGGGGACTTCATGAAGTACGAGGACGCGGAGAGGATGGGGCCGCCGATGCCGCGGTCCTTGGCGATCTTCGCGGCGCGGAGCGCGTCGATGATCACGCCGGCGGAGTTCGGGGAGTCCCAGACCTCCAGCTTGTACTCAAGGTTCAGCGGGACATCACCGAAGGCGCGGCCCTCAAGACGCACGTACGCCCACTTGCGGTCGTCCAGCCAGGCCACGTAGTCCGACGGGCCGATGTGGACGTTGTCCTCGCCCAGTTCACGGTCGCGGATCTGGGACGTGACCGCCTGCGTCTTGGAGATCTTCTTGGACTCCAGGCGCTCACGCTCCAGCATGTTCTTGAAGTCCATGTTGCCGCCGACGTTCAGCTGCATCGTGCGGTCCAGGATGACGCCCCGGTCCTCGAAGAGCTTCGCCATCACGCGGTGCGTGATGGTGGCGCCGACCTGCGACTTGATGTCGTCGCCGACGATCGGGACACCGGCCTCGGTGAACTTGTCCGCCCACTCCTTGGTGCCGGCGATGAAGACCGGGAGAGCGTTGACGAACGCGACCTTGGCGTCGATGGCGCACTGGGCGTAGAACTTCGCGGCGACCTCGGAGCCGACCGGCAGGTAGCAGACGAGGACGTCGACCTCGCGGTCCTTGAGGACCTGGACGATGTCGACCGCGTCCTCGGTGGACTCCTCGATGGTCTGGCGGTAGTACTTGCCCAGCCCGTCGTGGGTGTGGCCGCGCTGGACGGTGACGCCGGTGTTCGGCACGTCGCAGAGCTTGATGGTGTTGTTCTCGCTGGCACCGATGGCGTCCGCGAGGTCCAGACCGACCTTCTTCGCGTCGACGTCGAAGGCGGCGACGAACTCGACGTCCCGCACGTGGTACTCGCCGAACTGGACGTGCATCAGGCCGGGCACCTTGCCGGCCGGATCGGCGTCCTTGTAGTACTCGACGCCCTGGACCAGCGAGGCGGCGCAGTTGCCCACGCCGACGATGGCTACGCGAACCGAACCCATTCCGGTTGCTCCCTGTGTGTAATGGATGTTCCCGATGAGGCCCCGCGGATCTGCGAGAACCTCACTGTGAGGTGTCGTCGGACGGATCCGGCGGGGTGTCACCCCGGCGCCGGGGCAGGCCGCCCGATTCTCCTGCGGTGTTCTGCTGAGCTTCGCCCCCGGGCGAGGATCGTCGCTGATCCCGTCCCGACCGCTCGCTCTCGATGAGCTCGTTCAGCCAGCGCACTTCGCGCTCCACGGACTCCATGCCGTGTCGCTGAAGCTCAAGCGTGTAGTCGTCGAGGCGCTCGCGCGTGCGGGCCAGCGAGGCCCGCATCTTCTCCAGGCGCTCCTCCAGCCGGCTGCGCCGGCCTTCCAGCACCCGCATCCGCACCTCGCGTTCCGTCTGCCCGAAGAAGGCGAAGCGGGCTGCGAAGTGCTCGTCCTCCCAGGAGTCCGGGCCGGTGTGCGAGAGCAGCTCCTCGAAGTGCTCCTTGCCCTCCGTCGTGAGCCGGTAGACGATCTTGGCGCGGCGCCCGGCCAGTGAGGAGGCGGGGGCGACCGGGCGGCCGGCGGCGGTCGGGAGGTCGGCGGGGTTGCCCCCCGGCTCCTCGATCAACCAGCCGTTGGCGACCAGCGTCTTGAGGCAGGGATAGAGGGTGCCGTAGCTGAAGGCGCGAAAGATCCCCAACGAGGTGTTGAGTCGTTTGCGCAGCTCGTACCCGTGCATGGGGGACTCGCGGAGCAGACCGAGAACGGCGAATTCGAGGATGCCGGAGCGCCTGCTCACTTGTGCCCTCTCCTTCTTCCCCGAGTGCTTCTGCGGACCCCTGTGCGGAGCTGATGTACCGAGCTGATGTATCGACTCGATACATCACGACGATAGATCGGACGTCGCGCCGCGACAAGACGAGGCATGGTGAACGGCGTCACATCGCGAATTCGTAGGAACCGACTTGCGTTGTTTGAGGTGAAGTTCGGCCCTAGGAGGGTTTTGGCCGTGCGTAGTCTGTGCGGCATGCAGACCACCGGGAACCGTGAGACGCCCGCGCGCGTCAGTCTTCGCGGGTCAGCCGGACGCATGGCGGATCGGGCCGACGCCCGGCCGATCCGTATTTCGGGGGGACCGGATTCGGGGGGACCGGATCTCAACTGCCGCTTCCAGGCGCTCTCGCCTGCCCGAGGAGTAGTCGTTCCATGAGCGAGCACCGTCGCAAAACGCCGCAACCGCAAGGTGGCGGGCGTGCAGCGGCCAGACGAGCCGCCCAGCAGTCCTCCGGACGCCGAGCCGCTCCGTCACACGGAGTAACATCTGAGTCACCATCCGGTTCGCATGACGGGGATGCCCCGTACGGCGGTCGCGCGGCGGCCAGACGGGCCGCCCAGCGCGGCGGCGGCCGCGGATCCGGGGGTGGCGGCCGACGCCGGGGCGGTGGCGGCGACAGCGGGCACGAGGGCCCGGGCCGGGGCCGTGGCCGGGCCGGTCAGCGACCGGTGAAGAAGCGGTTCATCGACTACCCGCGCGCCGGGAAGCACGGGGTGGGCCGCTGGTTGCCGTCGTGGAAGCTGGCCTCCGGCCTCTGCATCGGTTTCCTCGGCCTGCTCATGGGATTTGCCGGCATCGCCTACGCGATGGTCGGCATGCCCAGCGTGAAGGATGCCGCGAAGGCGCAGAACAACGTCTACTTCTGGGGCGACGGCAGCCAGATGGTCGCCACCGGCGGTGAGGTCAACCGCCAGGAGATCAGCTACGAGCAGATCCCCGAGGCCATGCGCAACGCGGTCATCTCGGCCGAGAACAAGTCCTTCGATCACGACCGGGGCATCGACCCCATGGGTATCGGCCGCGCCCTGTTCAACATGGCCACCGGTGGCCAGACCCAGGGTGGCTCGACGATCACCCAGCAGTACGTGAAGAACTCCCGCCTGTCCCAGGAACAGACCCTGAGCAGGAAGTTCGAGGAACTCTTCATCACGCTCAAGGTCGCCAACCAGGTGAAGAAGCGGGATGTCATCACCGGCTACCTCAACGTCTCGTACTACGGGCGGGGCGCGTCGGGGATCCAGGCGGCGGCGCGTACGTACTACGGCAAGGACGCCAACAAGCTGGACCCGAGCGAGTGCGCCTTCCTGGCCACGCTGCTCAAGGGCGCGACCTACTACGACCCGGCGGGCGCGCCGGAGATCGACGCCAAGCAGGCGACCAAGGAACTGAACACCGACCGGGCCAAGAAGCGCTGGAAGTGGATCCTCGACGAGGAGGTCAAGGACGGCCGCCTGTCGGCGACGGAACGCGCCAAGTACATCGATTTCCCGATGCCGAATCCGCCGAGGAAGGACGCTCAGTTGGGTGGCCAGATCGGCTACCTGGTCGACCTTGCCAAGAACTACTTCCTCAACAACAACGACAAGGGCGTCACGGCGGAGATGCTCGCCCAGGGCGGCTACGAGATCCACACCACCTTCGACAGGCGCAAGGTCGAGAAGCTCAACGCCGCGGTCCAGAAGGTCTACGACACCAAGATCAAGCCCAAGGAGCGCCCCGGGACGGACACCCACGTCCAGTTCGGCGGTGGTTCGGTGGATCCCAAGACGGGGGCCATCGCGGCGATCTACGGCGGTCAGGACGCGACCAAGCACTTCACCAACAACGCCGACCCCACGGGTGCGCAGGTCGGTTCGACCTTCAAGCCGTTCGTGCTGGCGGCCGCGATGGAGTACGGCAGGCGCGATCCCTCGGGCGGGCCCGACCAGGACGAGTCGCAGCGGGAGAAGGTCTCCCCGCTGAGCATCTACAACGCCGACAACAACCTGAAGATCAAGAAGTACAACGGCCAGACCTGGGCCGACGAGAAGGGCAACGAGTGGCGGCAGGCCAACGACGGCGGTGAGTCGAAGGGGAACATCACCCTTCGCGAGGCGATGCGGGTGTCCGCCAACTCACCGTACGTGCAGCTCGGCATGGACGTCGGCACCGACAAGGTGAAGGATGTCGCCGTAGCCGCCGGGCTCAAGGACGACACCAACATGGCGAATTCGAGTGTTCCCTCGTACTCCATCGGTACGTCCTCGCCCAGCGCAATCCGCATGGCCGGCGCGTACGCGACCTTCGCGGCCAGCGGCCAGCAGCGCGAGCCCTACTCGGTCGAGGAGGTGAAGCACCGGGGCGAGACCATCTACCGGCACAAGGTGGCCACCAAGCGCGCCTTCGACCCCGCGATCGCCGACAACGTGACCGACGTCCTGAAGCACGTCGTCGACGAGGGGACCGGTACCCCCGCGCGGCTTCCCGGCCGCGACGTGGCGGGCAAGACGGGTACGACGGACGACAACATGTCCGCCTGGTTCGTCGGCTACACGCCCCAGCTGTCCACGGCGATCAGCATGTACCGGCTGGACGACGACGAGACCAACAAGGACCGCAAGTTCGAGAAGATGTACGGCACGGGTGGCGAGAAGACGATCCACGGTGCCTCGTTCCCGGCCCAGATCTGGCACGACTACATGGCGGGTGCGCTGGAGGGTGTGCCGGCCGTGACGTTCCCCGAGCCGACGCCGATCGGTGAGAAGGTCTACGGCGGCGGTGCCCACAGCCCGACGCCGACGCCGACGATGGAAGAGACGCCCAAGCACAGCGAGTCGCCGACCGCGCCGATCACGCAGCCCGCGCCGCCGCCGGTGCCCGATCCCACCGAGACCTGCGAGATGTGGGACTGGGACTGCAAGCACAACAACGGCGGGACCAACGCCGGTGACACGAGCGGCTCGGACAACGGCGGTCCCGGCGGCGATCCGACGCAGCCGACGCAGCCGACGGGCGGTGGCAACGGAAACGGGAACGGAAACGGAAACGGCAACGGAAACGGAGCCCCGGGAGGCGGCGGAGGATTCTTCGGCGGTCCGTACGGATGACGTTCGCCTGACCCTTCGCACCGCCTCGTGAGGGCCGCCGCACCACCCGGTGCGGCGGCCCTCACCGTTTCCACATGTCCGTACGGCAGGATGAACGGCATGCCAAGCGCAGAAAAGACCGGCGTGGACCAGGAACGGTCCGTCGTACGGCCCACGCACCAGGACGAGATCGCCGCGGCGGGCAGCGAGCTGATCGGCGGACGGTCGGGACGTTGGACACGGCTCGGCAGCACGACGCTCACGCCCGTGGGCGTCGTCGCGCTGGTGGCGCTCGGCACGTTCGCCCTGGGCATGGTCCAGAAGCTGCCCTGCTACAACTGGGCGTGGTTCCGCGGTGCCACGTCGCAGTACACGCACGCCTGCTACTCCGACATTCCTCACCTCTTCGTCGCACGGGGCTTCTCCGACGGCCTCGTGCCGTACTTCGACCGCTTCCCCGGCGATATGCAGTACCTGGAGTACCCCGTTCTGACGGGTGTGTTCATGCAGGTCGCGTCGTGGCTGACGCCGGGCGGCCCCCTGCAGCACCGTGAGCAGACGTACTGGATGGTCAACGCGGGCATGCTGATGATCTGCGCCGTGATCATCGCCGTCTGCGTGGCCCGTACGCACCGGCGCCGTCCCTGGGACGCGCTGCTCGTCGCCCTCGCTCCGGCCTTCGCGCTCACCGCGACGATCAACTGGGACCTGTTGGCGGTCGCGCTGACGGCCGCGGCGATGCTCATGTGGTCCCGGGGTCGGACGGTGGCGTTCGGCATCCTGATCGGACTGGCCACCGCGGCCAAGCTCTATCCGGTGCTGCTGCTCGGACCGGTCTTCGTCCTGTGCTGGCGGGCGGGCAAGTGGCGGGAGTTCGTCGTGGCGACGCTCGGCGCGGCGGTGTCATGGCTGGTGGTGAACCTGCCGGTGATGATCTTCGCTCCCGAGGGGTGGAAGAAGTTCTACGCGTTCAGCGAGGAACGGGGCATCGACTTCGGCTCCTTCTGGCTGATCATCACCCAGCGCACCGGCAGGGCGATCGAGGTCTCGACCGTCAACACCGTCTCGACCCTGCTGACGGTCGTGCTGTGCGCGGCGATCGGCGCGCTGACGCTGATGGCGCCGCGCCGCCCCCGCTTCGCGCAGCTCGCCTTTCTCGTCGTCGCCGTGTTCATCCTGGTCAACAAGGTGTACTCGCCGCAGTACGTGCTGTGGCTGATCCCGTTGGCCGTCCTGGCCAGGCCTCGTTGGCGCGACTTCCTGATCTGGCAGGCGTGCGAGGTCATGTACTTCCTGGGTATCTGGATGTACCTCGCGTACACGACGAGCGGGGACAAACACCAGGGGCTCCCCACGGAGGGGTACCAGCTGGCGATCGCCCTGCACCTGCTGGGCACGCTGTACCTCTGCGCCGTCGTCGTACGGGACATTCTCGTGCCGGAGCGGGACGTCGTGCGGCGCGACGGATCGGACGATCCGTCCGGTGGGGTGCTCGACGGGGCCGAGGACGTGTTCGTACTGGGGCGGGCGGCGTATCCGCCGCAGAAGACCGTCGCCGCCGTACCGGGCCCGTGGGCCGACACGGGTGCGGCCGGAGAACCGGCCCTGGACTGAGAGCCTGTCGGGCGACCTCTGAGCGGGCGGCCACGTCCCTGGCACGCACGCTTCCGGCGTTGCCGACACGGCCTAGGCCACCGGGCCCTCCGTGCGTCCGGGAACCGCACGCACCATGCCCGTCCGCTCTCCGGCCGAAGGTCACCCGGCAGGCTCTGGGGCGAGGGTCCTCCCGGACCTCTCCGGGAAGACCCTCGTCGTTCTCCCGGCCCGCCGCCTTCGTTGCGGCGCCGTGGGCGGAAGGGTCCGCCCACCAGGGATTGCGGGACAGCCCTCAGTGATCGACGAGCCGGTCGAACTGGGTGGTCGTGTGGCGCAGGTGGGCCACCAGTTCGTCGCCCACCTTCGGCTCCTGGGCGTCCGCGGGCACGAACAGGATCGACACCTGCATGTGCGGCGGTTCGGCGAACCAGCGCTGCTTGCCGGCCCAGACGAACGGGGACAGGTTGCGGTTGACCGTGGCCAGGCCCGCGCGGGCGACCCCCTTGGCCCGCGGCATCACGCCGTGCAGGGCCTTCGGGGCCTCCAGGCCCACCCCGTGCGACGTACCGCCCGCGACGACGACCAGCCAGCCGTCCGACGCCGCCTTCTGCTGCCGGTAGCCGAAGCGGTCGCCCTTGGCGACACGAGTGACGTCCAGAACGGCGCCCCGGTACTGCGTCGCCTCGTGGTCGCCGAGCCACAGCCGAGTGCCGATGCGGGCGCGGAAACGGGTCTGCGGGAACTGCTGCTGGAGCCGTCCCAGCTCCTCGGCGCGCAGATGGCTGACGAACATGGTGTGCAGCGGCAGCCTGGCCGCGCGCAGCCGGTCCATCCAGGCGATGACTTCCTCGACCGCGTCCGAACCGTCCGTGCGGTCCAGCGGAAGATGCAGGGCGAAGCCCTCAAGGCGTACGTCCTCGATGGCCGCGTGCAGCTGCCCGAGCTCCTCCTCCTTGACGCCGTGGCGCTTCATCGAGCTCATGCACTCGATGACGACCCGCGCGCCCACCAGGGCGTGCACGCCGTCCACGGAGGAGACGGACCGGACGACGCGGTCGGGCAGCGGCACCGGTTCCTCGCCCCGGCGGAACGGGGTCAGCACGAGCAGGTCGCCACTGAACCAGTCCTTGATGCGCGCCGCCTCGTAGGTGGTGCCGACGGCGAGCATGTCGGAGCCGAAACGGATTGCCTCGTCGGCGAGCCGTTCGTGACCGAAACCGTATCCGTTGCCCTTGCAGACCGGGACGATGCCGGGGAACTGGTCGAGGACGGATTTCTGGTGCGCCCGCCAGCGCGCGGTGTCGACGTACAGGGAGAGCGCCATGGCCGGTCCGGGACCTTTCTGGTGGCTGCGGGGGGTCGGGGGTGTGCGGGATGGGTCGCATCGCCGGTGGTGGAACCCTTCGGGGCTCCGCGGGACGCGTGTCGGTGCGATGCCCCCATTGAAACGAATGAAGCCGTTTCCGTCAGCGGGGCGACGCGTTTCCGGCCGGGCGCGTGTCCGGCGGGGACGACGCACGTCGGTGGGACGAGGGGGTCAGCGGCGCGACATGTAGATGTCGAGAGCCTTGTGGAGGAGCTTGTTCAGCGGGAAGTCCCATTCGCCGAGGTACTCGGCCGCCTGCCCGCCGGTGCCCACCTTGAACTGGATCAGACCGAAGAGGTGGTCCGTCTCGTCCAGCGAGTCGGAGATGCCGCGCAGGTCGTAGACGGTGGCGCCCATGGCGTACGCGTCGCGCAGCATCCGCCACTGCATCGCGTTCGAGGGCCGGACCTCCCGCTTGTGGTTGGCGGACGCGCCGTACGAGTACCAGACGTGCCCGCCGACGATCAGCATGGTCGCGGCGGCGACGTTCTCGCCCTCGTGCCGTGCGAAGTACAGCCGCATCCGGTTGGGGTCCTCGGTGTTGAGGGCCGTCCACATGCGCTGGAAGTAGCTGAGCGGCCGCGGCCGGAACCGGTCGCGCTCCGCCGTGATCTCGTACAGCCGCTGCCACTCGTCGAGTTCCGTGTAGCCGCCCTGGACGACCTCGACGCCGGCCTTCTCGGCCTTCTTGATGTTGCGTCGCCACAGCTGATTGAAGCCCTTGTGGACGTCTTCGAGCGAACGGTTGGCCAGCGGCACCTGGAAGACGTAGCGAGGCTGTACGTCGCCGAACCCGGCGCCGCCGTCCTCGCCCTGCTGCCAGCCCATCTTCCGCAGCCGGTCGGCGACCTCGAAGGCCCGCGGCTCGATGTGGGTGGCCTCGATGTCGCGCAGCCGCTTCACCTCGGGGTCCTGGATGCCCGCCTTGATGGCGGTCGCGTCCCAGCGACGGATGATGACCGGCGGGCCCATCTTCACGGAGAAGGCACCCTGCTGCTTGAGGTGCGCCAGCATCGGTCGCAGCCAGTCGTCCAGATTCGGCGCGTACCAGTTGATGACCGGTCCCTCGGGCAGATAGGCGAGGTAGCGCTTGATCTTGGGAAGCTGCCGGTAGAGCACCAGTCCCGCGCCGACGAGCTGTCCGTCCCGGTCGAACCACCCCAGGCTCTCCGAGCGCCATTCGGCCTTCACGTCTGCCCATGCCGGGACCTGCATGTGACTCGCAGCGGGCAGATTCTGGATGTAAGCCAGATGCTGCTCTCGGCTGATGGTCCTCAGGGTCAGGCTCATGCGGGGCGCTCCTCGGCAGGTGTGTCCCCATCGGTCAGGGGCTCCGGCTCTCGCGCCGAAGCCTACTGTGACCGCCGAGTGCGCCGTCTGGCCGTATGGAACCCGGCAGAATTCGCCCGCGCCGGGGCCGGGGAGGCCCGGCGCGGACGAACCCGGACGAAGCCCGGTGCGGTTCGGGCGGTGACCGACCCGTCGGTCCGGCTCCGTTCCGTCGTGTTCGGCGCCGGACCCCGGATCAGCCCACCACCCCGCCGAAGAGGCCGCCGTGCGCCATTCCGAGGAAGAACCCGATGGCGGCCGCGCCCAGGCCGATGATCAGCGGGAACCTCTCACGCGTGGTCACCGAGACGTACAGCCCGTACGCCGCGGTCAGGATCCCGATGAGCCCCGCCCACGAGCTGACCAGATGCAGGTTGTGGAACATCGCCGTCACGAAGGCGAGCGCACCGAGCACCAGCGTCACCGCCACCAGGACCTGCTGGAGCGGATGGCGCTTGCCGTCCGTGGCGAGAAGGGAGACGGGGGGACGGGGTCGTATTGCCTGTGCCATGGAGAACCTCCTGGCCGAAAGGCGGTGCATTGTGGCACCGCTCACACCCGATGTGTACAGATTGCGTCTCCTGAGCCGCGGATTTCAACCGGAAGCCTGTGTGCGGGTAGTCTGTACGGTCTGCACCGGTGTCTGCCCAGGTCGGCCCGCCAGCCCCGTTCGACGGAGGCGTTTCGTGGCGGCTGTCCCGAGTGGAGGCGCCGATGCTCACGCATCACGACCCTCCTGCCACGGAACGACCGTGGCCGCTGAGTCCAAAGGAGGTGGGTTCCACATGCGTCACTACGAGGTGATGGTCATCCTCGACCCCGATCTCGAGGAGCGCGCTGTCTCCCCGCTGATCGAGAACTTCCTCTCCGTCGTCCGTGAGGGCAGCGGAAAGGTTGAGAAGGTCGACACCTGGGGCCGTCGTCGTCTCGCTTACGAGATCAAGAAGAAGCCCGAGGGCATCTACTCGGTCATCGACCTGCAGGCCGAGCCTGCGGTCGTCAAGGAGCTCGACCGCCAGATGAACCTGAACGAGTCGGTCCTCCGGACCAAGGTCCTCCGTCCCGAGATCCACTGAGCATTCCGCTCAGCGGTCATCGGGTCCGAGTAGCAGCAAGCAGCCAGAAGCAATCCCGCCGAGAGGTTCACCCATGGCAGGCGAGACCGTCATCACGGTCGTCGGCAATCTCGTCGACGACCCCGAGCTGCGCTTCACCCCGTCCGGTGCGGCGGTCGCGAAGTTCCGTGTCGCGTCCACTCCCCGCATCTTCGACCGGCAGACCAACGAGTGGAAGGACGGCGAAGGCCTGTTCCTCACCTGCTCGGTCTGGCGGCAGGCAGCGGAGAACGTCGCCGAGTCGCTCCAGCGAGGCATGCGCGTCGTCGTGCAGGGCCGGCTGAAGCAGCGGTCGTACGAGGACCGCGAGGGCATCAAGCGCACGGTCTACGAGCTGGACGTCGAGGAAGTCGGCCCCAGCCTCAAGAACGCCACGGCCAAGGTCACCAAGACCACGGGTCGCGGTGGCCAGGGTGGATACGGCGGTGGCCAGCAGGGCGGCGGCAACTGGGGCGGCGGTCCCGGTGGCGGCGGCCAGCAGGGCGGCGGCGGTGCTCCCGCCGACGACCCGTGGGCCACCGGTGCACCCTCCGGTGGGCAGCAGGGCGGCGGAGGCGGAGGCGGCTGGGGCGGAAGCTCCGGCGGTTCCGGCGGCGGCTACTCGGACGAGCCTCCCTTCTAGGGCAGCTCGTACCCCCACTTCTTGATCACACAGGAGAAACACCATGGCGAAGCCGCCTGTGCGCAAGCCTAAGAAGAAGGTCTGCGCGTTCTGCAAGGACAAGACCCAGTACGTGGACTACAAGGACACGAACATGCTGCGGAAGTTCATTTCCGACCGCGGCAAGATCCGTGCCCGCCGCGTGACCGGCAACTGCACGCAGCACCAGCGTGACGTCGCCACGGCCGTGAAGAACAGCCGTGAGATGGCGCTGCTGCCCTACACGTCCACCGCGCGATAAGGGAAGGGTGACCGAATCATGAAGATCATCCTGACCCACGAGGTCTCCGGCCTCGGTGCCGCGGGCGACGTCGTCGACGTCAAGGACGGGTACGCCCGTAACTACCTGGTTCCGCGTGGCTTCGCCATTCGCTGGACCAAGGGCGGCGAGAAGGACGTGGCGCAGATCCGCCGCGCCCGCAAGATCCACGAGATCGCCACGATCGAGCAGGCCAACGAGATCAAGGCCAAGCTTGAGGCCGTGAAGGTCCGTCTGGCCGTTCGCTCCGGCGACGCCGGCCGTCTCTTCGGCTCCGTCACCCCGGCCGACATCGCTTCGGCGATCAAGGCTGCCGGTGGCCCCGAGGTCGACAAGCGTCGCGTCGAGCTCGGTTCGCCGATCAAGACGCTCGGCGGGCACCAGGTGTCCGTGCGTCTGCACCCCGAGGTTGCCGCGCAGCTCGGTGTCGAGGTCATCTCTGCCTAAGGGCACATAGCTCATCAGAGCAAGTGAAGGGCCGTACCCGTCCGGGTACGGCCCTTCATCGTTGCTCCGCATCACGGGCGCCTCGTCGCGAGGGTGCGTTTCACGTGAAACGGTTTCGAGAGTGCCGGGTTGCGAGAGCGGCAGGTGCCGGTGGGTGCCATTGGGTGATGTTTCACGTGAAACAGGACATGGAGACCGGTCAGCGAGTGGCGCCGGTGACCACCCACCTGCCCGAGCGGGTACGAAGCCAGAGCGTGGCCATGCGGACGGCCATCATCAAGGTCATGGCCCACCACAGCGCGGTGAGGCCGCCGCCGAAGGTGGGTACCAGCAGGGCGGCCGGAGCGAATACCGCCAGCGTGATGATCATGGCCCACGCGAGGTAGCGCCCGTCTCCGGCTCCCATCAGGACTCCGTCCAGCACGAAGACCACACCGGCGATCGGCTGGGACAGTGCCACCACCAGCAGGGAGGGAATCAGGGCGTCCTGGACGGATCGGTCGTCGGTGAACAAGGGGACGAACAGCGGTCGTGCAAGGACGACCAGTGCCCCGAACACGACCCCGGAGACGATGCCCCACTGGACCATGCGTCGACAGGCCTCGCGCGCGCCCGTGCTGTCGCCGGCTCCCAGGTATCGGCCGATGATGGCCTGTCCCGCGATGGCGATGGCATCGAGCGCGAAGGCCATCAGGCTCCAGAGCGAGAGGACGATCTGGTGTGCGGCGATCGCCGTATCGCCGAGGCGTGCGGCGACGGCCGTGGCGATCATCAGTACCGCACGGAGTGACAGCGTACGGACCAGCAGCGGAACACCCGCCTGGGCGCTGGCTCTGATCCCCGCGGCGTCGGGGCGCAACGAAGCACCATGCCGACGCGCTCCTCGTACCACCACGATCAGGTAGGCGACGGCCATGGAAACCTGGGCGATGACCGTGCCCCAGGCCGATCCGGCGATGCCGAGCCCGGCGCCGTAGACGAGCCCCGCGTTCAGGGCTCCGTTGGCGGCGAAGCCGCCGATGGCGACGTAGAGCGGGGTCCTGGTGTCCTGCAGGCCGCGGAGCACGCCGGTTGCCGCCATCACCACGAGCATGGCCGGGATGCCGAGGCTGGAGATCTTCAGGTACGTGGTGGCGTAGGGGGCCGCCGTTTCGGAGGCGCCGAGGGCGTTCACGATCCAGGATGCCGTCGGCAGTACGGCAGCGATGACCAATATGCCGAGCAGAAGGGCGAGCCAGATGCCGTCCATGCCCTGTCGGATCGCGGAGGCAAGATCACCCGCCCCGACCTGGCGTGCCACTGCCGCGGTGGTGGCATAGGCGAGAAAGACGAAGATGCTGACGGCGGTGGTCAGCAGGGCCGCCGCGACGGCCAGACCGGCAAGTTGCGCCGTGCCGAGATGACCGACGATGGCGCTGTCGACCATCACGAAAAGGGGCTCAGCGACGAGTGCGCCGAAGGCGGGGACGGCGAGCGAGATGATCTCGCGATCGTGACGTCGACGACTGGGTGGGGAGGGCGCCGGGGCCTGAGTCATGGGCGTCAATCTAATCTTCCACAGGTAATAGATGCAATCCCAGCGCGTCCCTTACATTTGTGGGGGATTCGCGTTCTCCGGCGTGAGGGTGGCCGCGATCTTGAGCGCATGCAAAAAGTTTTTCTCCCCCACAGGCGGTGGATGGAAGATTCGCAGGTCAGGGCACCATTCGTGAGGCTGCTATGAATTTTTCCACAGTGCTGTCCCCCGCTCTGTGCACAGGATCTGGGGGGTTCTCCACAGCATCTGGTCTGTCGTCCACATGCCCTGTGGATAACCAGATTGGCTGACGGTGCCGAGCGGCCTACCGTGGTCCGGCGCCCGCACCCCGTTCCGGCCCTGGAACCCATGAGAACTCGACGCGCCGGAACCGGGAGTCGGGCGTCTTGTTTGTCGGTGCCGTGCCGTAAGAAAGAGTGGCATGGCGAGGTCCGCGGAGCGGACGGGAGGAGGTGGCGCGGTGAGCATTCCCGAGCCCTTGGACTGGGCCGACACCGGCCCCGGTGACCGTCTGCCTGTTTCCCGTCAGCGTCGCGGCGAGGGCCGTGACCGTGCCGATCAGCACGAGCGCGGCAGGGACGGCGACGGATGGGAGGGCGGCTCCTCGGGATTCGAGCGGGTGCCGCCCCAGGACCTCGATGCCGAGCAGTCCGTCCTGGGCGGCATGCTCCTGTCGAAGGACGCCATCGCCGATGTCGTGGAGATCATCAAGGGGCACGACTTCTACCGCCCCGCCCACGAGACCGTCTACCAGGCGATCCTGGACCTCTACGCCAAGGGCGAGCCGGCCGACCCGATCACGGTGGCGGCCGAACTGGTCAAGCGCGGGGAGATCACCAAGGTCGGCGGGGCGCCGTATCTGCACACCCTCGTCCAGTCCGTGCCGACCGCGGCCAATGCCTCGTACTACGCGGAGATCGTTCACGAGCGGGCCGTTCTGCGGCGACTCGTGGAGGCCGGGACGAAGATCACGCAGATGGGATACGCGGCCGACGGCGACGTCGACGACATCGTGAACTCCGCACAGGCCGAGATCTACGCCGTCACGGAGCAGCGGACCAGCGAGGACTACCTGCCGCTCGGCGACATCATGGAGGGCGCCCTCGACGAGATCGAGGCGATCGGCTCGCGCAGTGGCGAGATGACCGGAGTGCCGACCGGTTTCACCGACCTGGACGCCCTGACGAACGGCCTGCACCCGGGACAGATGGTCGTCATCGCCGCCCGTCCCGCGATGGGCAAGTCCACATTGGCGCTGGACTTCGCCCGGGCCTGCTCGATCAGGAGCAACCTGCCCAGCGTGATCTTCTCGCTCGAAATGGGCCGCAACGAGATCGCGATGCGACTGCTGTCGGCCGAGGCACGCGTGGCGCTGCATCACATGCGGTCCGGCACCATGACCGACGACGACTGGACGCGGCTGGCCCGCCGCATGCCGGACGTGTCGGCCGCCCCTCTCTACATCGACGACTCCCCGAACCTCTCCATGATGGAGATCCGCGCGAAGTGCCGTCGGCTCAAGCAGCGCAACGACCTCAAGCTCGTGGTCATCGACTATCTGCAGCTGATGCAGTCCGGCGGCTCGAAGCGGGCCGAGAGCCGACAGCAGGAGGTCTCGGACATGTCCCGAAACCTCAAGCTGCTGGCGAAGGAACTGCAGCTTCCGGTCATCGCGCTCTCCCAGCTGAACCGTGGCCCCGAGCAGCGCACGGACAAGAAGCCGATGGTCTCCGATCTGCGTGAATCCGGGTCCATCGAGCAGGACGCGGACATGGTGATCCTGCTGCACCGCGAGGACGCGTACGAGAAGGAGTCGCCCCGTGCGGGTGAGGCCGATCTGATCGTGGCCAAGCACCGCAACGGCCCCACGGCGACGATCACGGTGGCCTTCCAGGGCCACTACTCACGCTTCGTGGACATGGCGCAGACCTGAGTTCCGGGCTTGTAGAGCCCTTTCGCGCGTGTCGGAATCCCATGACCCGTGCCGGATGGGTCTCGGACACGACATCTCCGACAGCCCTTGGACCCTTCGGCAGAAAAGCGGCCGCTGGCTACCGAGGTCGGCGCTCTACCAGCGGCCCTCGTCACCAGGCTGTTCCCCCCGCTTCCCCACACAACGGACGATGCGGACCAGGACGGAGAGCCGCCGACCGTTTCTCCGTCGCTTGAGGCAATGACATGAGGCTGAGACAGCTGATGTCTGGCACGAGGCGAGACGGCCTGAGAACCTGCTCCGACCCGTCGCCCGCACCATCGGACGGAGGTGAAATGGATTCGCCGCGACGCGGCCTTCACGGGTAGTTCTTGAGCATGACCTCTCCAGCCGAACAGTTGCTTCCCAGTACACAGCGTGCTCTGCTGCATCGCATCGCCACCGCTCAGTCGGAGGGCCGGACCCCGTCGCTCGTCGCCGCGGTGGGGAGGGCGAGGGAACGGGCCTTCTGGAATGGATCCCGGAGCTGCGCGGACGGCCATGTACCGGACGCGGACACACAGTTCAGGATCGGTTCGATCACCAAGATCTTCACCGCGGTGCTGGTCCTGCGGCTCCGTGACGAGGGGCTGCTGGACTTGGCGGACCCGCTGGAGAAGCACCTTCCCGGCACCGATGCGGGAACGGTGACCGTTCATCAACTCCTGGGCCACAGTGCGGGCCTGGGGGCGGAGGCGCCCGCGCCGTGGTGGGAGAGGACGCCGGGGACGTTGCGGCCCGAGTTGGCCGATGTGCTCGGCGAGGGGACGAGGATGCATTCCCCGGGCCACCGTCACCACTACTCGAACCCGGGCTACACACTGCTGGGCTCGCTGGTCGAGCGGGCACGCGGGGCGAGTTGGGAAGAAGTGCTGCGCCGGGAGATTCTTGAGCCGTTGGGAATGCACCGCACGAGTTCCCGTCCCCGGACGCCGCACGCGGGGAGCTGGGCCGTGCATCCCTGGGCGGATGTCATGCTGCCCGAACCTGCCGAGGACCTCGGGCTGATGGCCCCGGCCGGCCAGCTCTGGTCCACCACCGACGATCTGCTGCGCTTCGCGGCCTTCCTGGCGGAGGGCGACGACCGGGTGCTGGGTGCCGCCACGGTTGAGCAGATGCGCGAACCGTCCGCGCCGACCCAGCCGGGTGACTGGGACTCCGCATATGGCCTGGGTCTTCAGATCGCGCGGAGGGGCGGCCGCACACTCTTCGGACATACGGGCTCGCTGCCCGGGTTCCTCGCCGCCCTGTGGTTCAGCGTCGAGGACGACGTAGCGGCCGTTGCCCTGACCAACGTCACCTCGGGACCGCCGATCGGCGGTGTCGTCGCGGATCTCGTGGAGATCGTCGCCGATGCCGAGCCACGCATCCCGGAGCCCTGGCGCCCGCTTCCCGAAGTGGATCAGGAGCTTCTCGCGTTGACCGGTCCCTGGTACTGGGGCACGCGGGCGAACGCTCTGCGTCTGACCTCGGACGGCGGACTGGAGTTCTGGCCCGTGCAGGGCGGCGGTCGGGGCGCCCGATTCACCGCACGGCCCGACGGCACCTGGATCGGTCGCGACGGCTATTACGCGGGAGAGATTCTGCGGGTCGTCCGGAACGACGACGGCACGGTGAACCATCTCGACCTCGGCTCCTTCGTCTTCACCCGGAAGCCGTACGATCCGGCGGCGGCCGTTCCCGGTGGTGTGGACGACGGCGGGTGGCGGGGCCTCGAAGGCTGAATGCCCTGGGGCTGGTCCGGGCCCGTCCGGTGCCGTCCGTCACCGACGCGGTGTGCGAGGAGTGCGCGGGCCGGGTTTCGGGCCGTGGTCAGAGCGCGAGTTTGAAGCCCAGATGACTGGCGGTGAAGCCGAGCTGCTCATAGAACCGATGGGCCTCGGTCCGGGTCACATCGGAGGTCAGTTGGACCAGTTGGCAGTTCTGGCGCCTGGACTCGTCCACGGCCCACTTGATCAGCTGGGTTCCGAGTCCGCTGCCGCGTGCGTCGGCGTGGACACGGACGCTTTCGATGACGGCACGGGTCGAGCCGCGTCGGGAAAGCCCCGGAATCACCGTCAGCTGCAGAGTTCCGGCGATCCGGCCCTCGCGGACGGCGACCACCAGGTGCTGATGGGGGTCGTCCGCGAGCCGTCGGAAGGCGGCGTGGTACGGGGCGAGGTCCTCCGGCGACTCACGCTGTGAGCCCAGCGGATCGTCGGCGAGCATGGCCACGATCGTGGGAACGTCGGCCGCGGTGGCGGGGCGTATATCCAGTTCGCTCATGAGGGGCAGGTTACGCAGATCATCTGGAACGTCGCACGGTCACCCGGAGCCGAGTCGTCACACGGCGTAGCCCCGACCCCGTCCCGGCCGCGACGGCCCGACGCTGAACCGCTCATCGGATGCGTGTGACTTCCGTGCGGTCGACCGCACGGAGACCCGATTCCGTGGTGCTGTCGGGGGCCGGAAGCCGGGGCGCCGCATCGGTCAGCCCATGGCCACGGTCAGCGGGGCGAACCGTCGGGTCCAGTCGCCCGGAAGGTCCGGGGCACCGTACGTCATCACGGTGGTGCTGGAGCCGACGCTCAGACCGCGTTCCTTGAGCCGGACGAGCAGTTCCGCATGGCGTGCGTCGATGTCCATGCGCAACGGCAGATCCGTGGCCGCGGCGAGGGAGGTGATGAGCCCCTGGGCAGTGCGGGTGTCGGGCGCGATCAACGGGCCGATCACCTGAGTACCGGCGCTCGGCCAGGCCGCCGCGTAACCGACGATTCCGCCGTTCTCCTCAGCGACCCGGAGGTGATCTGCGTAGGCGGGCAACCGGGCGAGGACATGGGTCCGGTCGACGCCGAACACCTCCGTGTCCAGACGGACGAGTGCGTGCAGGTCCTCCGCTGTGGCCGGGCGAATACCCTTCCCGGGCTCGTCGCCGCTCGTGGGCACGAAGTTGCCGGTGACCCGTTCGGCGCGGGCCACGGCCTCGAAGCCGAGCTGTTCGTAGAGCGGCCGACCTGCGGGCGTGGCATACAGGCTGAGGGGGGTGTCCCCCGCCGCGTCGATCACCCGGCGCATCAGGTGCCGGGCGATGCCCTGTCTCGCATGACGCCCGGCGACGAGCAACATGCCGACGGCGGCCAGCCGCGGTCCGTAGGAGGTCACCACGCACGTGGCCGCCAGTCCCCCGCCCTCCGCGGGGTCGTCGATGCCGTATCCGATTCCCGCGGCAAGGAGCAGACCCCACCGGTGCTCGTCGCGTGGCCAGCCGCGGTCCTCGCAGAGATCGGCGCAGGCGACCAGATCGGCCGGAGTGAGGCGCCGCACGCGCAACTCGGCGAGTGCACGGGACAGTGGAGCAGACATGCTGGTCAGGCTGTCCGACGGGAGGCGGTCGTGTCCAGCCCATTACCTGTACCGGTCGAGGAACGCCCACCCGTTCCGGTCGAGGAACGCAGGCGTCGGCCGCGTCGGGTCAGCCCCCAGGGCTTCAGCACCGAGATCGCCGTGATGAACAGATACGTGGCCGTTGCCACCGACGGGGCGATCACGAGGTCGATATCGACGGCGCCACGCGCTGCCGCGTCGCTGATGGCGGCGCGCAACAGGAAGACCGACAGCGCCGCAGCGATCAGGGTGAGCCAGAACTTCGTCCAGACCCATTGATGCCTGGCCAGCCCCCAGGGTGTTCCGAGGGACAGAACGAGACCGCTGAACAGTGCGAACGCGGCGAACGGGACGATCAGCCAGTCACCGAACATCTTCATCGCTCGGGTCGCCGCCCGCGCGGTCTCCGGGTCGCCGGTATGGAAGGCGGCGACTCCTAGCGTCAGCAGTCCCGCAGTCAGCCCCAACCAGCTCACGGAGACGGCGACATGCGCGACGAGGAGGTTCCGGCGCGCGGAACGTTTGAGTGGTTTCACGTGAAACACGGTGCCGGGAACGGAGCGACAGGGCGTCCGACGACGGGAGTATCCGCTGCTACTGGTCTTGGAGTACAAGCTCCGCCTCCGCCCCAGGCCCACTCCCACTCCCCGTCCCTGTCTCTCTCCGTCTCTGTACCGCCCAGGTGGATTCACGACCCGGTCACGGGGCAAAGGAGCGTAACGGGGAAGGTGATACGGATGCGCGGGCTCTCCGCCGCGTGTCCGGCCCGTGTTTCATGGCAAGCGTGCCCGCGGGGGAACCACGGGCAGGGAACCGGCCGTCGACCACAAGCAGGGCCGGACAACACTCGCGGGCAGCGGCTGCGGGACGTCCGGGTGCGCAGGGCGACCAGAAGACGTTCAAGGCGAGGCACAGTATGGATGCTCCGGTCACCAGGTGGACCGAAGGCGGGAGGGACAGATCCCCCGATGCGATTCTGATCCACCGCACGCTGAACGAGATCTCGCCCGTCGCGGACAGGACGACCTCGTACTTCTACGCCCTGCTCTTCACCCGGCGTCCCGACCTGCGTGCCTTGTTCCCGGTCGCGATGGACATGCAACGCGATCGTCTCTTCCGTGCGATCCTCGCCGCGGCGGACCGGTTCGACGATCCCTCGGCGCTCGCCGAGTACCTCGGCGAACTGGGCCGTGGGCACCGCAAGTACGGCACGTTGGCCGCGTACTACCCCGCGGTGGGCGAGGCGCTGCTCGGCGCGCTGAGCCGCTACGCGACCACGGTCTGGGACGCGGAGACCGAAGGGGCCTGGGTCCGTGCCTACACCGCGATGTCGCAGATCATGATCGACGCGGCTGCCGTGGACGAGCGACGGGCACCGGCGTGGTGGCACGCGGAGATCGTCTCGCATGAGTTGAGAACACGTGACATAGCGGTTCTCACCGTCCGCCCCGATCAGGTCTATCCCTTCGTCGCGGGCCAGTACACGGCCATGGAGACCCCGTGGTGGCCCCGTGTCTGGCGTCATTACTCCTTCGCCTCGGCGCCCCGTCGCGACGGTCTGCTCACCTTTCACGTCAAGGCGGTTCCGGCCGGGTGGGTCTCCAACGCGCTGGTGCACCGGGCCCGGCCCGGCGACGTCCTGCGCCTCGGCCCGCCCACCGGTTCGATGACGGTCGACCATTCCACCCATCACGGTCTGCTCTGCCTGGGCGGTGGCACGGGTATCGCGCCGATCAAGGCACTCGTCGAGGACATCGCGGAGCGCGGCGACCGGCGTCCCATGGAGGTCCTCTACGGGGCGCGCAGCGAACACGACCTGTATGAGATCGACACGATGATGCGCCTCCAGAAGACCTTTCCCTGGCTCGCGGTGCGGCCGGTGGTCGCCGTCGGCCGAGCGGGGTGGGCGGGCGGTCTGCGAGGACTGCTGTCGGAGGCCGTGCGGGAATGCGGCCCCTGGCGCGACTACGACGCCTATCTGTCGGGTCCACCGGGAATGATCCGGAGCAGCGTGGACGCGCTCAGAAGCATGGGCATGCCGACCGGCCGCATCCGCCACGACGCCGTCGAGGAACTGGCGGCCGTCGCCCCCGGGTGACACGTGCGAACCGGTGGGTCGCACGGGCGCCGACGGTTCCTCCGGCCACAGGGCCGGACCGGTCAGCTCAGGTCGGGTGCGTGCATGGCTCGTACGCCCTCGATGTTGCCGTCCAGGTAGTGCCGGAGCGACAGCGGTACGAGATGAACGGCGGCGATTCCCATCCGGCTGAACGGCACCCGGACGACCTCGTACTCCCCGCAGGGGGCATCGACCTCGGGACCGTGGCGCCGGGAGAGATCCATCGACTCCAGACGGCAGACGAAGAAGTGCTGGACCTTCACGCCCTTCACCCCGCCGCCCTCGATGTGCTCGACGGTGTCGACGAAGCAGGGGACGACGTCGGTCACCTTGGCGCCGAGCTCCTCGTCCAGCTCGCGGTGCAGGGCGTCGACGACGGTGGTGTCCTCGGGCTCTACCCCGCCGCCCGGTGTGAGCCAGTACGGGTCCACCCCGGGCTTGGTGCGTTTGATCAGGATGAGGTCGTTGCCGTCGAGCAGGATGGCGCGTGCGGTGCGCTTGACCACGGGACGTTCGGTCATGGCAAGAGCGTGGCCCACCGGACCGGTTCCGAAACCCCTGGACGGCGCCGGGACGTCCTGCGCGCACCGGTCGACGGCAGCCCGCAGCGGCCACTGGTGCGCCCGCGCGATGCGCGGCGGTGCCGATGTGCCGGTGCGCACGGTCAGGAAATAGGTGCGCACCGGAGGCACGGGGGATCGAGAGGCACGACGCCCATGCCGTGATGGCCGGCGGCAGGCCCCTCCAGAATCTCCGCGGCACCGGCGGAGAACGAACCACGCAGTGCCAGATTCCGCGCGGTGAGCGGTGTGAGCACCGCCGGATCAGACGGCGCCGCGCGCCGCGTCCAGGGCCCGTTCCACGTCGGCCACCAGGTCCTCCGCGTTCTCGGCGCCGACGGAGAAGCGGATGAAGCCCTCCGGTACGGCGTCGCCGCCCCAGCGCCCCCGTCGCTCGGCCGTGGACCTCACGCCGCCGAAACTGGTGGCGTCGTCGACAAGTCGCAATTCGGCGAGGAACCGCTCGGCCCGCTCCCGGTCGGGCAGCACGAACGAGACTACCGAACCGAAGCGCCGCATCTGCCGCACGGCCTTCGGGTACGAAGGATCGGTGGGCAGGCCCGGGTATCGCAGCCCGGTCACGTCCCGGCGCCGGCCCAGCGCCTCGGCCAGGGCCAGGGCGTTGGCGCACTGCCGGTCGATCCGCAGCTCCAGCGTGGCCAGGGAGCGGTGCGCGAGCCATGCCTCCATCGGGCCCGGGATCGCGCCCACGACCTTGCGCCAGCGCCTGACCCCCGCCGCCAGTTCGGGATCGCGGCAGGTCACGTGGCCGAGCAGGATGTCTCCGTGACCGGTCATGCCCTTGGTGTCGCTGGCCACCGAGAAGTCGGCCCCCAGCTCCAGGGGGCGTTGGCCGAGCGGGGTGGCGAGAGTGTTGTCGACGGCCACCAGCGCGCCCGCCGCGTGCGCGGCTTCGACGAGCCGGCGCACGTCGCAGACGTCGAGCCCCGGATTGGACGGAGTCTCGATCCACAGCAGCCCGGCACCCTCCAGCACCGAGAGCTGTGCGTCGCCGCCGGTCGGCGCGGTCCGCACCTCGACCCCGTACGCCTCCAGTTGCTCACGTACCAGCGGGAGCGCCTGATATCCGTCGTCGGGCAGCACCACCACGTCCCCGCCGCGTGCCCGGGACAGCAGCACGGCCGAGATCGCCGCCATGCCGGAGGCGAAGACGACGGTCTCGACCGGCTCGCCCGGGGCCTCCAGCTCGCCGATGGCGTGTTCCAGACGGGTCCACGTCGGGTTGGTGTCCCGCCCGTAGGTGTACGGGCCGGTCGGTTCGCCGGAGAGGTGGAAGTGCGCGGCGAAGACCGGGCCGGGCAGGGTGGGCTCGAACTGCTCCGGTTCGGGCAGCCCGGCCCGTACCGCCCTGGTCCCGTCACCCATGGTGCTCATCGCGCTCCTCGTCGTCCTCGCCGGTGTGCCACCGGTTCCCCTAGCCCTCATTCGACAGGGGGCCGGATGCTCCTGCGGACGTCAGTCCTCGTCGGGCAGTACCACGTTCAGCGCCCACGACACGATCGAGATGATCAGGCCGCCGAGCACGGCGGTCCAGAAGCCCTTGACGTGGAAGCTCAGGTCGAACAGGCCGGCCAGCCAGGAGGTCAGCAGCAGCATGAGCGCGTTGACCACCAGGGTGATCAGCCCCAGTGTGAGAATGAAGAGTGGCAGGGTGACCAGTTTCACGACCGGCTTGACCACGAAGTTCACCAGGCCGAAGAGCAGGGCGACCAGGATCAGCGTGAGCGCCTTGCGCCCGGTGCTGCCGCCCTCCAGCGTGATGTCCTGAAGCAGCCAGATGGCCACGGCCAGCGCACCTGCGTTGGCGATCGTCTTGACTACGAAATTCTTCATGTGTCTGATCGTGGCAGACACGGTCGGTGGCGGACACCGGCAGGTACAGGGAACAAGGGGCGGACGGGCCATGAAGGCATTCAGACTGGACGAACTGGAAGCGGAACGGGCCGCCAACAACGGTGCGTACCTGCAGTTCGTGAAGGAACGGAACATGTCCGTCGGCCTGTACGCACTGGACGCCGGCGAGCTCGACCCGCAGCAGCCGCACACGGAGGACGAGGTCTACTTCGTCGTCAGCGGGCGTGCCTCGATCACGGTCGGCATGGAAACCACGCAGGTGGGCAGAGGGAGCGTGGTGTACGTGCCCGCCGGAGTGGCCCACAAGTTCCACCACATCACCGAGGACCTCAGGGTCATGGTGGTCTTCTCCCCGCCGGAGAGCTGACCGGCTCGTACCGGAACCGGGCCGACGGTGTGCTGCCGGGGGCTTCGGCGGGACTCCGCCGGGTCCCCCGGCAGGGCTTCGGTGGGCCTCGGCGTCAGGGATCCCTAGGGGGACGATCAGGGGAGGACAAGGGATGCGGAATCCCCTCCCATGCCTTCGCGCCTCTAGCATCGAGGTATCGCAACAGTGACTCACAGAGACGAGGCAAGGACGATGGCCGTGCGAGAGATATTCGCGGGGATGCCCTGGTGGGTGAAGTGGATCGCGGTGCCGGTCATCGCGATCGTCGTGTTCGGCGGCCTGATCGCCAGCGTGGTCGGGTTCGTGATCGGTCTGCTCTTCAAGATCCTTGTCTTCGTGATCCTGGTCGGCGGGCTCGTCTTCGTCGTGCGCAAGTTCATGTCGTCCTCGCGCGGCGGCTGGTAGGACGATCGGAAACCGCTCGTGAATTAGGCCGGCCGGGCTAAGCGCAGAACAAAACGACACCCCTCGGGAACATGGCCGATATGGTGGTATTCCACTGCCGCCACCTGGGAATTAACGGCCCGTCACCATACTGACCAGTGGTTCGCGCGGTGTTCGGCCTCCGGACCCCAGCCATGCGGCGGTCCGTGGGGGCGGCCCCCACAGGCGGGCTGACTACCCGTCACCACGCCTGGGGGTGACCGTTGACCACGGCATCGAGCACTGCTGCGCCGACGCTGATCGGTTCGGTTCAGCGAGCGCTGAGGCTGCTGGAAGCAGTGGGAGCGCATCGGGACGGGGCGCCCGCGAAACAATTGGCCAGGGAAGCGGGCCTTCCCCTTCCCACGGCCTACCACCTGCTGCGCACCCTGACGCACGAGGGCTATCTGCGCCGTGAGAAGGGCGTCTTCCTCTTCGGGACCGCCGCCGAGCGGCTGGTCGGCGAGGGCTCGTCGCAGATGCGTCGCAGCAGGATGACGGAGTCGCTGGGCCGCTGGCGCGATGCCATCGGCGCACCGGTGTACTGCGCGGTCTACCGCGAGGGCGAGATCGAACTCGTCGCGGTCGCCGACGATCCCGCCACTCCCGCCGTTGACGAGTGGGCGTCCTTCCGGGAGACGGGACACGCCCATGCGATCGGCCAGTGTCTGCTGAGCCAGCTGGACGAGAAGGCCCGTGAGGATCATCTGGACCGGCATCCGGTCCGTCCGCTGACCCGTTACTCGGTGAAGGACCGCGCGGCGTTTCTCGACCGGCTGCGGTCGCTGCGGCGGTTGGAACCCGTCATCGAGCGGCAGGAGTACGCCCTGGGCACGGTCTGCGCGGCCATCCCGATCACCGCCGGCTTCACCGTCGCCGCGATGGCGATTTCGGTACCCCTGGAGCAGGAGGAGCAATTGCTCCCCGCAGTCGAACAACTACGTGGCGAAGTGGCCAACCTCTTGCGTTCCCTCGTGTTCTCTATCAGTATCTGAAAAATCACTCCTTGTGATCTGCTATCGCGTGCACCACGATGGCGTCAATAGGGCCACGGGGGATCATTCCTGGCCAGATTCATCTACTGCGGGGTTGAACGATGCGCGAGTCGGTTCAAGCTGAGGTCATGATGAGCTTCCTCGTCTCCGAGGAGCTCTCTTTCCGGATCCCGGTGGAGCTCCGGTACGAAGTGTGTGATCCGTATGCGATTCGGATGACCTTCCATCTGCCAGGTGACGCCCCCGTCACCTGGGCATTCGGCCGCGAGCTGCTGCTCGACGGCCTCAACAGCCCGAGTGGCGACGGCGATGTGCACATCGGGCCCACTGAGCCCGAGGGGCTTTCCGACGTGCACATCAGGCTTCAAGTGGGCGCCGACCGGGCGTTGTTCAGGGCCGGCACAGCACCACTTGTGGCCTTTCTCGACCGTACCGACAAGCTCGTGCCGCTCGGTCAGGAATGCACGCTGGGTGACTTCGAGGGCAACCTGGAGGAGGCCCTGGGCCGGATTCTGGCCGAGGAACAGAACGCCGGCTGAAGAACGCGGCGCCGTCGGCCGGCTCGCCGGTCGAACACGATGTCCGCCGAATGGGTGAATCGCTCTCCGTGGGGGCCGCCCTCCGCAGGAGTTGTTCTCCGTAGGAGCCGCCTGCTGTTCCGGGGCTGCTCGCCGTTCGGAAGCGTTCATGGTCCCGTCCTGCGACGGCGGCCCTTCCCGGCCCGTACGGGTGCTGGAGCTACGGCTTCCGCGCCGAGCCCTGTGCGGTCCGCGGAGACGACCAACGCGGCGAGCGCCGTTGTCACCGGTACCGAGGCGACCAGCCCGATCGAGCCGACCAGCGTTCTCACGATCTCCTCCGCCACCAGCTCGCTGTTGGCCACCGTCCCGACACCGCTCCGGGCGATCGAGAACAGCAGGAGCAGTGGCAGTGCCGCGCCCGCGTAGGCGAGCACCAGCGTGTTGACGACCGAGGCGATGTGGTCGCGCCCGATTCTGATCGCCGCCCGGTAGAGCCCTCGCACCCCCAACGTCGGGTTCGCCCGGTGCAGTTCCCAGACCGCCGACGTCTGGGTGACCGTCACGTCGTCGAGCACCCCGAGCGAGCCGATGATGACACCGGCCAGCAGCAGACCGCTCATGTCGATGTCCGGGTACAGGCCGTGGATCAGTCCCGTGCTGTCGTCGGTGTTGCCGGTGAGGCTCGCCCAGCCGATGAAGAGCGATCCGAGCAGCCCGATCAGCAGCAGCGAGATCAGTGTGCCGAGCACCGCCACCGACGTGCGGGCGCTCAGGCCATGACACATGTAGAGCGCGATCAGCATGATCGCGCTGGCGCCGACCACCGCGACGAGCAGCGGATTCGAGCCCTGGAGTATGGCGGGAAGGATGAACAGGGTGAGTACGGCGAACGACACGGCGAGTGCGATCAGTGCCATCACGCCACGCATCCGGCCCACCGCGACCACGACGAGGGCGAAGACGCCGGCCAGCAGCGTCATCGGGAACCTCCGGTCCACGTCCGTCACCGAGTACTGGAGCTCGCGGGGCGCGTCCGGGGCATGGGCCGCCACCACGCCCTGACCCTCGCGCAACTGACGCGGTGCGTCGGGCTGGACGATCTCGACGAAGGTCCGTCCCTTGTCGGGCCCGGAGGTGACCTCGACGGTGGCCCGCGCGCACCGTCCGCCGCCGCTCGTCGACGGAGGGGCGGTCTCGTCGGTCGGTTGCCGGCCCGCGTCCACGTCCTTGCAGTCGACCTTGTCGATCTTCACCACCTTGCCCTGCTGGGTCTGCCGGTCGAAACCGACACCGGTTCGCTCGTGCGACGGCGCGCCGCCCGGCCAGAGCGCCACCAGGCCCACGAGGACCGCGGTGGCGAACGGGATCAGTACGGCGGCGATGACCTTTCGAAGATGCTTGGAGACGGGTGCGGCAGGACCATGGCTGTGCGCGTGGCCGTGCTGATGGTCCTGCGGTTCGGGATCGAGGGAGAGGGACGTCACCGGCCGATCATCGCAAGAAGCGGAGGGCCCTCTGTTCATCCCGCCGGACGGGACGTTAGCGTGGAGGAACCTTTGCACACGCGGGAGCTCGGAGCACCGGGCTGAGAGGGCGCTGAGGTCCGTACATCGGTACGGACGGGCTGCGCCGACCGCCGAACCTGTTACCGGGTAATGCCGGCGTAGGGAGTAGGTCTCATGACCACACAGGACGCACGCACGCCTGCCTCGAACCAGAACGACGAGGCCGGGAAGTCCATCGGCTGGCACAAGGGTTACGTTCGGGGATCACGCCCGGACCTCCACGTGCCGGTCCGTCAGGTGCACCTCACCAACGGCAAGGACGTGACGCTGTACGACACCTCGGGGCCGTACACCGATCCCACCGTCGAGACCGACGTCCGTCGCGGGCTCGCACCGCTGCGGGAGAACTGGATCATCGCGCGCGGTGACACGGAGGAGTACCCGGGCCGTCCCGCCCGCCCCGAGGACGACGGGCTCAAGCACACCTCGCCGCGCGGAGGGCTGCGCAACCTCGACGCGGTCTTCCCCGGCCGTCCCCGGCTCCCGCGCCGCAGCCGGGACGGGCGGCCGGTGACCCAGCTCGGGTACGCCCGGCGGGGCGAGATCACCCCGGAGATGGAGTACGTGGCGCTCCGGGAGAACGTCGAGCCCGAGGTGGTGCGCGAGGAGATCGCCGCGGGGCGCGCCGTGCTTCCGGCCAACGTCAACCACCCCGAGATCGAACCGATGATCATCGGCAAGCGGTTCCTGGTGAAGGTCAATGCCAACATCGGCAACTCCGCGGTGACGTCCTCCATCGAGGAGGAGGTGGAGAAGATGACATGGGCGACGCGTTGGGGCGCCGACACGGTCATGGACCTTTCCACCGGCCGCAACATTCACACCACCCGTGAGTGGGTTCTGCGCAACTCCCCCGTGCCGATCGGCACCGTCCCTCTCTACCAGGCCCTCGAAAAGGTCGACGGCAGGGCCGAGGAACTGACGTGGGAGATCTACAAGGACACGGTCGTGGAGCAGGCCGAACAGGGAGTGGACTACATGACCGTCCACGCCGGCGTGCGCCTGCCGTACGTTCCACTGACCGCGCGCCGCAAGACCGGCATCGTCTCCCGCGGCGGGTCGATCATGGCGGCCTGGTGCCTCGCGCACCACAAGGAGTCGTTCCTCTACGAGCATTTCGAGGAGCTCTGCGAACTCCTCGCCGCCTACGACGTGACGTACTCGCTGGGCGACGGTCTGCGTCCCGGTTCGATCGCCGACGCCAACGACGAGGCGCAGTTCGCCGAACTGCGCACGCTCGGTGAGTTGAACACGATCGCCAAGCGGTTCGGCGTTCAGACCATGATCGAGGGCCCGGGGCACGTCCCGATGCACAAGATCAAGGAGAACATCGACCTCCAGCAGGAGATCTGCGAGGAGGCGCCCTTCTACACGCTCGGCCCGCTGACCACCGATGTCGCACCGGCGTACGACCACATCACCTCGGGCATCGGCGCGGCGATGATCGCCTGGTGGGGCACGGCGATGCTCTGCTACGTCACGCCCAAGGAGCACCTCGGCCTGCCCAACCGGGACGATGTGAAGACCGGTGTGATCACGTACAAGATCGCGGCCCACGCGGCGGACCTGGCGAAGGGGCATCCGGGCGCCCAGGACTGGGACGACGCGCTCTCCGACGCCCGCTTCGAGTTCCGGTGGGAGGACCAGTTCAATCTGGCGCTGGACCCGGTCACCGCGCGGGAGTTCCACGACGAGACGCTGCCGGCCGAGCCGGCGAAGACGGCGCATTTCTGCTCGATGTGCGGACCGAAGTTCTGTTCGATGAAGATCTCCCAGGACATCCGGCGCGAGCACGGGGGTTCGCAGGCGGAGATCGAGAAGGGCATGGCGGAGAAGTCCAAGGAGTTCGCGGCGGCGGGCAACCGGGTCTACCTGCCGATCGCGGAGTGACCTTCTCCGGGCCGCGGTGACGAGCGGCGGGGCCCCTGAACGACACGGGCCCCGCCGTGCGGCGGGTGGCCTGCTGCCGAGGGGCGCCGCGTGACGCCGTGAGACGGTCCGTGGCGCGTCCGGCGCGACGCGGGAAGGAGCATGTCGCCGGAGCCGGAGCCGGAGCCGGTAGCCGGTAGACGGGGGCCGGAGCCGGTGGACGGAAACGAGGGCCGGAGACGGGCGACGGAAGCGAAGCCCGAAGCGTGGTTCCGGGGCGAAAATCGGCTGATCTTGGTGAAGGCGCGTCTGTAGGGTCCACGTGTGAGCGATATATGGGCACAGATGTCCGAGACGGGGCGACGGCCGTGCTGGCGAGGACGGGAAGTCGCCTTCGTCGCCGTCGAGACCGACGACGCCGAGCTGTGGCAGGAATGGCGGTGCGACCCGGTGGCGGGCCGGGCGACGGGTGTCTGGCCGCGTTCGCTCGCCTCGTTGCGCGAGCGCATCGAGCGCGACCAGGAGGACCAGAACCTCGACAACTTCCTCGTCGTGCTCGCCGACGGCACCCCCATCGGGCACGTGGCCCTGACCGATCAGGACCTCGCCGACGGCACCGCCGAAGTCGAGCTGGTGCTGTCCCCGCGGCATCGCGGCCGGGGATACGGCACGGACGCGTTGGACGCGCTGACGGATCTGGCGTTCGGCGAGCTCCCCCTGTACCGGCTCCAGGCCGTCACCCACACCGACAACGCCGCCGCGCTCGCCGTCCTCGCCAAGTCGGGGTTCGTCCGGGAGGGCGTACGGCGCTCGGCGTGCCTGCACCGGGGACGCCGCCACGATGTCGCGGTGCTCTCGCTGCTCCGGCCCGAGTGGGAGGGGCTGGGGCGGCGACGGGCCTGGGAGTGGTGACCGGGCACGCAAACGGTTCCTGGTCCGGCGCGAGGGGCTCCCGGGCACGCGCGGCGGGGCCGGTCACTCCACTTCGTGCTCGGGGCCGCCGAATTCGGGGCTGGTGAAGTCGGGGCTGGTGAAGGTCGGGCGGGGCCCGGCGGTCTGGCCCTCGTCCGGGCCGGAGAAGTCAGGTCGGCCGTAGCCGACCTTCGGGATGCGGTTCGGCGAGGGCTGCGGTGCGCGGGCGGCGCGGCCGGCCCCGGGGTCGTCGAGCGCGTCGCGCAGGAACGGCAGGATGCCGCGTTCGAGCAGGGCGTGGCGCCATGCCTCCCGGGCGCGGGCCACGTCCTCCGGCAGCTCCGTCTCGTCGCCCGCGGCGGAGTCCGACACGGAACCGTTGCGCAGAGCCGTGACGAGCAGCCCGACGGCGGCGACCAGGATTGCCGCGGCCATGACAGCCGCGAAGAACCAGCCCGCGGTGACCATGGTCGACGCGAAGGCCGGTGGCGGGCTGAGCAGCTTCAGCAGATAGCCGGCCAGCAGGAAGATGAACGCCGCCGTGCCGGCGAGGACGGGCGCGAGGACGGTGATGACCGCGCCTATGCCGGCGCCGGACCCGTCCGCGTCCGCGACGGGGCCTGCTTCTCCGCCCCCCTCGCCGGCCGGTCCACGCAGCTCTTCGCGGACCCGTACGTAATGGTCGTACTCGGTGGCGGCGGTCGCGATGATCGACGTCGTGGCGTCCAGTGCCATGGTGCGCAGCTGTACGGCGTTGAGCTGTTCGCCGACGGCGGCCAGATCCGGTCGTTCATGGGCGTGGCGCAGTGCGTCGTCGAGGATCCGCTCGTACTCGGGACGGTCCTCGGTCAGCAGGTGCGGAGCGCTGTTCATGTGCATCCCCCGATGCTCCGTCGGGCCCGATCGCCCGTGTGGACCGGGCAGTTGGGCGGAAACGGAGGAGAGCCTGCTACTGGTACGCCGATGGTAGAGCGCCCACGGCACGGGGTGACAGGGTGTTTCCGGAAATAGGCCCAGTGCTCGGCGTGGTCAGGTCGTGGACGCGTCTTCCCGGCAGGGCGTCAGCCATGCAGGGGGAGTTGGACGACCAACAGCTTTCCGGCCATGGTCACTCCGCCGTCCATGGCGATCGCGAGCCCGTCGGCGTACACGTGGGGACCGTCGACCACCGGGCCGGAGCTGTCCTCCCCGTCCTCCGAGCCGACCTCACCGAGGAGGTAGGGGATGGGGCTGTGACCATGGACGACGCGCTGCCCGCCGTAGGCCGACATCAGCTCCCGGACGGCCTGCGGTCCCCCGTCGTCCCGGAAGGCGAACCGCTTGGTGAGTTTCCGGAAGAGGTCCCAGCACTCGTCGGCGTCGTTGCGCGTGAGAATGGCGTGCACCGCGTCGTTGACATCCTCGATCGTGGTGCCGTAATCGAGGTACGCCGTGGTGTCGGAGTGCAGCAGCAGGTGTCCGTCCACCTCGACGATCGCGTCCAGCCGGGACATCCACTGGAGGTGGACGTCCTGGAGCCGCTCCATGTCGTTCTTCTGGCCGCCGTTGAGCAGCCACGCCGCCTGGAAGGTGGCGGTGCCCGCGCCGGAGTTCACCGGGGTGTCGGAGAACCGCTTGGCGCCGATGAGCAGGAGTTCGTGGTTGCCCATCAGGGCCTTGCAGTAGCCCCCGGCGGCGGCCGCCTCGGCGGAGAGCCGCATCACGAGGTCGATGACGCCGATGCCGTCCGGGCCCCGGTCGGTGAAGTCCCCGAGGAACCAGAGCCGGGTGTTGCCGGCGGCCCACTTGCCGTCGGCGTCGACCAGGCCCTGTTCGGTGAGCGCGGTGAGCAGCTCGTCCAGATAGCCGTGGACGTCGCCGACGACGTACAGCGGCCCGAGACCCGGCTCCGCGGACGGCTGCGGGTCGGGCACGGCCCGCACCTGGACGGTGTCCCCGCGGTTGATCACCGGGAGGTCGCGTTCGGTGGGGGTGTACCCCTCGGGCACGGCGTCCGCCGGGAGGGCGTTGCCCGGGTGCGGCGGCGCGGGGGGTACCGGCGTCTGCGCATAGGGCGGGACGCGGAAGTCGCGCAACGTCGCAGTCCGCACCACGGGTTCCTGACCGGCCCCCTGTGTCATCGACCCCTCCACCACCGTCGCACCGCCGTACACCTGACGGGCCCTGCTGGTCGAGGCGGTCCGCGGTGTCGTGCGCCCATCATAGGAATGCGGGTCGTGCTGTGTGACGCACCAGGGGTGGTGAATCCCTGAGCATGTCAGGTTCGTCGACCGTTTGGTCCGGAATCGACCGATCAGTTCCCGGCGGGCGAGCGCGGTGCGCTGACCGTGGTGCGGGGCGGGCGCCGTTGTGAGGACGTCCGGACGATGAGTTCCGTCGGTATGACCTGCTCGACCGGTCCGTCGTGGTCCACTCCCTCGATGGCGTCGATCAGGAGCTGGACGACCGCCGTGCCGATTCTGCGCGGTTTGAGCGACAGGGTGGTGATGGGGGGTTCGGTCGTCGCGTACACGGTGGACTCGCTGCAGCAGACCAGCAGCAGGTCCTCGGGAACGCGCAGTCCGTACCGGCGGGCCGCTGCCAGGAGGTCGGTGCCGTTGGGGTCGAACAGGCCGTAGACGGCGTCGGGCCGGTCCGGCCGGGCGAGCAGCCGGTCCGCGGCGACCGCGCCCGCGCACGGATCGTGGGCCGGATAGGACTCGTACACGGGGTCCTGGCCCACGCGCTCGCACCAGCGCAGGTACGCGGTGGTGGAGAGCCGGGTGTACGTGTCCGTCGTGGTGCCGGTGAGCAGGCCGATGCGGCGGGCCCCGGCGGCGGCGAGGTGGTCGAGGAGGTCGAGCACGGCGGCCCCGTGGTCGTTGTCGACCCAGGCGGTGACCGGAAGGGTTCCGGCCGGCCGTCCGTCCGACACGACCGGCAGCCCCTGCCGCACGAGTTCCGTGACGACCGGGTCCTGGTCGGAGGGGTCGATCACGACGGTGCCGTCGAGGGCGACGTTCGACCAGACGTCGTGGCGTGAGGTGGCGGGCAGGATGACGAGGGCGTAGCCGCGGGCGAGCGCGGCGGAGGTGGCCGCTCTGGCCATCTCGGCGAAGTACGCGAATTCGGTGAAGGTGAAAGGTTCGTCCCCGTAGGTCGTCACGGTCAGGCCGATGAGGCCGGACTTGCCGGTACGGAGGGTTCGGGCCGCGGCGGACGGGCGATAGCCCAGGCGCTCTGCGACCTCGCGGACATGGCGGCGGGTGGCTTCCGGGAGCCTGCCCTTGCCGTTGAGCGCGTCGGAGACGGTCGTGATGGAGACCCCGGCGGCGGCGGCCACGTCCCGGATCCCCGCTCGTCCCTGCCGACCGCCGCGCCGGGGGGTCTCCGCCCGGCTCACCTGGTGCTTCCCTGCTGCTGTCATGGCGTGCCGATAGTAGGGGCCGCGCGGGAGGTTGGCCCGGCCGCATATGCGCTCCTTGGCAGGCACGTTTTTGCATGATCATCCAGCGTGAAATGCCTTGCAAAGAAAGGATGTTGGTGGAATCGACCGAGGTGTGTGATGTCCCGAACCCGATGGGCCTACTAAATGGTCGATGTCTCGAAGAGGTCTCATCTCACCTCTTCGAGGGATGCGCGCCACGGCGTGAGCCATCGGCGCGCGGCAAGACCGAAAGCGCTCCCCCTCATTCCCGGTCGCATCGGACGATTGGGCGCTCGGACCATTCGCAGCGGCGCCCAATCCTCATAAGGTGAGCAGTATTGATGTGTACAGATGGTCGAGGAGGATCTGCGGTGAGCGAGACGAGCCCCAAGTTGCGCGCCGAGCTGGACGGCGTTCCCGCCTATGTGCCGGGCAAGCCGGCCGCTGCCGACGGACCGGTTGCCTTCAAGCTGTCCTCCAACGAGAACCCGTATCCGCCGCTGCCCGGCGTGATGGAATCCGCCCTGGCCGCGGTCGCGAACTTCAACCGGTACCCGGACATGGCCTGCACCGGTCTGATGAACGAGCTGGCCGACCGTTTCGGCGTGCCCGTCTCGCACCTCGCCACCGGGACCGGCTCGGTCGGTGTGGCACAGCAACTGCTCCAGGCCACCTCGGGGCCGGGCGACGAGGTGATCTACGCCTGGCGCTCCTTCGAGGCGTACCCGATCATCACCCAGGTCAGCGGCGCGACGTCGGTGAAGGTGCCGCTGACCGGCGGGGAGGTGCATGACCTGGACGCGATGGCGGACGCGATCACGGACCGGACCCGGATGATCTTCGTCTGCAATCCGAACAATCCGACCGGCACCGTCGTGCGCCGGGCCGAGCTGGAGCGCTTCCTGGACCGGGTGCCGGGTGACGTCCTGGTGGTGCTCGACGAGGCGTACCGGGAGTTCATCCGTGACACCGAGGTGCCGGACGGCATCGAGATCTACCGGGACCGTCCCAACGTGGCGGTGCTGCGCACGTTCTCCAAGGCGTACGGTCTTGCCGGTCTGCGGGTCGGTTTCGCCGTGGCCCACGAGCCGGTGGCGGCCGCGTTGCGCAAGACGGCGGTGCCCTTCGGGGTCAGCCAGCTCGCCCAGGACGCGGCGGTCGCCTCGCTGCGGGCGGAGGACGAACTCCTGGGACGGGTGGGTTCCCTGGTGTGTGAGCGCGACCGGGTGCAGCGGGCGCTGGCGGACCAGGGCTGGACGGTGCCGGAGTCCCAGGCGAACTTCGTGTGGCTGCGGCTCGGGGAGCGCACCGCCGACTTCGCCGCGGTGTGCGAGCGGGCAGGTGTGGTGGTCAGGCCGTTCGTGGGCGAGGGGGTACGGGTCACGATCGGCGAGGACGAGGCGAACGACCTGTTCCTGAAGGTGGCGGAGTCGTACCGCAAGGAGCTGTAGCGCGGGTCGCCCCGTGTGACCGGGAGTCCCGGAGCCCCGTACCTCGATCGGTGAGGTGCGGGGCTTTCTTGTGCGGTGGGGCGGTGGCGGGGCCGGCGGCGGTGGGGCCGGCGGCGGTGGGGCTGTGACAGGGGTCGGGCGGCGGGGCGTGCCGGGTCGGGTGCGGGGCCGCCCTCGGGGCCGCGTCCGATCGTCCGCGCGGGTCCGGGTGTCTGCTTCGGGCGGATTGATCGGAAGGTCCCGAGAGAGGGGGGACCCCGCCGGTACATCCCGAAAGCCTGTGCGTCATAATTGCTTGTGAATGTGAACGCGTTCACAAGCGTGTTCTGTTTTTTCCGTGATGGGCCGGATTTAACGGGCAAACTGCCCGTACGATCGCGGCGATGTAAGGAGAAGACGACGTGGAGCTAGCTCTGGCGCCGGAAACCCTGGCCCGTTGGCAGTTCGGTATCACCACCGTCTATCACTTCCTGTTCGTCCCTCTGACGATCTCTCTCGCCGCGCTCACGGCCGGCCTGCAGACCGCCTGGGTGCGCACGAACAAGGAGAAGTACCTCAGGGCCACGAAGTTCTGGGGCAAGCTCTTTCTGATCAACATCGCCATGGGTGTGGTCACCGGCATCGTCCAGGAGTTCCAGTTCGGCATGAACTGGTCCGACTACTCGCGGTTCGTCGGTGACATCTTCGGTGCGCCGCTCGCGTTCGAGGCCCTGATCGCCTTCTTCTTCGAGTCCACCTTCATCGGGCTGTGGATCTTCGGCTGGGACAAGCTCCCGAAGAAGATCCACCTGGCCTGCATCTGGATCGTCTCCATCGGGACCGTCCTGTCCGCCTACTTCATCCTGGCGGCCAACTCCTGGATGCAGCACCCGGTCGGCTACCGGATCAACAAGGAGCGGGGCCGGGCCGAGCTGACCGACTTCTGGCACGTCCTCACCCAGAACACCGCGCTCGCCCAGTTCTTCCACACCATCACCGCCGCCTTCCTCGTCGGAGGCGCGTTCATGGTCGGCATCGCCGCCTTCCACCTGGCACGCAAGAAGCACATCCCGGTGATGCGGACCTCGCTGCGGCTCGGGCTGGTCACGATCGTGATCTCCGGCCTGCTCACCGCCGTCAGCGGTGACCAGCTCGGCAAGGTCATGTTCAAGCAGCAGCCGATGAAGATGGCCGCCGCCGAGGCCCTCTGGGAGGGTGAGGACGGGGCGCCCTTCTCGCTCTTCGCGGTCGGTGACGTGGCCAAGGGCCACAACACCGTGGAGGTCTCGATCCCCGGGGTGCTGTCCTTCCTCGCCGACAACAGCTTCACCTCGCACGTCCCCGGCATCAACGACATCAACAAGGCCGAACAGGAGAAGTTCGGCCCCGGCGACTACCGGCCCAACATCCCGGTCGCCTTCTGGAGCTTCCGGTGGATGATCGGCTTCGGCATGGCGTCCTTCGGCCTCGGCATCCTCGGTCTCTGGCTGACCCGGAAGAAGTTCATGCTGCCGCCGGGACTGCGCACCGGTGAGGACGAGGTGCCCCACCTCGTCCTCTTCAAGAACAAGGCGCTCAGCCCCAAGTTCGCCAGGTGCTACTGGATCCTGGCCCTCTGGACCCTGCTCTTCCCGCTGATCGCCAACTCCTGGGGCTGGATCTTCACCGAGATGGGCCGTCAGCCCTGGGTCGTCTACGGCGTCCTCCAGACCCGTGACGCGGTCTCCCCCGGCGTCTCCCAGGGCGAGGTGCTCACCTCGATGATCGGCTTCACCCTGCTCTACGCGGTCCTCGCGGTCATCGAGGTCAAGCTGCTCGTGAAGTACGTCAAGGCCGGACCGCCGGAACTCACCGAGGCAGACCTCAACCCGCCCACCAAGATCGGTGGCGACGATCACGACGACGCCGACCGGCCGATGGCCTTCTCCTACTGAGGGAAGAGGAACTGCGAGATGGAACTCCACGACGTCTGGTTCGTACTCATCGCCGTCCTCTGGATCGGCTACTTCTTCCTGGAGGGATTCGACTTCGGGATCGGCGTACTCACCAAAGTGCTGGCCCGCGACCGCAAGGAGCGGCGGGTCCTGATCAACACGATCGGGCCGGTCTGGGACGGCAACGAGGTGTGGCTGCTCACCGCGGGCGGTGCGACCTTCGCCGCCTTCCCCGAGTGGTACGCCACCCTGTTCTCCGGCTTCTACCTGCCGCTGCTGATCATCCTCGTCTGCCTGATCGTGCGGGGTGTCGCCTTCGAGTACCGGGCGAAGCGGCCCGAGGACAGGTGGCAGACCAACTGGGAACACGCGATCTTCTGGACCTCGTTGATCCCGGCGCTGCTCTGGGGTGTGGCCTTCGGGAACATCGTGCGCGGCGTGAAGATCGACGCCCACAAGGAGTACGTGGGCAACTTCTGGGACCTGCTCAACCCGTACGCCATCCTCGGTGGTCTGGTCACGCTCACCCTCTTCACCTTCCACGGCGCCGTCTTCGCGGGTCTCAAGACCGTCGGTGACATCCGGCACCGGGCGCGTGCGCTGGCCCTCAGGCTCGGGGCGGTCACGGCGGTGCTCGCGCTGGGCTTCCTGGTCTGGACCCAGATCGACCACGGTGACGGCCGGAGCCTGGTGGCGATGATCGTCGCGGTGGTGGCGCTGCTCGCCGCGCTCGGCGCGATCGCGGCAGGACGCGAGGGATGGTCGTTCGCCTTCTCCGGAGTGACCGTCGCGGCCGCGGTCGCCATGCTCTTCCTGACGCTCTTCCCGAACGTCATGCCGTCCTCGCTGAACGACGCGTGGAACCTCACGGTCACCAACGCCTCGTCCAGTCCGTACACCCTGAAGATCATGACCTGGTGCGCGGGGATCGCCACTCCGGTCGTCCTGCTCTACCAGGGCTGGACCTACTGGGTCTTCCGCAAGCGCATCGGTACGCAGCACATCGCCGAAGCGCACTGAGCGCACGGGGGCCCGCCCGGTCCTGAACCGCCGGGCAGGCCCCGCCCTGGTCCACCGACCCTGCTCACTGGGGGCTGTTTCACGTGAAACCGATCGATCCGCGTCTGCTCCGCCACGCTCGTGCCACCCGTTTCTTCCTGGCGGCCGTGGTGGCACTCGGAGTCGTCGGGGCCGCGCTGGTCATCGCCCAGGCCATGCTCGTCGCCGAGGTGGTGGTCGGAGGGTTCGAGGACGGGCTGACCGCCTCCGGGCTGCGGACGCCGCTTCTTCTGCTCGCCGGGGTCGCACTCGGCAGGGCCCTCGTCTCCTGGCTGACCGAACGTGCCGCGTACCGCGCGAGTGCGGCGGTCAAGTCCGAACTGCGCGGCCGGCTGCTGGCGCGCGCCACGGAGCTCGGGCCGGGCTGGCTGAGCGGCCAGCGCTCCGGTTCCCTGGTGACGCTCGCCACCCGCGGAGTCGACGCGCTCGACGACTACTTCGCGCGCTACCTGCCGCAGCTCGGGCTCGCGGTGGTCGTACCGGTGGCGGTACTGGCCCGGATCGTCACCGAGGACTGGGTGTCGGCGGCGATCATCGTGATCACGCTGCCCCTCATCCCGCTCTTCATGATTCTGATCGGCTGGGCCACCCAGTCGCGGATGGACCGCCAGTGGCGGCTGCTGTCCCGGCTCTCCGGCCATTTCCTCGACGTGGTGGCCGGACTGCCGACGCTGAAGGTCTTCGGCCGTGCCAAGGCGCAGGCCGAGTCCATTCGCGTCATCACCTCGCAGTACCGGCGGGCCACGCTGCGGACCCTGCGGATCGCGTTCCTGTCGTCCTTCGCCCTGGAACTGCTGGCGACGCTGTCGGTGGCCCTGGTCGCCGTCACCATCGGCATGCGACTGGTCCACGGCGAACTCGACCTCTACACCGGGCTGGTGGTGCTGATCCTGGCGCCCGAGGCATACCTGCCGATCCGCCAGGTCGGGGCGCAGTACCACGCGGCCGCCGAGGGGCTCTCGGCCGCCGAGGAGATCTTCTCGGTCCTGGAGACCGAGCCCCGCGTGGGCGGCACGGCGGACGTCCCGGCGTCGCCGCGCCTGGAGCTGGAGAGCGTGACCGTACGGCACGAGGGCCGCGCCGAGCCCTCGCTGGACCGGGCCTCGCTGGTGGTGGCGGAGGGGGAGACCGTTGCCCTGGTCGGCCCGAGCGGGGTCGGGAAGTCCACCCTGCTCGATGTGGTGCTGGGCTTCACCGCGCCCGACGAGGGGCGGGTACGCGTCGGCGGCGTCGACCTGGCGGCGCTGGACCTCGCACGCTGGCGGGAACGGATCGCCTGGGTCCCGCAGCGTCCCCACCTGTTCGCGGGCACGATCGCGGAGAACGTGCGGCTGGCCCGGCCGGACGCGGACGACGCGGCGGTGACAGCGGCACTGCGGGACGCCGGGGCGTACGACTTCGTGGCGGAGCTCCCGGACGGGGCGCGGACCCTGCTCGGCGAGGACGGCGCGGGCCTCTCCGCCGGACAGCGTCAACGGCTTGCGCTCGCCCGCGCCTTCCTCGCCGATCGTCCACTGCTGCTGCTCGACGAGCCGACCGCGAGTCTGGACGGCGAGACCGAGGCGGGGATCGTCGAGGCGGTACGGAGGCTCGCGGTCGGGCGGACGGTGCTGCTGGTGGTGCACCGGCCCGCGCTGCTCGCGGTGGCCGACCGGGTGGTGTCCCTCGAACCGGGCGCGGCCCCCGGACCGGGCGTTGCTTCCGGCGTGGACCTCGCTTTCGGGCCGGACGCCGCTTTCGGAGCGGACGCGGCCGACGGGGCTGCCGGGACCCTTGTCCGGGCCTCGGCCCTCGGGCCGGAGAAGCCCGGGGAGAACACCGCGACGCCAGGGCCGACGGCCGAGGCGGGCGGTGGACCCGGCGCGACGGCGGAGGCCGGGGCGCCGGGGGGCACCACCACCCGCCCCGGGAACGTGCTCGCCCGGGTCAGGAGGGCCGCGGGCGCCCGGCGCGGACAACTGGCGCTCGCGCTGTTGCTGGGAAGCCTCGCCCTGGGCTCGGCCGTCGGGCTCATGGCCGTTTCCGGCTGGCTGATCTCCCGGGCCTCCGAGCAGCCCCCGGTGCTCTATCTGATGGTCGCCGTGACCGCCACCCGCGCCTTCGGGCTCGGGCGGGCCGTCTTCCGCTACGCCGAGCGTCTGGTCTCGCACGACGCGGTACTCAGGATGCTGGCCGAGCTGCGCGTCGCGGTCTACCGGGGCCTGGAGCGCGTCGCTCCGGCCGGTCTGCGCCGCACCCGGCGCGGGGACCTGCTCTCCCGGCTCGTCGCGGATGTCGACGCGCTTCAGGACTACTGGCTGCGCTGGCTGCTGCCCGCCGGGACGGCCGTGGTCGTGGGCCTGGCCACCGTGGGGTTCGTCGGCTGGCTGCTGCCCGCGGCGGGCGTGGTGCTGGCCGTCGGTCTGCTGCTGGCCGGAGCGGTGGTGCCCTGGATCAGCGGGGTGTGCTCCCGGAACACGGAGCGGCGGCTCGCCCCGGCACGTGCCGACCTGGCCACCCGTGTCACCGACCTTCTCGGCGGGACCGCCGAACTCACCGTCGCGGGGGCGCTGCCCGCCCGCAGGCTGCGGGCCCGGGAGGCCGACGGGGTCCTGACCCGCATCGCGGCCCGCGCGGCGGCCGCCACCGCGCTCGGCGGCGGCCTCATCGCCCTGGTCGGCGGTCTCACCGTGGTCGCCACCGCCCTCGTCGCCCTGCCCGCCGTGCAGGACGGGCGGCTCGCGGGGGTGCAGCTCGCGGTGGTCGTGCTCACACCGCTCGCCGCCTTCGAGGCGGTGACCGGCATGCCACTCGCCGTGCAGTACCGGCAGCGCGTGGAGCGGAGCGCGGAGCGGGTGTACGAGGTGCTGGACGCCCCACTCCCCGTGCGCGAACCGGACGAGCCCGCGGAGACGCCCGGGACCCCCTTCCCGCTGGAGCTGCGGGGGCTGTCGGCCCGGTACCCGGGAGCGGACCGGGACGCCCTGGACACCGTGGACCTGACGCTGACCGCCGGCCGGCGGATCGCCGTCGTCGGACCGTCCGGCTCGGGGAAGACGACCCTGGCCCAGATCCTGCTCCGGTTCCTGGACGCGCGTACCGGCGCCTACCGGATCGGTGGCGCCGACGCCCGCACTCTGGAGGGCGACACGGTCCGGACATTCGTCGGACTGTGCGCGCAGGACGCCCACGTCTTCGACAGCTCGATCCGGGAGAACCTGCGACTGGCCCGCACCGGGGCGACGGACGGGGAACTGCGGTCCGCGCTCGACCGGGCGCGGCTGCTCGACTGGGCCGAGGCGCTGCCGGACGGGCTCGACACCCTCGTCGGCGAGCACGGCGCACGCCTCTCCGGAGGGCAGCGTCAACGACTCGCGCTCGCGCGGGCGCTCCTCGCCGACTTCCCCGTACTCGTTCTGGACGAGCCGGCGGAGCACCTCGATCTGGCGACCGCGGACGCCCTGACCGCGGATCTGCTGGATGCCACCCGGGGGCGTACGACGGTGCTGATCACCCACCGGTTGCAGGGGCTCGAAGCCGTCGACGAGGTGCTCGTGCTGGACTCCGGCCGGGTGGTGCAGCGCGGTCCGTACGCCGGTCTCGCGGCCGTGGACGGCCCGCTGCGCCGGATGCTGGAACGCGAGCGGGAGAGCGCGGGGGCGCCCGGGGCGGTCGTCGGCGCGCCGGCATGAGGCGGGAGGGCTGAGCGTGTGCCGACGTGAGGCCGGAGGGCTGAGCGTGTGCCGGTCGGGCGAACAGTCGACTTTCCTCGCCAATGGGGACTAACTACTCTCTGGGTATGCCGGAGCAGGACCCGAAGGACTCACTCGAAGCCGCGGCGGAGGCGACGCGCAGCCTGTGGGGCCTGTCCACCGAGCTGACCGCGCGCGTGCCGCGGCTGCTGGAGGCCATGCGATCCGTCGGCACGGGTCTGGAACTGCACTCCACGCTCGACCGGATCTGTGAGACGGCGGCCGAGCTCGCCCACGCCCGCTATGCCGCCATCGGAGTCGTCGACGAGGAGGGCGCGGGGCTCTCCGACTTCGTCACCCACGGAGTTCCCGACGAGGTGGCACGGGCGATCGGACGCCGTCCCGACGGTCACCGGGGCCTGCTCGGCGCGCTGCTGCGGGACCCGGCTCCGGTGCGGCTCGCCGATCTGACGGCCGATCCGAGGTTCGCCGGGTTCCCGCCCGGCCATCCCCCGATGCGGTCCTTCCTCGGCGTCCCGATCCGTGTGCAGGGAGAGATCTTCGGGAACCTCTACCTGTCGGAGAAGGAGGACGGGAGCGAGTTCAACGACTACGACCTGCACATGGTGCGGGTGCTGGCCACGGAGGCCGGAATCGCCGTCGGCAACGCCCGTCTGTACGAGGCGGCCCGTCAACGGGAGCGGTGGATCGATGGTTCGGTGGCCGTGACCACCGCCCTGCTCTCCGGCGGTGACGCCGATGACGCGCTCGCCGTCGTCGCCGAACAGGCCCGCCACCTCGCCGTGTCCGCCGCCGGGATCGTGATGCTGCCGTCCGATGAGGGCGGACTGGAGATCGTCGCCGTCTCCGCGGACGACCCCTCCGCCCCCCTGGGGATGATCATTGGTCCGGAGAGTCCGGTGGTGGCGGAACTGCTGAGCGGTGAGGCCGTCTTCGTGGACGACTCGGCCACCGACCCCCGTATGGTCACCGGGCTGGCCGGCCGCTTCGGCCCCAGCATGCTGTTGCCCCTGCAGAGCGGTGGCCGGGTGCTGGGGGCGCTCGCCACCCCCCGGGCCCGCGGTGGGAGGCCGTTCACGGAGACCGAACGGAATCTCGCCACGCAGTTCGCCTCGCAGGCCGCGCTCGCGCTGATGATGGCCGAGGCGCAACGGGACCGGGAGCGGCTCGCCGTGTACGAGGACCGCGACCGGATCGCCCGCGATCTGCACGACCTGGTCATTCAGCGGCTGTTCGCCACCGGGATGATGCTGGAGAGTGCCCAGCGACGGTCGGCCGCGCCCGAGGTGCAGTCCGGTGTGGGCCGCGCGGTCGACGAACTGGACGTGACCATTCAGGAGATCCGCACCGCGATCTTCGCACTCCAGCAGGAACCCGCCGAGGCACCGTCCGGGCTGCGCACCCGCGTGCTGCGCGAGATCAACATGGCGGCGGTCCCGCTGGGCTTCAAGCCCACGCATCGCTTCCTCGGCCCGGTCGATTCCCTGGTGGGCGAACTGACCGGGAAGAACCTGATCGCCGCGTTGCGGGAGGCGTTGTCCAATGCCTTCCGGCACGCCGGGGCATCGGCGATCGACGTGGTCGTCGACGCGACCGCCGCGCTGCCCGACGGGCGGGAGGCCGTGCGGCTGTCGGTCGCCGACGACGGCGTGGGCATTCCCGAGGGCGGGCGGCGCAGCGGACTGCGGAACCTGGCCCGTCGGGCGGAGTCGCTCGGCGGGGCCAGCTGGTTCGGGCCCGGCATCGGGGAGGACGGGGGCGGCACGACGGTGGTGTGGGAGGCCCCGATCTGAGCACGGGGCTCAGTTGCCGTCGCAGCCGCAGCCGCAGCCGCAGCCGCAGCCGCAGCCGCAGCCGCAGCCGCCGTCGCCGTCGCAGCCGCAGTTGCCGTCGCGGTCGGGCGCGGCTGCGACCGCGGCTCCGTGGATCAGCGCGTGGAGGCGGCGTCGGTGGCGTCGGAGTCGGCCGAGGGGCGCTCGGCGAGGATTCTCTCGATGACGCGCGCGACGCCGTCGTCGTTGTTGGAGGCGGTCCGGCCGGACGCGGCGGCCAGGGCGGCGGGGTGCGCGTTGTCCATCGCGTACGAGGTGCCCGCCCAGCGCAGCATCTCCACGTCATTGGGCATGTCGCCGAAGGCGACGACCTCGGAGGGCGAGATGCCGCGCTCGGCGCAGCACCGCGCCAGGGTGCTCGCCTTGGACACTCCCGGCCCGCTGATCTCCAGCAGGGCGGTGGGGCTGGACCGGGTGAAGCAGGCCCGGTCCCCGGCCGCGGTGAGGGCGAGGGCGAGGAAGTCGTCGGGGGCGAGTTCGGCGTGGTGGGCGAGCAGCTTCAGCACGGGGGCGCCGGAGCCCGGCGATTCCTCGTGGAGCAGCTTCTCGGCGACGGCGACGGTGGCGCCCGGGTCGCGGTGGAGGGGCGGGTAGGCCGGTTCGTAGTGGATTCCGGTGGTCAGCTCGACCGCGAAGGAGGTGCCGGGAGCGGCGGCCCGCAGGGTGCGTACGACGTCGAGGGCGATGTCGCGTGCCAGCGGACGGACCTCGATCAGCTTGCCGTTCGCGTGCAGATCGGCGACAGCGGCGCCGTTCGCGCAGATCGCCAGCCCGTGGCCGTGGACATGGTCGCTGACCACATCCATCCAGCGGGCCGGGCGCCCGGTGACGAAGAAGACCTCGATGCCGGCCTCCTCGGCGGCGGCGAGCGCGGCGACCGTGCGCTCGGAGACGGTCTTGTCGTCGCGCAGCAGGGTGCCGTCGAGGTCGGTGGCGATCAGCCGGGGAACGGCAGGCGAGGGCGAGTCGGTAGCTGAGGTCACCCGCCCATTCTCGCGTACCGGGCCGCACGGTCGTGCGGAGGGGCGCACATATGAGGCTGCGCGCCCCCGACCGGGGAACATGACTGAGACATATGCCAGGGCTCTCGGGGCGGATCTCGCCCGGCGGTCGTTCCTCCGTCGATTCTCGGACTCTCCGTCGACGAGCATCCGCCGTACCCGGTGGAGACGATCGGCTCCCGGTCCGACCCGGATGCCGCCGCGCCGTGGTGGTGGCGCGGCGGCATCCCGCGGGTCCGGCGCCTACCCGGTCGGGCCGGGTCCGCCCTTCAGGATCTCGATCAGCGGCAGGTCCTCGGCGAGACCCCGGACGATCTCCTCCAGCCGCCCGGCCCAGCGCTCGACGCGGGAGGCGCCGAAGATCTCGGAGTTGTACGTCACCGCGATCTCCATCCCGCCGTCGGGGACGCGGCCGAACACGAACTGCAGGTCGGCCTCCTTGGCCCGGCGCGGCAGCGCCAGTCGGCGGAACTCCACACGATGTCCGTCGGCGCCGAGGGGTTCCGGTGTCTCGGCCAGGTCCATGGCCACCATCACATCGAAGAGGGGACTGCGGTCCGGGCCCCGCTCCCAGCCCAGGTCCCGCATCGTCCACCCGTACGGGTACTCCTCGTGCTGGAAGGCCCGCAGCACGTCCTGCTGCGCGGTGCGCAGCACGGAGGAGACCGTCCTGTCGGGCAGCAGCCGTGTGCGCAGCGGAACGGTGTTGATGTAGAAGCCCGACTGGTTTTCGAGATCGAGACGGTTGCGGCCCCGGGTGTACGTGCCGACGGTGACGTCGTCGACGGCGGTCTCGGCCAGCAGCAGGAGGCTGACCGCCGTCTTGGCGACGACGAACTCCGTCACCCCGTGGCCGCCGGCCAGGCCCGCGAGGCGCGGGGCGAGTTCCGGCACCGGGCGGCGCAGCCGGCCCGCGGCGAAGGCGGTCCGGGCCGGGCGCGGTCCGTCCGTGGCGAGCGGTACGAAGGAACTGGCGCCGGCCAGCTCCTGGAGCCAGAAGTCGCGGTGTTCCCGCGCCCGTTCACCGGTCATACGGGTGTTGCGCCACTGGGCCACGTCCTTGTACTGGACCGTCGGCGGTTCGAGTTCCGCGTCGCGGCCCTCCACCTCGGCGTCGTACAGCCTCAGCCAGTCCTCGACCAGCACGTCCACCGTCCGCCCGTCCGACACGAGCTGATGCATGGACGTCACCATCAGCCAGCCGTCGTCCGTGCGCAGCAGGTCGACGCGCATCAGCGGTTCCTCGGTCACCGCGAAGGCCGTCCGAATCCGGTCCTCGGCGAAGGCGCGGGCGTCGGCGGCCGGCCGTCCCGAGAAGTCGTGGACCGCGAACGGCAGCGGCAGCGCTCCCGGCGCGTGGACGATCTGCGTCCACCGGTCGCCCTCCCGCGCGAACGTCGTCCGCAGCGTCTCGTGCCGCTCGACGAGCCGGGCGAAGCCGCGTTCCAGTGCCACCGGGTCGACGGTGCCGTGCAGTTCGTACAGGTCGTTGCGGTTGAACCCGTCGGGCCGGTCGTACGTGTCCTCCATGCCGAGCAGCAGGTCCTGCGTGTGCGCGACCGGGTAGGCGCCCCGGCCGCCCACGGCGACGATGGTGTCGTCCCCGTCGGCGCGGCCGTCCGCGTGCTCAAGGGCTGTGGCCAGCGCGGCGACGGTCGGCTGCGAGAACAGCACCTCCAGGTCCATGGGCACGCCGAGCTGACTGCGGATCCGGGACAGGACCTGTACGGCGCGCAGGGAGTTGCCGCCGATCTCGAAGAACCGGTCGTGGACCCCGATCTCTTCGGCGCCGAGCACCTCGCGCCAGATCGCGGCGAGGGCGCGCTCCGAGTCCGTGCGCGGCCCGGTGGCACCGGAGGCGTCCGGCCGGGGCGGAGCGATGCGGGCGAGGGACCTGCGGTCGATCTTGCCGTTGGACGTCAGCGGCATCGCGTCGATCTCGACGAAGTCGGCCGGGACCATGTGATGGGGCAGCTCGCCGTGCAGCACGGTACGGCACCCGGCGACCGTGGCGCCGGGCTCCAGCACGACGTACGCGCACAGCCGGTCCTCGGCTTCGGCGCGGATCACGACCGCGGCCGCCTTCACACCGGGGCAGGCGTCCACGCGGCGCTCGATCTCGCCGAGGTCGATCCGGAAGCCCCGTACCTTGACCTGGCTGTCGGTGCGGCCCAGGTACTCCAGGGTGCCGTCCGCCGTCCAGCGTCCGGCGTCGCCGGTGCGGTACATGCGTCGCTCCGGCCGGAAGGGGTCGCGGAGGAACACCCCGGCGGTCTGCTCGGGAGCGTTGAGGTACCCGCGGCCGACACCGATGCCCGAGACGTGGATCTCGCCCTTCATCCCCCGCGGGCACACCCGCAGGTGCTCGTCCAGCACGTAGATCAGGGTGTTGTGAATCGGTGTGCCCAGCGGCACGGTGTCCGTGGTCACGGGTTCGGCCATCACGTGGTGCGTGACGTCGTCGGACGCCTCGGTGGGGCCGTAGGCGTTGACGACCGGGATGTGCGGGCAGTGCGCCAGCCAGCGGTTGACCGAGCGGGGCAGTATCGCCTCGCCGGTCACCACCAGATGGGCGAGAGCGCGCGGATCGAAGCTGCGCCCGGCGCGCTCCCAGGCGTCGAGCATGGTGTCGAGGTACGAGGGGACGACTTCGAGGACGGTGACCCCGTCCGCTTCGAGACGTTCGCCGAAGCGCACCGGGTCGAGTTGCAGCGCGGTCTCGTAGATCACCGTCCGGCCGCCGACGTACAGAGCCGCGAACATCTGCCACACGGAGATGTCGAAGCTGTTCGACGCGTTCTGCGCCACCACGCTCCGCTCGGTCAACGAGAGGTCGTTGATCTTCGCGTGGAGGTGGTTGAGCATTCCGGGGTGCTCGACCATCACGCCCTTCGGCACGCCGGTCGAGCCCGAGGTGTAGATGACGTACGACAGCGCCGGGTCCTCGGTCGTGATGTCCAGGTCGCCGGCGTCGAGGTCCGCGCCGGTGGCGTCCGTCAGCTCGACCACGGTGCACCGGCCGCCGATGCGGGCGCGCAGCCCGGGCGTCATCCGTGCCGGGTCCACGGCGACGACGCGGACCCGTGACGACTCCAGCATCGACTGCACGTACGACGGCGGATAGCCCGGGTCGACCGGCAGGTAGGCGGCGCCGCACTTCCACAGCGCGAGGATCGCCTCGACCGTCAGGATCGAACGGTCCATGACGAGGGCCACGACCTCTTCGCTCCTCACCCCCAGTTCGTCCCGGAAGCAGCGGGCGAGCCGGTTGGCGCGGGCGTTGAGCTCGGCGTACGTCCGCTGTTCGCACCCGGCCAGGAGGCAGACCCGGTCCGGGCTCGTGCGGGCGAACCGTTCGACGGCCAGGTGGATCTTCGACGAGGCGTCGAAGTCGAAGTCGTGCGCGCCGAGGGCGAGGACGTCGTGCTGCTCGGCCTCCGTGAGGTGCGGGATCTGCCGCAGGGCCGTGTCCGGACGGTCCAGGACGGCGCCGAGCAGTCCGGTGAAGGACTCCCACAGCTGGTCGACCGTGTGCGCGTCGAACAGACGCGTGTCGAAGCGGATGGCGGCCCCGAGGGTGCCGTCCCGCTCGGCGAGCATGATGTTCAGCGGGAACACGCTGGTCTGCAGGGTGACGTCCACGGGGGTCACCCGCAGGTTCTCGTTCCCCATCGTGCGCAGGGCCTGCTCGTCGTCGCCGGCGAACTGCTCGAACTCGATCAGCACGTCGAACAGATGCGCGGAACTGGTGTGTCCGCGCCGCTGGAGCTCCTGGACGAGTTCCTCGTACGGGTAGTCGCTGTGCCGGGCGCCGGCCGTGAACCGGGAACGGACCTGGGCGAACAGCGCCCGGAAGCCGGCCTCGTCGTCGATCCGCACGCGCAGCGGCAGTGTGCGCACCAGCATGGCGACGAGCTGCTCGGCACCCGGCCTGCCGCGACCGCTCAGCGAGGTGCCGACCACCAGCTCGCCCCGGTCGGTGTGGCGGGCGAGCAGTACGGCGAAGGCGCTGACGACCGAGGCGAAGGCGGTGCCGCCCTCGGCCTGCGCGAACCGCTTCAGCCGTGACCACAGCGCGTCGGGAAGCGCGTAGTCGCGGTAGGCGCCGCTGAAGGCCTCGCCGCCGACACCGGAGCGGACCGGCAGATCGATCCCGGCGGGCACGTCCGCGAACTGCTCCAGCCAGTACGCGGACGCCGCCTCCCCGCGCTCGTCGGCCCGCTGCGCGCTCTCGACGTGGTGGTCGCGGTAGCCGAGTTCCACCGCGGGCAGTCCGGCCGGGACGCGCCGCGCGAAGGAGGCGTACAGCGCGGACAGGTCGCGGACCAGGAGCTCCAGGGACCAGCCGTCCGCCACGATGTGGTGGGTGCTGAGCGTCAGGACGTGCTCGTCGTCCGGGAAGGAGGCGAGCTGGGCACGGACCAGCGGACCGGCCGTCAGGTCGAACGGGGCGGCCGCGAAGGGACGCACGTGGGCCGTGATGCCGGTGTCGTCGGGCCGGGCGCCGGCAGGCTCCTCCAGGAGGAGGGGGACCGTGAAGCCCTCGGCGGCGGTCGTGGTCTGGGTGAGTTCACCGTCGACGAGGGCGAACACGGCGCGCAGGGCCTCGTGGCGTTCGGCGAGCGCGTCCAGGGCCTGCCGCAGGGCCTCCCGGTCCACCTGCCCGTCGAGCCGGAAACTGCGGGTGAGGTTGAAGGCGGCGGAACCGCCCTCGAACTGCGAGGCGACCCAGATGTTCAGCTGGGCGGGGGAGGCCGGGAACGGGGCCGACGCGACGGTGTCCGCCGCGGGCTCCGCCGCGGGGATGTGCAGCGCGTCCCGGACGTGGGCGGCGAGCAGTTGGGGGGTTTCGTGGTCGAAGATGGCGTATTCGTCGAGTTCGACGCCGAAGAGGGTGCTGAGGCGGGTGATGAGCTGCATCCCGCTGATGGAGTCGCCACCGAGGTCGAAGAAGGAGGCCTCGGTGTCGGGTGTTGCGCCGCCGAGGATGTCCCGCCACACCTCCAGCACGGCCTCCAGCGGATCGGCCGCCGTGGCCGGACCGGTCACGGCGGCCGGACCGGCCGCGGCGGAGCGCCCGCGGACCTTGCTGTCGTCCAGCCAGCAGCGGACGCGGTCGAACTGGTACGACGGCAGCTCGACGCGGCGGCCCGGACCGATTCCGGCGTCCCACCGCCACTGGGCGCCCGCCGCGTACAGACCGCACAGGAAGCCGGCCAACCCGGTTCCGTCGACGGCCACCACGTCGTGGCCCCCACCCGCGCGCCCGGCCAGCGTCCCGGAGATCGTGGACAGCGGGCCCGCCTCCACGAACAGGACCCGCCGCGGGCCGGCGAGCTTCTTCAGGAGCCGGTCCACGCGTGCGTCGAGGTCCGCGGGCACGTCCCGGCCCTCGGCCGTCGCGCGGCGCAGCGCCTCGTCGAGCCGGACGCGGCCGTTGGCGGCGTCCAGGGCGTGTTTGCCCGCGCCCTGGGCGACGACATGCTCGAAGTCGAGGCCGATGTGGCGCAGCAGACCCACGAAGGCGTACTGGAACGCGAACCCCTCGTCCCGCGCACCGGGTCCGGACGCGGTGTCCAGGGCCTCCCGGTACAGCGCGTCGAAGTGCGGGTGGCGGGCCCGGAGCCCGGCGGTGAGTTCCGGCGTGGCGTCGCAGGCGCCCGACACCAGCAGCACCGTCGTCACCGGCCCGGCGGGGGCGGGGGGCGTCGCCGCGGCGAGGGCGTCGGTGAGGTCGGCAAGGCCGCTCGTGGCAAGGGCGATGCGGTACGGGTGGTGGTCGCGTCCCGCCGTCAGGGTGCGCTCGATGTCGGCAGGACGCAGCTCCGGCCGCTCCTCGATCCACCGGCGCAGCGCGGCCGCGTTGGCCGCGAGGGCGGTGGGGCTCCTCGCCGAGAGCGGCACGAAGTACGTTCCGTCGGAGTCCGGCACTTCCCCGGCCGGGGAGCCGGGCGGGTCGGGAGCCTCCTCCAGGACCGCGTGCACATTGGTGCCCATCACGCCGAACGAGCTGACGCCCGCGCGGCGTACCCCGACGGCCGGTTCCCACGGGGTGAGCTCCCGGGTGACCGACACGGCCGAACCCGCGAAGTCGATCAGCGGGTTGAGCTCGGCGGCGTGCAGGCTGGGGAACAGCTGCCGGTTCCGCAGGGAGAGGACCGTCTTGATCAGGCCGACCAGGCCGGACGCGCTCCAGGTGTGGCCGAGGTTGGACTTCACGGTCGAGAGGGCGACGAAGTTCTTCCGGTCGGTCACCCGTCCGAAGGCCATGTCGAGCCCTTCGATCTCGATCGGGTCGCCCAGGCGGGTGCCCGTGCCGTGGGCCTCGACGAAGGAGATGGTCGCCGGGTCGATCCCCGCCTTGTGCCAGGCGAGTTCGATGGCCTCGGCCTGGGCGGTGCTGTCCGGGGCGGTCAGGGTGCTGGAGCGGGACGCGCCGCTGTTGGCGGCGGTGCCCTTGATGACGGCGTGCACCGTGTCGCCGTCGCGCAGTGCCGCGCCGAGCGGCTTGAGCAGGACGACGGCGACGGCCTCGCCCGAGCCGGTGCCGGAGGCGTCGGCGGAGAAGGCGCGGGCCTTGCCGTCGGCCGAGCGGATGCCGATGTCCAGGTCGCCGCTCCTGCGGTCGGCCAGCACGTTCACGCTGGCCCCGCACACCAGGGCCAGCTCGGCCTCGCCGAGCAGCAGATCGTTCACCGCGTGGTGCACGGCGAGCAGGGCGGACGAGCAGGCCGAGTCGATCATGGCGGCGGTGCCGCGCAGGCCGAGGAAGCGCGACAGCCGCCCCGCCATCGCGGACACGTGCGTGCCCATCACCATGGTCGGCTCGGGGTCGCGCGCCAGTTGGCCGTAATCGATCCTCGTGTCGCCGACGTACACCGCCCCGCGCACACCGTCGAGCGCCCCGGGCGCGTAACCGGCGTGCTCGACCGCCTGGTAGGCGACCTGGAGCAGCAGCCGGTGCTCGGGCGCCATGTTCTGCGCCTCGCCCTCGGAGATGCCGAAGAAGGCGTGGTCGAAGGTGTCCACGTCGTCGAGGAAGCCGCACAGCTGGTACTGCTCGTCGGGGGAGAGCGAGGTCCGCGCGATGCGGTCCCCGGTCAGTTCACGGACGCTGTCGCGGCCCTCGCGGAGGTTGCGCAGAAACGTCTGGAGGTCGTCCGCCTCGGGCAGCCGGGCCGCCATGCCGATCACGGCGATGTCCCGGCCGGCGTCGGCCGGGGGCCCGGTGGTCCCCGCCGCGGCTCCTTGAGCGCGGTCCGTGCCGTTCGCGTTGATCTCAGAACTCATGTTCGGTGACCTCGTCTTCCGGCTGGGTGGGGGCGGGCGCGACCAGCGCCGCTTGTGTGGCGATCGTGGGGTGGGTGAAGAGCTGGGCGACGCGGAGAGTGCCCGGGAAGCGCTCGTCGAGCAGTGCGTACAGGCGCAGCAGTTTCAGCGACGTGCCGCCGAGGGCGAAGAAGCTGTCCTCGACCCCCGGTACGGGACGGTCCAGGACGGTTTCCCAGATGTCACGGATGTGGTGCTCGCCGTCCGTGCGCGGGGCTGTCGACGTGTTCGGCCGCGGCTCCCGTGCGAAGCGCGGCGCCGGCAGGGCGGCACGGTCGGGCTTGCCGTTGGCGTTGGTGGGGATGCGGTCCAGGGCGATGTACTCACCGGGGACCATCGCCCCGGGCAGCAGGCCCGTCAGATGGGCGCGCAGTTCCTCGGCGAGGGTCCGCCCGTCCCGGTCCCGGTCCTCGGGCACCACGTAGGCGACCAGACGGGCCTCGTCGCCGCCCGTGTCCTTGTGGGCGACGACGAGGCCCGTGGAGACGGCCGGATGCCCGGTGAGGGCGTTCTCGACCTCCGCGGGCTGGATCCGCACCCCGCTGATCTTCACCTGGTGGTCGGTGCGACCGAGGATCTCCAGCAGGCCGTCGGGGCGCAGCCGCCCGATGTCACCGGTGCGGTACAGCAGGTCGTCCTCGTCCTCGCGCAGCGGGTTGGGGAAGAAGCTCGCGCGGGTGGACCGCGGGTCGTTCAGATAGCCGAAGGTACGGAACGGGGTGCGGATGACGATCTCGCCCGTCTCGCCGACACCGCACAGCACGCCGCCGTCGCGCATCACGACGCCCTGTGTCTGCGGCAGCGGGGTGCCGACCGGGAGGACCGGGGGCAGCGGGCCGTCCGGGACGCGGTGGAAGAACTTCGCCATGGTCGTCTCCGTCGGCCCGTACAGGTTCACCACCTCGGTGCCCGGGCAGCGGTCGCGGATGTTCTCCACCAGGGCCGCCTTCAGCGGCTCGCCCGCGCAGCAGGTCAGCCGGAGGCCGTCGAGGCGGACGTCGTCGGGGGCGTCCAGCAGCCAGGTCTGCAGGACGGTGGGGGCGGCGTGCAGGACGGTGATCCGCTCGCGGTCCAGCCAGCGGAAGATCGCCTTGCCGCCCAGCTCGTCCGCCTCCTCCGGCACCACGAGCGTGGCGCCCGAGACCAGCGCGAGGAACGTGTCGCGGAGCATCACGTCGAAGGAGACGCTGGTCAGCTGCGCACACCGGTCGTCCTGACCGAGGGCGAACTCGGCGGCCTGCCAGGTGAGGAAGTGGCTGAGCGAGCCGTGCCGGCCGAGCACCCCGCGCGGCAGGCCGGTGGTGCCGGAGGTGAAGAAGAGATACGCCGGGTCCGCCGCGGACACCACCGGCAGCGGCGCCGCGCCGTCGTCCTCCCCGCGGCGCGGGGACAGCCCGTCGGCGTCGACATCGACCGTTCCGGCACCGGGGCCGACGGGGGCCGCGCCCTCGTCGGCAGCGCCGGTGACCCTCACGAACAGGCGGGGCCCGCCGATCCCCAGGAGGTGGCGTCTGCGCCCCTCGGGGAGTGCGGGGTCCAGCGGGAACGCGGTGGCCCCGCTGCGCAGCACACCGAGCAGGCCGACGACGAAGCCGATCCCGCGCGGTCCGGTCACCCCGACCACGTCGCCGACGCCGCGGCCACGCGCCACCAGCCGGCGGGCGACGGCCTCGCTGCGGGCGACCAGTTCGCCGTACGTCAGGGTCCGGCCGCCCTGCCGGACGGCGACACGGTCGGCATGGCGTGCGGCGGCGCGGGCGACGAGCTCCGGCACCGGCGGCGGGTCCGGCCGCTCCAGCGGCGCCGCCAGTGCTGCCCGCTGGTGCCGGGCCGCCCCGGCCGTCAGGGCGTACGAGGCGATGGGCAGCCCGGGATCGGCCGCGACCAGTTCGAGCACCTCGGCCAGTTGGGCGGCCATCGTCCCGGCCCGTGCGGGCGAGAACAGGTCGGTCCGGTGGACCAGCTCGATCAGCATCCCGCCGTCCGGCTCGTCGCGGACGTAGAACGTGAGCGGGAACTTGGCCCGGGGGGCGAAGGCGTGGCGGTCGACCTCGGCCGTGACCCCGTCGAGGGTCAGGTCCTCGCCCAGGTCGCCGAGGTAGTTCAGCAGGACGTCGAAGACCGGCGTGCGGTCCACGTCGCGCACCGGGTTGAGGCGTTCGACGAGCAGTTCGAACGGTGCGGTCTGATGCTCGTACGCCTCCCGCACCCCCGTGCTGACCCGCTCCAGGAGACCGGTGAACAGGGGCGCGCCGGTCAGATCGGTGCGCAGCACCAGGGTGTTGAGGAAGAGCCCGGCCGTCCCCTCCAGGTCGCTGTCCGGCCGGCCCACGACCGGGAACCCGATCACCACGTCCTGCTGGTCGCCCAGGCGCGACAGAACCAGGTTGAGGGCGGCCATGGTGATCTCGAAGGAGGTCGTCGCGGTGCGTGCCCCCCACTCCCGCAGCCTGCGGCCGGTGGCGGCACCGACACGCGCCGTCGCGAGGCCCCCGGCGCTGTCCCGCGCGGCCGCGTCCGGCGTGTCGGTGGGCAGTGCCGGGGACGGCGCGTCGGCGAGACGGTCCGCCCAGTAGTCGAGGTCGCTCCGGATGGCCTCCCCGTGTGCGGGGTCGCGCACGGCGGCCGCGTAGTCGATGTACTGCGCCGCGGGGGCGGGCAGCGGGTCGCCGAGGCCCGACGCGTGCCCCGCGTACAAGCGGGAGAGCTCTTGCGTCATCAGACGCAGCGTCCAGCCGTCGCCCGCGATGTGGTGCACCACCACCAGCAGTTGCCACTCCTCGTCACCGAGCCGGAACAGCACGACCCGGAGCGGCGTGGAGTCCCCGAGGCGGAACGGCGCGGCGCCGGTCTCCCGCACCAGTCGCGCGGCCTCGTCGCGCGCCGCCTCGTCCGGGAGGGCGCCCAGGTCCCGCACCTCGAACGGGACGGGGAGGTCGTCACGCACCCGCTGGAAGACCTGGCCGCCCTCGCTGGTGAACGTCGTGCGCAGCGCCTCGTGCCGGGCCACCAGGCTCGTGACGGCCGCCTCCATCGCCCCGGCGTCGACCGCTCCGCCGAGGCGGATCAGGACAGGGATGTGGTAGGCGTCGCTGTCGGGGTCCAGCATGTGCAGGAACCACATGCGTTCCTGGGCGAACGACAGGACGTGCCGCTCGCCGCGCGGGACGCGCGCCGGTGCCGGCGTGGACGGTGCCGGTGCCGAGCCGGAGACCAGGGCGGCCTGGGCGGCGACCGATCGGTGGGTGAACAGCGAGGCGAGCCGCAGCTCGACGCCGAAGGCCCTGCCGATGCGGGTGGACAGCCGCAGCGCGCTGAGCGAGTTGCCGCCCAGGGCGAAGAAGTCGTCCTCGACACCCACGCGTTCCAGCGGCAGCAGCTCCTTCCAGATGGCGGTGAGCCGCTCCTCGGCGGTGGTGCGCGGGGCGACGTACCGGGCGACGGAGACCTGCGCCGTGTGGCTCAGCGCGAGCAGGGCACGGCGGTCGGCCTTGCCGTTGCGCGTGACCGGGACGGCGTCGGTGAAGACGAAGTACGTCGGCACCATGTACTCCGGCAGCCGCGAGGCGAGGGCGTTCCGCAGCTCCGCGGGGGCCGTCGGCGTGCCGGGCACCGCGTTCTCGACGTACGCGCACAGTACGTCGGCGCCGGCCGCGTCCTTCTGCACCATCACGACGGCGCGCCCGACGCCCGCCTGCCCGGCCAGCGCCTGCTCGATCTCGCCGAGTTCGATCCGGAAGCCCCGCAGTTTGACCTGGTGGTCGCAGCGGGCCAGGTAGAGGATCTCGCCGTTCTCCTGCCAGCGGGCCAGGTCCCCGGTCCAGTACATGCGCGCCCCGGGCCGGAACGGGTCGGTCCCGAACCTTTCGGCGGTCTTCTCCGGCCGGTTGAGATAGCCGCGGGCCACCTGGACACCGCTGACGTGCAGCCGGCCGGGGATGCCGACGGGGCAGGGCCGCCCCGTGTCGTCGAGGACGTACAGCCGCGTGTTGGCGGCGGGCCGGCCAATGGTGACCGGCCCCGGTGTGTCGGTGACCTCCAGCAGGGAGACGTCGACGGTGGCCTCGGTGGGGCCGTAGTAGTTGTGCAGCCGTGTGCCGGTGTCCGCGGTGGCGGCGAAGAACCGGGTGGCGAGGTCCCTGCTGAGCTCCTCACCGCTGCACACGACGTCGCGTACGCCGGTGAAGCCCCGCTCGACCGCGGACAGGTACTGGCCGAGCATCGAGGGCACGAAGTGCAGCAGCGTCACGCCGTGGCGTTCGACGGTGTCGCGGATCAGGGCGGGATCGGACTGGCCCCCGGGCGCGAGCATCACCTGGCGGGCGCCGGTCACGCCGGGCAGCAGCAACTCCCACACCGACACGTCGAAGACGTACGGCGTCTTCTGCAGCACGACGTCCCGGTCCGTCAGGCCCAGGTCCTCGATCGTCCAGCGGAGCCGGTTGACCAGGCCCCGGTGCTCGACGAGGACACCGTTGGGCACACCCGTCGAGCCGGACGTGTAGATGCAGTACGCGATGTCGTCGGGCCCGGCCAGCGGCGGCGGGTTGACGGCGCGCGCGGCGTTCGCCAGGAGGGCGGTGACGTCGATGACGGTGCGGCCGGGCGCGGCCATCGCCCCGGCGCGGGCCGTGTCGGCAAGGAGGACCGCGGCACCGGAGTCCTCCAGGACGGTGGCGACACGGTCGGCCGGGTCGGTGGTGGACAGCGGCAGATAGGCACCGCCCGCCTTGAGCACCCCCAGGACGGCGGCCGTCATGTCGACGCTCCGGTCCAGGTACAGGGCGACCAGGGTGCCGGTGGAGACCCCGTGGTCCTCGCGCAGCGCCCACGCGAGGGCGTTCGCCGCGGCGTTGAGCTCGCCGAAGGTCAGCGCGCGGTGCTCGTCGACGGTCGCGACGCGCTCCGGGGTGAGGGCCGCCCGCCGCTCGAAGAGCTGCTGGACCGGGGTGTCCGTCTGGTACGCGGTGTCCGTGGCGTTGAAACCGGTCAGCACCAGCGCACGCTCGGCCCCGGTCAGCAGTTCCAGCTCCTCCACGGGGACCCCGGGAGCGGCGGCGACGCTCGTGAGCAGAGTTCCGAAGTGGGTCAGCAGCCGTTCGATCCGTACCTCGTCGAACAGGTCCGTCGCGTACGCGGCGGAGATCCTCGGTCCGTCGTCCGTCTCCTCGAAGGAGAGCGTGAGATCCGTCCTGCTGTGCCGGACGGGGTGGTCGAGGCGCCGGATCCGCAGTCCGGCGGGCCCGGAGCCGGGTGTGCCCCATGCGGGATCCATCACCACCATGACGTCGAACAGGGGGCTGTGGCTTTCCGTGGTGACGGTCCCGGTGTCCCGGACGACGCGGTCGAAGGGGTACTCGCCGTGCCGGACGGCTTCGGCGAGGGAGTCCCGCACGGTACGCAGCAGCGCGCGGAACGTCGTGCCGGCGGCGACCTCCTCGCGCAGGGCGACCCTGTTGGCGTAGCAGCCGATCTGCTGGTGCAGAGCCTCCAGCGGACGGCCCGGCGTCACGGTGCCGAGCACGACGTCCCGCTGACCGGTGTAGCGGAGGAAGAGCACGCGCAGGGCCGCGCAGAGGCCCGCGTACAGGGTCGCCCCCTCCTCGCGGCACAGCGACGTGAGCCCCCGCAGGCCGTCGGCCGGGATTGTGCGGCGCAGGACGGCGCCCCGGTGGCTGCGGGTGGCGGGGCGCGGGCGGTCGGCGGGCAGGTCCAGGGGGTCGGGGGCCCCGGTGAGCTTCCGGCTCCAGTAGGCGCGCGACTCCTCGGCGGCGGGCCGGTCGAGCGTTCCCTGCTGCCAGTGCGCGTAGTCCTTGTGCTGGAGGCCCGGAGGGTCCTCCTCGGACCGCCGTCCGCCGACCCGGTCGCGGTAGCCGGTGATGACGTCGTCGATCAGTACGGCCAGCGACCTGCCGTCGACGGCGATGTGATGGGCGCTCACGACGAGAACGTGGTGGTCCGGGGCGTGCCGGACCAGCAGGAAGCGCACCGGGCGGCCCGCCGCGAGGTCGAAGTCCCGCTGGACGAAGGCGGTGACGGCGCTCCGTGCCGCGCCCTCGTCGTCGACGGCTTCGATCTCCCAGTCGACGGAGAAGTCCTCCCGTACCCGCTGCATGGGCACCCCGGCGACCTCGCCGTAGGCCGTGCGCAGCGACTCGTGGCGGGTCACGAGCCGCACGAGCGCGCCGTGCAGGGCCTCCCGGTCCAGAGCGCCGCGCAGCTCGTACACGGCGGGCACGGTGTACGCCGCGTGAGGGGCGCCGGCCTGTGCCAGGAGCCACATCGACCGCTGGCCGGAGGACAGCGGGTGCCACGGCGCGGGCCCCGCGGGAGCGATCTCCGCCGGTACCTCGTGCGCGCCCGGCGGCCCGGAGCCGCGGAGACGGGAGATGAGTTCGGCGACGGTCTCGTTGCGCAGCAGGGCGTCCACGTCCAGCTCGCGCCGCAGCCGCTCGCGGGTCAGCAAAACGACGCGGACAGCCCGGAGACTGTCGCCGCCCAGGTCGAGGAACCTGTCGTCCGGGCCCACCCGCCCCCGGCCGAGGACCTCTTGGAGAACGGCGCACAGCCCGCGACCCACCAGGTCGATGCCGCCGTCCTCCAGCCGGATCGCCAGGTCCCCGGTGCGGTACATCCGCACGCCGCCGCCCCTCGGGTCCCGGACGAAGCGTTCACGGGTCAGCTCGTCCCGGTGAAGGTAGCCGCGGGCCAGTCCCTCGCCCGCGATGAGCAGTTCACCGGTGGCGCCGACCGGGACGGGCACGTTGTCCCCGTCGACGACAAGCAGCGTGGTGCCGGCGATCGGCCCGCCCACCGTCACGGGCGCCCCGCGGTCCACGAGGCAGGCCGTCGCGCAGACCGACGCCTCGGTGGGGCCGTACAGGCTGAACAGGTCGCAGCCGGTGGTGGCGTGGTGGAACGCCGTGCGCAGCCCCGGCTGGAGCGGCTCGCCCGCGACGAGGCAGCGCACCACACCCGGCAACGGATCGGCGGTGCCCATGCCGGCCAGGTACGCGGCCAGCTCCGGCGGCGTGAACTGGATCAGGGTGACGCCGTGCCGCGTGACGGCGTCGTGGATCGCGGGCGGCGACGTCTCCGCGCCCGCCTCCAGCAGGACGAGGCGGGCCCCGTTGACCAGCGGCAGGAACAGCTCCATGAGGGAGCTGCCGGAGGTGTGGGCCGTCTTCTGCAGCACCCGGTCGTCGGGGGTGATCCCGAAGTACTCCGTGCCCCACCGCAGCAGGTTGCGCACACCGCGGTGCTCGATGAGCACGCCCTCGGGCCCGTCCGTGGAACCCGGGGTGTACAGGCAGTAGACGAGGTCATCGGCAGTGCCGACGACCGGCAGCTCGTCGGCCCGCTCCGGCCAGGAGGGCTTCTCCCGCAGGTCGAGGACGCGGACCAGTCCGGTGAGGCCCGGGTCCGTGTCGACACCGGCCAGCAGCAGGCGAGCCCCGCAGTCCTCCAGGACGAACCGGTGCCGCGCGGCGGGATGCCCCGGGTCCAGGGGCAGGCAGGCGCCGCCCGCCTCGATGACGGCGAGGATGCCGACGACCAGGTCCGGGGAGCGTGCGAACAGCAGCGGCACCAGCGTGTCCCGCCCGACCCCGTGCTCGTCACGCAGCAGCCGGGCCAGCGACCGCGCACGGGTGATCAGTTGCTCGTACGTCAGCCGCTCGTCGCCGCACTCCACGGCCACCTCGTCCGGCCGGATCGCCGCCTGCTCCGCGATCAGCTGCTGTATCAATCGACTGGAATCGATCAAGGTCGCCCCTCTGTCCGCATCTGCCGTGCGCCCGAATGCGCGTCACCCGTACCCGGTGGAGGCCCCCCGGCCGCCGCCGTGGCCGCCAGGACAGCAAAACCCTGCTGACGCTTTCAAATGAGATCGGTCATCTCGATCAAATGATTCATGGGTACCCGGGGGGTGTTGCACTTCGATCGGCATCCCCGATGTCATTTGAAACCGTCGATCGACTTTTGTTCTTCTTCCTCCAGCCACCTGGCACAAGTCCGCATCCCCGCACCGCGGTAGGGAGAGAAGCGATGACGTCGCAGCACGCCGGAGCGTCGACCGGATGACCCGTGGACAGAACACAGCAACCCGCCTGCTGCGCCAGGAGACCGGACCCGTCCGGTCCGTCGTGGCCGCCGCCCTGGGAGTGCTGGTCGTGAGCGTTCTCGCCACGCTGGCGGGCCCACTTCTCGTCCAGCACTTCGTCGACCGCGCCACCGAGGGCAGCACCCGATCGGAGCTCGTGACGGTCGCGCTCGTCTACCTGGCCGTCGCGCTGGCCGGAGGCGCGGCCCGCATCGGGGCCGGATACCTCGCCGTGCGCAGCGCCTGGCAGATCGCGGACGGCCTGCGCATCCGGCTGCTGCGCCGGACCGCCGTCGAACGCCCGGTGCTCGACGTGGAGAGCCGCCCCGTGGGCGAGGTGCTGGAGAAGGTGGAGGGCAACTGCGACATCGTCGGCAAGTCCATCGCCGAGTCCGGCTTCCAGCTGATCGGCAACGTCGCGGTCGTCGTCGGCACGCTCGCCGTCATGGTCGTCGCGGTCCCCGCCGCGGGGGCCGGCATCGCGGTGCTCATCGTCGCCGTGTGCCTGCTGCTCACCCGGCTCGCCCGCCGGGCCGTCACCCGCTGGGAACTGGCCCGCGAGCAGCAGGCCGCGCTCTTCGGATTCGTCGGCGACTCCCTGGCCGCGCGGGAGGACCTGCTGCCGCTGGGCAAGTCCCGCTGGGCCACCGGCACCATCCAGGACAAGCTGACCCGGCTGCTGCGCACCGAGGCCCGCGCCTACATCAGCGGTCGCGCGTTCTGGCCGCTGACCCAGCTGTTCTTCGCCGTCGCCTTCGGTCTCGGCTTCGGCTTCGGCCTCCGGGGCCTGGGCCAGGGCTCCCTGTCCATCGGCACGCTGACGATGATCTACCTCTACGTGGACCTGTTGCAGCGGCCCGTGGAGGAGATGTCCTCCCAGTGGGGCGAGCTGCAGAAGACCATGGCCGTCCTCGGCATCGCCGCCCGCACCCTGGAGGAGCCTCCCGCCGATGGGGGCGCGGACAGGCTTCCGCCCGGTTCCCTCCCCGACGGACCGCTCGACGTGGCCTTCGAGCACGTCAGCTTCGGCTACGGCGACGTCCCGGTGGTCCGCGACGTGTCCTTCACCGTCGGGGCCGGGCGGAGCCTCGGCATCGTCGGCCGGACCGGAACCGGCAAGAGCACCCTGATCAACCTGCTGTGCGGGCTCGCGTCCCCGGACGAGGGCCGTGTACGGATCGGCGGGGTCGACGTCGACCGTATCGACCCGGCGGAGTTCGCCACGCGGCTCACCGTGCTCAGCCAGCGCGCGCACGTCTTCGCCGCCACCGTACGCGACAACGTCACCCTCTACGACGACGCGGTCCCCGACGACCGGATCTGGCGAGTCCTGGAACAACTCGGAGCGGACGGCCGGATCCGCGCGCTGCCCGACGGGCTCGACACCTTCGTCGGCGCCGCGGGAAGCGCCCTGTCCGAGGGGGAGATGCAGATCATCGCCTGCGCCCGCGCCCTGATCCGCCCGGTCGGCCTGCTCGTCGTCGACGAGGGAGTCTCCAAGCTCGATCCGGAGGCCGAGCGGACCTGGTCGGCTCTCCTCGACACCGTGATGAAGGAGCGCACGGTCGTCATGGTCGAGCACCGTCAAGCCGCCCTGAACGGCGTCGACCGCATCGCCACCATGGCCGACGGCCGCATCACGTACGTCGACCGCCCCCGCGAAGGAGCCGCCAGGTGACGCCGCAGACCGACCCCAACCCGCCCAGGGGAAAGGAACTCCCCCTCGGATCACAGCCGTTCGGCCGGTTCCTGATGCACGCGGCGCGTCGCGTGAGGGGCCTCTACCTCGCCGCCGTCGCGAGCTGGACCGTCATCTACGCCCTCCCGCTCGTCATCGGCCTGGCCATCTCCCGGCTCATCGACCGGGCGGGTGACGGCCTCGTCGACTCCGCGACCTGGTGGCTGCTCGCACTCGCCATCGGGCTGATGGCGCTGAGGGCCGTCGTCCTCTGGGGCGGACTGCAGCTGACCTTCGTCCTGATCTTCAAGACCAGCGCCTGGCTCAAGGTACGGGTCCTGCGCGGGCTCCTCAGCCGCCCCGCAGCGCGCGACAGGGCGGTGAGCAACGGCGAGACGATCAACCGGCTGCGCGACGACACGGAGGAGATCGGCGGGCTGCTGGAGTGGACCACCGACCTCATCTACCGGTCGGTGCTGCTCGTCATCGCGGTCGCCGTGCTCGCCGGCACCGACCTGATCATGACCATTCCGCTGCTCCTGCTGCTCGGCGGACTGTTCGCCTCGATCTTCCTGAAGAACCGGGTGGCGACCCTGCAGACGCAGATCCGCGTGGAGCAGGGCCGCATCGGCGGCGCGATCACGGACACCCTGACCGGCATCCGGGACCTGCGCCTGTCCGGCGCCATCACGGGCCGGATGACCCGGCTGGAGCGGGAGTTCGCCGGGCGACGCCGTCTCCAGCAGCGCCACCAGGTCTTCGCCGACCTGCTCTCCGACCTGTTCCGCAACCTGGTCATGATCGGCACCGCCGTGGTCCTGCTGACCGCGAGCGTACGGATCGCCGCGGGCGACTTCACCGTCGGCAAACTCGTGCTCTTCATGACGTATTCGAGCTGGCTGGGCCAGCAGATGTCGTTCTTCGGCAAGATCCTCGCCCGCTACCAGAGCGGCAAGGTGTCCTACCGGCGCCTGGCCGACACGAGCAGTGGCGTGGAATCCGCCACGGCGGGCCGGGCCGTCGCGGATCCGCTGCGCGAGCTGACGGTGACCGGCCTCACCCGTACGGCCCCGGACGGCGGCCCCGCCCCCGCACCGGTCGGCTTCACCGTCCGCCCCGGCGAACTCCTGGCGATCGTGGGCGAGATCGGTGTCGGCAAGAGCACCGTCGTACGCGCGCTGCTCGCGCTGCAGCCCGACGCGGCGGGAGAGGTCCACTGGAACGGCACTGCGGTCACCGGCGACCGGGAACGGCTCGGCGCACCGCACATCGGTTACGCCCGCCAGTCGCCCCGCTTCGTCGTCGGCACCGTCCGCGACAACCTGCGGCTCGGCGACGACTCCATCACCGAGGAGCGCATGAACCGGGCGCTGACCGCGGTCCACCTGAGCCCCGGCACCCCCGAACTGCCCGAAGGCCTGGACACGTTCCTCGACTCGGGCGAGGCGAGCCGGCTCTCCGGCGGCCAGCGGCAGCGTCTCGCCCTGGCCCGCATGTTGTGCCGTCCGGCCGAGGTCTACGTCGTCGATGACTGCGACTCGTCACTGGACGGCCCCACAGCACGCGACATCTGGCGGACCGTGCCCGGCGACTGGCCCGGCGCCTGGGTGGTGGTCTCGCACAATCCGGACCTGGCCGCCCTCGCCGACACCGTCGTGCGCGTCACCCGCCGCACCGAACCGTCCCTCGTCACCGCGGAGTGAGCAGCCAGTGCCCATCATCAGGTCACCGCATGAACTGGTTGATCCGGACCTGTACGTCGACCTCGAACCCCTGATGGGGCGCACGCTCTACGTCAAGTGCGAAGGCCTCAACTTCGGCGGCTCCATCAAGATGAAGGCGGCGGCCGCCATGATCGCCGACGCCGAGCGGGACGGCCTCATCCGCGAGCACTCCATCCTTATCGAGTCCTCGTCCGGCAACCTGGGCGTCGCTCTCGGCATCATCGCCGCGGCGAAGGGGATCCCGTTCACCTGCGTGACCGACCGCCGGTGCAACGAACTCACGGCGTCCGTCATGCGTGCCCTGGGCACCCGGCTGCTGGTGGTCGACGAACCGGACCCCGAGGGCGGGTATCTCAAGGCCCGGCTCGACCTGGTCCGCCGCCACTGCGCCGAGGACGACCGCCACGTCTGGCTGAACCAGTACAACAACAAGGCGAACTGGACGGCCCACTACAAGGACACCGCGCAGGGCATCCTCAAGCACTTCCCCGACCTCGATGTCCTCTTCGTCGGCGTCGGTACCGCGGGTACCGCGATGGGCTGCGTGCGCTACTTCCGCGACATCGGCGCCGCCGTCCGCGTCGTCGCCATCGACGCGGTCGGCTCCGTCAGTTTCGGCTCACCTGCCGCAAACCGCCTGATACCGGGGCTCGGCGCGGGCGTCGTACCACCGTTGCTCGACCCGGACGCCTTCGACGACGTGGTGCTCGTCCCCGAGGAGGCGGCGCTGCGGATGTGCCGCGCGCTCTCGGCACGGGGCCTGCTGTTCGGCGGTTCCACCGGGACCGTCGTCGACGGGGCCCGCACCTGGCTCGAACGCAACGACCCCCGGCGGACCCTGTGCGCGGTGTGCATCTCCCCGGACATGGGCGACCGTTACCTCGACACTGTCTACAACGACGCCTGGGTCCTGCGGAACTTCGGGCCGCAGGCGCTCGTCCCACTGCCCGACAGATGACAACGCCCCCGTCCGGCCCGACAGTTGACATCAGCCCCGGCCGATGGGTGGCAGGACTCCCGGCCCGAAGGCCGCGGCCGCTGCCGCTTCCCGTGCGAACGGCGGCGATCCCCAGCACGACCGCAGAGAGGGAACACCTTCATGTTCGAGTTCGACCTGGTCTCCGGACCGGTGGTCCGCGAGGTCCTGACCGGCAACCGCCACGCGGTGCTGGACCTCGTGAAGCAGACCTACCTGGACCACGAGGCCGGCGAGTCGGTCAACCCCGACAGCTATTTCCTGCGCTTTCCCGAGAAGCCCGACGCGCGCATCATCGCCCTGCCGTCCTTCCTCGGTGCGGACGTGCAGCTCGCCGGCATCAAGTGGATCTCCAGCTTCCCGTCCAATACGACGAAGTCCATCCCCCGTGCGTCGGCCCTGCTGATCCTCAACGACTACGAGACCGGCTACCCGATCGCCTGTCTGGAGGCGGCTCAGATCAGCGCTGCCCGCACCGCCGCCTCGGCGGCCGTCGCGGCTGCCGCGCTGCGGCCGGGCGACCACCGCGGCACCCGCGTCGCCGTGATCGGCGCGGGCATCATCGCCCGCAACGTGTGCGAATACCTCAAGGCCGCCGGCTGCGCGCCCGACGCGTACGTGGTGCACGACCTGCACGCCGAATCCGGGCAGGCGCTCGTCGACCACCTGAACGACGGGCTCGGGGAACACGCCGACTTCACCGAGGACCTCGGCACCGCGCTGGATGCCGACACCGTCGTCTTCACCACCACCGCCGGCACGCCCTATGTGCACACGCCGTTCAAGCCCGGCCAACTCGTGCTGAACCTGTCGTTGCGTGACCTCGCCCCCGAGGTGATCCTCGGGGCGTCGAACGTCTTCGACGACGTCGACCACTGCATGAAGGCCCACACCTCTCCGCACCTCGCCGAGCAGGCCACCGGCGGGCGGGAGTTCGTCACGGGCACGCTGGCCGGGGTGCTGGGCGGCGACGTGTCCGTGCCGGACGACCGGCCGGTGGTCTTCTCGCCATTCGGCCTCGGCATCCTCGACCTCGCGCTCGGGGCCTTCGTGCACCAGCGGGCCCGCGCCGCGGGGAAGACCCTGGCGGTTCCGGACTTCTTCGCGGAGACGCAGCGCTGGTGAGCCACGGACCCCGCGACGCCGCGGGGTCCACGCACAGCGGAAATGGCGGAAAAACACTGCCCGGTTTGAATGACGCCATTCGGCCGACAGTTATGCGGGGCCACCACGGGAAAGGCCACGTTCGTCCGGAGCGCGAATTTCGGACACCCCGGGGCGGCGGCGCTGCTGCCGAAATGCTCAGTCGCTGTTCGAGGAACGAACTGGGGCCGGAAAGCATCCGGGACCGGAATGCGTACGGAATGCGTACGGAATGCGTATGCGAATGTACGGAACTGTGCTGCCTCGGCGCCGGGCGGGACGGCGCCGTGAGCGGGCTGCGGCCGATGGGGGACCCCGTGCTCCCGGCCCTCCGCGGCGCATTCCCGGCCGCTTCCTCGTTCCTCCGCCCCCTCGCTTCTCCGATTCCTCGCCTCTCCGTTCCCTCGTACCGGGGCGGCGACGGCCGTGGGTACGGTGGTCCCGGAATCCGGCCCGTTCCCGCGGTCGACGGGGCGGCCGACGTACGGCCGTGCTACCGGATGTGTGTCCGCCGGAGGGCGACGAGGCGGACGTCACGGTCGGTGCACTCGATCGCGTCCAGGATGAGAGTGGCGCGCTCCTGCAGCAGGACGCCTGCGGCGGTGAGCTGGATGGGGCAGCGCCCCCTGCGGTGGAAGAGCAGCACGCCGAGCCGTCTCTCCAGACTCTTGATCTGTGCGGTCACCGTGGACTGCGCGCAGTGCAGGTTCCGGGCGGCTTGGGTGAAGCTCAATGCCCGGGCCACTTCCTGGAACGCACGTAAGTGATGGAATTCCATGGGCTGTCCTCACTTATCAGTTTGGCTGGATCAGTGGAGACGCGTGACACGGGCGAGGATTCGCCCGCCCGGACCCCGGTCGTCCACACCTGCCGCCCGAGGGAGTGGTCCCGAATGTCATGGACCTCCTGCACGTACGGGATGGCCGACGTGCAACTGCCCACCAGCCGCAGGAGACGGCCGGGCGGAGTGTCAGGGACGAGGCGCGTGGGCGTCTTCTCCCTTCACCGGCACTTCACCGGGAGGGGTCCCTTCCAGTCGTACGTGATGTGCGGGCCGCACCTGCCGACCGTGCGAAGCCGGCGATGCTGTCGCGCCGCGCCGCGGCGTGCGAACGCGGATCGCGAGGCGGCCGTAGGTCGGGCGCCTGTCTTCGGAAGTGGGTGTGAAGGGAGCGGGCGGCTCTCGCGCCGCGGCGCCGGTCTTCCACCGGGTCCGAACCCGGCATCAGCGACGGGCCCGCAGCTGCATGGACGCCTCGGGCCGACGGACAACGCATCGGTGATTTGCCACAGAAAACCCCCGCGCAGACAGTGCGCAAAGTGCAAGAAAGATATCTGCTCTCCGATCGCTTTACAGAAAAATATACATGCAAACATCAGTCGTGCAATGGTGAATCCGCTCGGAAACGGCCGTCGGTCCGCATCCCCCGAGATCCGTCATTCCCCATGGTCGGCCCGAAGATGCCGGGGTGGCCCAAAATATCTCGACTCGAACGATGGCGGACGGTCCGTGGCGGTCGGCGGATACACCCGCGGGCGCGGCTTTCGGTGACCGCGAAGTGCCGAATTCGCTGATCACCACAACGGAAGGCCGTGCTTGCTGCGCCGGTGGCACCCGTGCGCGCCGGACCACCGATCGCAGCCTGAACTGCGGAGATACCGGCTGGGCGTCGGTCCGCACCATGGACGCAAGCCGGTCACACGTAGCCAAGCTCCTTCAACCGGGCACCAAGTCTTGCCGCAGCAGCCTCACTCTGTGTCTCCAGGTCCACGAGCGAGGTCTCGTAACGGTCGCCCCATGAGCGGCAGAAATCGACCAGGCTCTGCCGTTCTGCGACAACGAGATCGTCTACTCGGGAGCGGAGATCCTCTCCAAGGACGTCGAGCACGATCTCGGCCCTGCCGCCCGCAGACCAACGGGAAGGTCGAGCGCTTCAACCCGCACCCTCCTGGACGAATGGGCCTACGCCCGCCCCTACCGCAGCGAGCAGGAGCGACGCGACGCCTACCCGACCTGGCTGCACACCTACAATCACCACCGCGGACACACCGCGCTCAAGGGCCAACCACCCGCCAGCCGCGTCCACAACCTCACGGGTCAGTACACCTAGATCGCGATGAGCCGTACGCGGTTGTGACACAGCTTGGCCATGTCGTCGATGTCGGACGTGGGCATGGCCACCGGGTCTGGCTGGCGGAGCGCCAGCTCGGCGACGGTGGCATCGATCGCGTACTTGTGGCCGTGTAGGCCGACCTCTTTCAGCAGCCCGGCGGCGGTGTTCACCTGGGCATGCATGACTTCCACGATGGTGTTGGCACAGGCCACGAGATCGGCCGCCATCGAATGGAAGGACCGGATCATCGCGAGCACGGCCCGGTCCTGCGAGATCCAGGCGGACAGCCCTTGGGAGTCCAGTACGACGGTCTCAGGGCGATGGTTCACGCGGCGCTCGCCGACTCCTCGTGTTCGGCCGTGCCGAAGATCGAGTTCAGCGCCGGCCCGCACCGAGCAGCTCGCGTAGGCGGTCGCCGATCACGGACACCCCAGGGCGCGGGTCGCTCTCGTAGTACCAGGGCTTGCGTCGGCGCATCAGCGCATCGCCGTGCTCGCTCCAGGTGAATCCGGGCTTCCTCAGCAGCTTCCGGAACACGGCGTCCGCTGTCTCCGGGTGAGCGGTGGCCAGCCGACGGATCGGCAGTGGCGTAATCGACTCCTCGCGCAGGTACGTGCGCAGCAGGCCCTGGTGCTGTCTGCGACCCGTAAGGGCGGGGTCCGCGAAGAGGTCCCGCAGCATCCCGTAGTCGGCGTAGAAGTTGAGCCCGTCGACCTGGTCGTAGATGACACCGACGGTGTCCGAGCCCGCCAGTTCTGACGGCAGCTCGAAGAAGGGCAGGTCCAGGCCAGGGAGCCGTCTGCGTCGGGTACGACCGGGCTGTGCGGCGACGGCTGCCTCCTGGCGGTGGCGGTAGTAGGCGTTGAGGAGGTCCTCGACCCCGGCAGGCGGAAGGACCAGTTCGTCGCTACCGCAGAACTCGATGAACGCGGCTCGGTCCTCCCGCATCCGCTGCCATCCCTGCTCGATCTTTTCTGGGTTGCGGAAGACCAGCTCGGGGTCGTGCGTGGCCAGTTGCAGAGCTGCTTGGGCGATATCGGTGGCGCTGGAACTGGGGTAGCTCGTCATCGCCCCGGACACCAACCACGCCCCGTCGGCCGAGTAGACGGGTACCAGGCAGGTAAGGAGGAATCCCCCCTTGGGTACTCCGCGGAACGCCGCCCGCCCGACATTCGAGTACGTGCGGTACTCCAGGTCGTCGACAAGGTTCAGCAGGATGACGGCATCCCCATCCTTGCGCCGGATCTCGAACACGCCCTCGACCGGGTAACGCCAGCCGAGCAGCATCGCCCGGTCGGCCGCAGTCAAGTCCTTCCGGCCGGCGACGAACCGGTCCACCACGGTCGAACCATCCGGCAGGCGGTACCCCAGGATGAAATGGTCGGTGATCCGGATCGCCTCCCCCTCGTCCAACTGCCGTTCAGGCCCAGCGGCCTCCAGCAGGAGGGGTGTCAACCACTGGTCGAAGCGGACACTCTGCGCAAAGGTGACCAGCCGCCCCTTCAATTCGGCGCTGCGCTCGATAAGATCGTTCAGCGACGGTTCACCGACATGCAGATCCGTACCTTGTACGGCCTCAGCCATGTTCAGCCCTTTCGTACGAGCCAGTTCCGCGTGAAGTGAGAGGTGTCCGACCTCAACCGACCCAGTGGCGGTACGCCTCGATCCACTCCGCCCCCTCAGGCGCCGGGCTGGGCAACGGCAGCTCCAGGATGCCGATCGACTGCTGGACGCGGCCACGAGAGCACAGGGCGACAATCCTGCCGTCGGGCGCGAGGCCGACGCCGTGCACAGTCACCTCGACACCGAGAATCGCGGTGGTGAAGGGCAGATCGAGGCACTCCTCAAGCAAGGTGAACAGACCGGTCAACTGCTCGCCCTCGTTGTAGGCGTCGACAGTCGCCTCTTCGATCATGGCCTCGAGTTCGGCCCTACCCAGCGTGCCCATGACGCCACGGTAGCCGCTCCATCGCTACGTCGGCACGGCTTCCCGAATCTGCTCTGCTGGCATACCCATAGCAACGGAAAGCCCACGTACCGTCGGGGTCATGCGTCTGAGCACGGTGATCCTCCCCATTCACCGATGGGCCGAAGGGCAGAAGATCTGGCGGCGGGCCGAAGAGCTCGGGTTTCATGCCGTGTACACGTACGACCACCTGTCCTGGCGGTTCTTCCGGAACGGGACGTGGTTCGGTGCCGTCCCCGCGCTCACAGCCGCAGCAGGGGTCGCACAGAGTATGCGTGTGGGTACGCTCGTGACGTCAGCCAAGCCTTTTTCATGCATCACGGCCTGAACTGCGAAAACGTCCCAGTCCCCACCTGCGACGGTGGGCGGCAGTCCTCAGCAGTGCTGAACCAAGCCATCCGTAGCGATCCGTTCGAACAACGAGCGGTCGTTCTCGAAACAAGACCGGCAGATGCCTGGCGGGGCATCAGGTCGTGGCACTTGGCGTACCCGGTGTAGCCAGCTTCGAGAGCCGTTCCACGGTCTGAGTGAGGCATCTTGCGCTCCAGGCGGTCCGTGCTCCCACCGAGGGATGCCTGATCATGGGCCGGCCAGGCGGGGCCTGCGCCAGATCGCTGGCACTTCAGCCTCTGTGGAACCAGCGGTGGTGTCAGCTCGACTGCCCCTGCCTCGCGCAACTGCAGGCGAGGCTCAGGGCGGATCACCCGAAACAGTGTGCGACCGCCATTCAGGTGGGCAGATGGTCGATGAAAGTGCCGATGAGGATCCTGCCGCCGAGAGTCGGCGCAGGCAGGCTGAAATGGATGCGGTTGCGGTGCGGGTCCTTCTTAGCGTGCCACTCGCAGCGATAAGTCTTCCCTCCATGTTCAACGTCCCGGAGCCTCATCGCCTTGACGTTGGCTCGTGTCTTAGGGCTCTCTGGCGACAGGTTGAGTCCCAAGTGTCCAAGGGTTGCTTGGACCGCGTAGGGCTGACCCATGTTCGCAGATATTGCGGTGGCAAACTCGTCGTTGATGGCAGAAAGTGCCTTGACCACCCAGTCACGCATCTCGCCGTAGCTGCCGTCCAACTTGCGGAACGTCAGCCCTGAGGACATGACGAGCGCAGGGAAGGCGAAGCCAGCAAGCTCGAAGAACCGATGTTCGGGAACGTCCTCACGCAAGTAGAGCTCCCGCCAGAACTCTGGCATTTCCTGTGCCGTGGCGAAGAAGTACACCTCTGCTGCGGCCTCCTCGCAGGCCACGCGCAGCCAGTTGCGCCGACCCGAGGAGGACAGCCCGAGACATGCCACGGACTTCCCGGCAGCAGCGCTATGCAGCGCATAGTGCACCGACCAAGCCGTGTCGATCGGAACCGAGTCGACCTTGACAGGGGCGGTGACGTTCTCGGACGAGTCCCAGCTGGTGCACTTGTCCATCAGCTTCGCGAGCCTTCTCCGGACATCCGGGGACACACTGCGCTTGCTGTGGTCGTAGAGGAACTGGCAGAGCTCCAGACGGTCTTCGCAGTCGATCACGCTCCACTCCGGAGAGGTACCGACTACATGTAACTCCTGGACCGTTTCCAGGGCGTCCGAGAGGTTCTCCAGCAGATCGCTCAGGGTGGCGTCGTCCACCCCGCGGAAATCGAAGCTGGACTCATCGACGATGATCCGGTACCTCTCATCTGCCTCGCCGGGCACGCGACAGCCTCCCCAGGTCCCGTTCCAACTGGTCGAAGAAGCCCTTCGGCCATGTGGTCAACTCGCCTCGCGGTGTGATCTCCACCGGCGTCGATCCGAGCGTGTCCTCATCAAAGTAGTGGATGACCGCGTCTCCTGCGGCGAGTGTCCGCTCCTCTGCGACTGCCAGACGGACACCGTTCAGCACGTGGTCACTGTGCGTCTCCAGCAGGACCTGGACACCGCTGCCGGCGACGCGGCCCAGGAAGCGGCCCAGCTTTGACTGTCCGCCTGGATGGAGATGTGCCTCCGGGTTCTCAACGATCAGCATGTCGCAGGGTTGGGTGAGGAGTCCCGCGACGATGATCGGCAACGCGTAGGAGAAGCCGAAGCCCATGTTCGCCGGGCGGAGCGGGTCGCTGAGCCCGAACGAGGTCAGGTCGTGGAAGCGGATGGTGCTCGCCGTGATCCCCGCCGGCCACTGCGCGGAGATCCGGATCGGACGGATGATCTCCGACGCCCACGCCTCGACTTGTGTTCGCAGGCTGGAGATGTCCTGGGTGGTATCGGTGTCCGAAGACAGAAGTGGTTCGCGGACCTGGCGAGTGTCGTGCAGGGCGAGCACCTGCGCGGTGTACTCGCCCTGCACGCCGACGCCGATGTAATCGGGATGGCCGGCGGAGACGGTCAGCTGGTCTCGAGGCCCCAGACGCTCCGCGCAGAGGTAGGTGAAGCCGGAACCGCTACGAGCGAGCTCCGGTAGCGGCTGTACCTGCGAATCGCGAACGTTTAGGTGCAGAGCACGATCCTGGGGTACTTCGAACTTGTACGTCCGCGGCTCGAGCAGCTCGTCGCTGCGCAGTTCGATATCGATGTACGGATCGGCGAGGTCGCGCTGTTGAATTTCCTCCGCCTCGCCCAGCGCCAGGCCGTACGGCCCGTTGAGCTGGACGACCTCGGTCCCGGGCAAGTCGACGAGTTGGCGGACCAGAAGAAGGGTTTGCACCACCGTGCTCTTGCCAGTGCCGTTGACGCCGGTGAACACGGTCAGCGGACGCAGAGTGAAGGAGGTGTCGGCGAACCGTTTAAAGTTGCGTACACGCAGGACGGTGATCAAAGTCCCGCCCTCGCGGCCTGCTCGGTGGCGGAAAAACGGTAACGTACGCGTCGTAGGCCGCTGGTGGAAGACGTGATCGACTCCAGGTACTCCAGGTCCGTGGTCATCAGCTCGCGGGCTGCCCTGACAATCTGGTCCTTGCGCTGCTTGAGATCGTCGGCTTCGAAGCCGGCGAGCGTGGTTCCCCAGGCTTCGAAGAGCGCTCGGTTGACTGGGTTACGGTGCTCGTCATCGACGGGCCACTTTCGGAAGGTGTGCGCGCCAAAGACGTGATATGCATTGGACATTCCCCCCTGGAACCGGGCGATCAGTGACTCGACTGCGTCATCACTAACCCGCTTGGGTTCGTCCAGCAGTGCAGTGGCCCGCTGGAGGAACGCATCCATGGCGGGATCCTCCGCATAGCCGTCCACACCGAGAAGGTGGAAGGCCGCGAAGCGCAGCGCCATCTCGCGGTCGTGCATGCGCTTGTGACCACCAAGCCCGTTCGTTGCCTCGTTGAACTGGCGGAGGAACGTCATGCGTTTGAGGATTGCCCGGCTGCGTGGTCTGCTCATGCAGTGCCGGATCTCCTGGGCATTGAGCGGTGTCCCGCCCGTGTTGATGCGCTTGAAGATGTCGAACATGATCCGCGGCGGCGTCGTCGGATCGATGACATGAACAGTGATCTGCGCGTTGTAGATGCGCCGCTTCAGAAGAGGGGGCAGATCCTCGAATCGCTGGCCTTCTAGAGACAGGTACTCCAGCTCGCGGAGTCTGAACCTGCTCACCTCGTTGCCGCGGACGAAGTCGCGGATGGTCGACAGGCGCTGGAGTCCATCGACCACGCGCATGTTCGCCTGACTGTCCTCCGCGAAATAGAAGGCAGGCAGCGGGATCTGCAGTAGTACCGACTCGACGAGACGAGACTTCTGAACGGGCTTCCACACCTCGTCGCGCTGGAAGTCCGGAGCAAGTTCGATCGAGGCCTCCTCGATCATGTCCAGCACGTTGCGCAACGAGAACTGCTTCGTGTTCACCCGGATCTGCTCCGGGTTCCAGGGGGCGGAGGATTCCCCGAGGTCTTCGCCTTCCTCGGACTCGGGTTCTTCTTCCGCTTCGACGTCGGTCCCTCTGTCGAGGAAGTACTCCTCGTGGCCTTCACGCAGCTCTCGGACCCTGTCCATCACCATGGACCGATCATAGTGGCCACCTACCAACGTCAGCCCGGCTGTCACGCCCGGGGCCAGTTCGCTCATGAGGTCGCTTCCGCGCTCGATCTGGCGCTGAGCGATTGGTGCTCCTCATGGGTAGCGGCGTCGGCAAGGGACTGCTCCTGCTCGGCGACGAACGTTCGTCGCGATGGGATCGTGTGTTATTGGTGACCGGCGGTTCGACGGGGGCCTTCCACTGCTCGATGGAGCGAGGACAGCGTGTTCTCCTTGTCGGGGTCAGCATCGGTGGGCGGGTCGCTTTGGTGCTCTCGGGGTCGGCATCCTCGATGTTGATGACCGGGCCCTGCCGGAGACCGACAGCTCAGGTGTACAGCGCAGTCTTGGACCCGGTCGAACGGACGGCGTTCCCACGGGCTGGCGGAGCTTCCGGGACCAGCTGTGGTTCGGGACGATTCCGACCCTTACCGCCGCAGCGACAGCTACACAGGGTGTGCGCCTGGGTACGCTGGTGATGTCGGTCAAGCCTTTTCGCCTATCGCGGCCTGACTGCAACGGCACCTACGGCAGCAGTTTTGAGTGCCGCTCTGACGACACACGCAAGCTCGTCACTTTGCTCCCGACCTTGTGATCCATCTTGCGACACCTTCGAAGGCGTTGAGTGCCTGAATGTCATAGGGACCGAAGAAGTCCCGACAATCACGGCCAAGACGGTTGTATAGGGCTGCGGCCCCTCGTGCATCGCCCGATTGGCCGGTGAGCTCAGCGTGCTCTGTGCGCGCCTCGATCACTGCCTGATGGTCTGGACCGAACCGGAGCTCCAATTCGAAGATGCGGCGATCCAACGCCCGGATTCCCTCCGAATGGCGAGCACCGTTGTCCGCCGCGCCAGACAGGGTTGCGCGTCCGCCCGCATCAACCAGGTCTTCAATATCCAGAGAGCCCTGGACATCCCTCATCACCTCCGCAACCGCTCCGGCGCTTCGCGGTCGATGCGCCGGGTCCTTGGCCAGGAGGATCCGGACAATGGAGTCGAGTTGGTCGGGAACGCCGGGGCGATGGGCGCTCGGCGGTGCCGGCGCGTCTTCCTGGTGCATTCTGCCCACGGTCATCGGGTCGTCCCGAGGGGTGCCGAAGGGTGGGCGCCCAGTCAGCATCTCGTACAGGACGCAGCCCACTGAGTACAGGTCACTGCGCGCGCTGCCCGGTTTACCGTTCCACCGCTCTGGTGCCTTGTACAGCGGGGTGCCCACGCCCGTATGAGTCTGGGTGACATCGGCGAAAGACGCCAACCCGAAATCCACGATCTTCACCTCGCCCTGGTTTGTAATCATGATGTTGTCGGGCTTGATGTCGTGGTGGAAAACCTCGCACGAGTGCGCGGCGTCGAGGCCCTCGCAGATTTCGCGTGTCCATCGCACGGTTCGCTCAAGTGTGAGGGTGGGCCCCGTCTTCAAGTGATTGGTGAGCGACTTGCCTCGGACGTACTCCATGACGATGTAGAGCTCGCCGTCATGTTCGCCAGTGTCATAGATGTGCGCGACGTGAGGATGGTTGACCCGTGCCATCGCAAAGCTCTCGCGCTCAAACCTCTTAACCATCCAATCGGTGAACTCTGTGAGGGCTCCCTGCTGGCGGAGGCGTCGCCGGGCAAGGAACTTCAGAGCGACTGTCCGGCCCAGCTTTGTGTCCTCGGCTGGCCATACGTCGCCCATGGCACCACTGACAGGCCCATCATCCGTCGCCTTGAAACGGCCGCCAATCAGTTTGGAGGTGTCCATCTGGCCCCTTTTTCCGTTCCTGGTCGACTCGGGTTACCCTGCGATCAGTTCTGTTTGAATTGCCCTCCCCATTGAACGAGGGGAGTCAGTTTCCCCATTCCCTCATGCCAGTCCTCGAAAAAATCCTCAGTCTGGCGTAGTGCCTTGCTCAGCGTCGTGACAGCATCATTTCGCAACCGGTTTCCCTGATCGCGTACGTGCTTCTTGCGGAGCGGAACGCTCCATATCTCCCAGATCATCCACGTGAACATACCGAACGTAAGTAGGAGATATGTCCACCGTGACATGCCGTCGGCAAACGGCACTACGAGCACCCCGGTGAGAATGCCGATCGCAAGGGCAAGAATCACGCGGGGCCATCTGCGCACCACGGCGTCCGACTGAACCTGGGTCTTTTGCTCGATGTGCGTGGCGAGTTCTTCGACAAGTGGTCCCGGCTCCACCACAATTCGCGGGTCCGTCGCGATGGTGCAGGACCAACCTGCGACCCTCAACGTGATGTGATGAGGAAGGCGCTGTCGGGAGAGTGCGACAAATCGCTGCGCGGCGCTTTCCAGTGCAGGCCAAATGGCATGTAAGGCCATGCGGCGGGCCGGCTGGCCGAGCCGCACTTCGTCCGGCTCGAAAATGGCTTGGTCAAGGAGCGTCATGAGCGAGACTGGGGTGGCGTCAGGCGTGAGTGAAACCTCGTGTGCTCGATCGGCTGCCTTTAGGTCTCCCCCATGCTCGATCACGCGCTCAAGTCGCCGCATCTTTTCGCGCATGTCCGCTTCATCTGGTTCAAGTTGATCGATGAGGCGTTCCAGGGCGCTCTCCACGTGGCGGCCGGTGCCGACCGATGCGATCCCTTCGGCTCCGTCCGGGAACATACGTCTGAGATAGGCCAAGGTCTCACCAGGCACGGTCGCGAGCTCCCAACCGACCCGGAGCGCTTCCCACTGGTCTGCACATGTCTCGCGTAGATCTGTATACCGTTTCTCGGCGATGCGGCTACGTAGGCTTAACATTCGGGACGTCAGGGAAGTACCATCGTGCGCATTGACCGTTTTGTGTGTGTCGACCGAGTAGCCGGAGCTGTCTGGATTCCACCCGGCCATGGTCTGCTGAGCGTACCCAAGTGCCTTTTCACCTAGCTCCCTGCTCGCAATCGCGTCCAGAACGACAAGGAAGTCCTGCCCTAGTTCGTCTGGGTCGAGCGACTGGAGATAGAGGTCGATCCATGCGCCAGCTTTGGCTTCGTCTCCGAGGCGAGAATATGTCAACGAAAGAAAGAGGTTCGCCTTGGCGGCATCCAAGATCAAGGCATGTGACTGAGCACGCTCCGCCTGCTCTTCCTCGTCACGGAAATTGGCCGCGACCGCCAAGGTGGCAGGCGCAAGCCAGTAGGTTGGTTCGAGAAGCAACCGTTCTTCAGAGCAGGCGCGCACAGTGGCTGTGTTCACCATGTTTCTGTACACCGCCTGCGCGGTGAGGGTGTGCACCAGGCCACGAGCCAGGGCACGGGTCTGTTTGCGCTGGGCGAAGTTGGCGTGCCACTCGGTTGTCAGGCGAGACAGTTCGGCCTGAGCCTTGGAAACTTCCCTGTCGCGTCCATATTGCTCGATGAAGGTGTCGAGAGTCTGGCGTGTGTCGGTGACCGCGCTCTCCAGCCCCGCGATCTCTTGCCTCACATTGGTGACCTCGCCGCTGAGCCGCACGACGTCCGCCCGCACGCCACGCAGCCCATCCCAGAATCCGTCCAGCGTCTCCTCGTGACGCCCTTGCCCCTTCTCTACTCCTTCGATTCGTTCGCCGAGTTGGTGCAGTGCCGAATCCGGCTCAAGACGATCTTCCATGACGTCCCCCCGAGGCCATCGCCGCGTGCAGTGACTGACGACCCATTGTCGACACCGTCGGAGCATGTGGTCGGCAAATGGCTTGTTTTGCACCGTTCTTGAGCTGTTTCGGCCACTGTCGGTGGGGGGTGGCAGTATGTCGTGTCACGTGGCCAGCCGATCGGACAGGAGCGCCCCTTGCGTGAGATCGTTTACTTGTCAGAAAGCAAGCTGCGACAGTTCCTGCCTGAGCCGAGACGTGTCCCACGTACTGGTGCTCTCCGCTTGACCACTCCACTTGGCGGCATCGACATGGACGCGCCAGCGGCAGATGTGGAACAGGGGCAGTTGCGGCACCTGCGTGACGTGCACAAGCATGTTGAGCTCGTGGCTGGTTGGTATGCGTCGCCCGACTTACGACCTGGTCAGTGGGTGCAGTTCGAGGTACCCCTTCGTTGCGTAACGCTCAGCGGAGCTCACCAAGATCTCGTACTGTTTGTGGACTCCGCAGGCGGAAGAGGAACAGATCCTGACGCTGACGGCCTCTGCCGTTTACTCATGCATGGGTCGGTCCGTCATCTGAGGAGCTGGACCCCGATGTCTGTGGACGGACCCGCGCTGGAGGCGGAGAGCTCAGTCTCTAGCCTGGGGGCTGCATTCGTCACCAGAGTCGGCCAGGTCGTAGATGTGCTCACCAGCCATCGGGATCCGTTGCCAGCAGAGCTGACGTCATCCCGGACGGAGATGCGATTGCATGGCCGCGGTGTGCAGGAACTGCTCGACGCGCTGGATGATGAGGACGACGACATCGACGTGTCCGCGATGATGACTGGATACGCCCGTGTCACGGGAATTCTTCCCAGCACCAGTGCCACACCTCGGTGTGTTGTGGCGAGTCCCCTTGTGGTGGAGTACGCGACGTCCGATTCGGAGTGGGCCCCTGCGTGACTCGGCGGCAGCTTGGTTGGCAGACGGCCCAACTACGATCTGAGCCTTGTGACTGCTGGATCTTTAGTTCGGCCCCTTCAGTGCGTCCATTAGCTGAGTTGCTTTAGCACCTGGGTGGCGATGCGCTCGAAGACGACCAGGTCCGCTGCGAAGTCAGAGTCGGGGATGGGCCAGTGGACCACGATTTCGGTGAACCCGAGGTCGCGGTGGCGACCGGCGAAGTCGACGAAGGCGTCCACGGACTCCAGTGGCCGGTTCCGGTCGGGGGTGAAGCCGTGGAGCAGGATCTTGTCGAGGTCGGCCACGTCCCGGTCGGCCTCGGCGCACGCCTTGCCGAGCCTCTCGATCTGTCCGCGCAATGCCTCCACCGACTGCTCCGGGGTCCCCTCCTCGTACAGCTTCGGGTCACCGGTCGTCACCCACGCCTGCCCGTACTTCGCTGCGAGCTTCAGTCCGCGTGGGCCCGTCGCCGCCACTGCGAACGGGAGTCGGGGGCGCTGTACGCAGCCGGGGAGGTTGCGGGCCTCCTCGGCCGTGTAGAAGTCGCCCGTCTGTGAGACCGCGCCCTCGGTGAGCAGGCGGTCGAGCAGTGGCACGAACTCGCCGAACCGGTCCGCCCGCTCCTTCGGTGTCCACGCGTCCTGGCCGAGTGCGGTGGCGTCGAAGCCGTTGCCGCCGGCACCGATGCCGAGGGTGACGCGTCCGCCGGAGATGTCGTCGAGCGAGATCAGTTCCTTGGCGAGCGTCACGGGGTGCCTGAAGTTTGGCGACGTAACCAAGGTGCCCAGGCGCAAGCGGTCCGTAGCCGTGGCGGCGGCGGTGAGGGTGGGCAGGGCGCCGAACCACGGGCCGTCACGGAAGCTGCGCCAGGAGAGATGGTCGTAGGTGTACGCGGCGTGGAAGCCGAGTTCCTCGGCGCGCTGCCACTTGGCGCGGCCTCCCTCGTGCCAGCGGTCGACAGGAAGGATGACGGTGCTCAGACGCAGGTTCATGCCGGTGAGCTTACGTCGAGCGCGTTCCTGGTCGCGGCTCGACGTAAGCGAGTCCCCACTGATCAGGCGCGGTGCCGTGCGGCCGCCGGGCCGTCCAGAACAGCGAGACGATTCAGTTCGTGATAGCGGCGGGCCATCCGTAGCGGGAGAAGAACGGGCTGCCATCCCTATACGCAGCCAGGGCTTGTGCGGCCGTCGGAAACGTGGGCTCGGGGAGGCGTTCGGCCGCGAGCCACTGGGCTGCGAGATGTTTGTCCGGTTCGGCGTTGGTCAGTTCACCAGTCCATGTGTCGGTGGCGAAGGCGAAGAGCACGAACTGCCCAGACCGGTCCCAGCCCTGCTCGACGTGAACGACGTGGACGAGTGAAAGGTCGGCCGGGTCGACGAGAAGGCCCGTCTCTTCCTTGAGTTCGCGGGCGGCGGCTTCGTCGAGGGGTTCGCCGGGTTCGGCCTTGCCGCCGGGAAGGGTCCAGACCGGTTGCGGGGACCAGCTACGGGCCCCATAGAGCAGGGATGCGATCGTGTCGGTGTTCTTGTCGTGGACGATCACGCAGACCGCATTGCGACTGTTCATCACGCTGTTGTTGCTCATCGTGTCCGCTCCTTGTCGACGTGCTTCGGGTTCATCGGGGTCCTGCGGGCATCCGGGGTGCCAGCTTCCCCTTGGAGCGCGGGCGCCTTCAACGCCCCGACGCGAGGTGGTCCGCATCGGTCCGCGAGAACACCAGGTCGGTCATCTCCTCGGGGACCGTGGTGCACCGAACGGGCGGCTGCGGGTGCCGCATGGTCCTGGGACAGGTGGTCGGGTCGTAGTCATTGGTGAGCCTGTACGCATGGAAGCCGTTCTCGCTCAGGATGCCGATGATCCCGGTGGCGCTCTCGCCCAGCTTGGCCAAGAGCCGAGGGGTGACCTCCACGACAAGTTCCGCGTCGTCCGGCAAGTGCGCGAGCGCCGGTAGCAGTCCGCGGATGGCTGCTGCTTCGGCGCCTTCGATGTCGATCTTGATGGTCCGCGTGGTGGCGAACTGGGCGTTACTGATGAGGCTGGCAAGGGGCGCGGTCGGTACATCGAAGGACATGTGGGCGTGGCGGGGTCGTACGGCGGTGGTGTGGCCGAGGTTGGTGGGGTCCGCCAGGTACAGGGTCTGCCTGCCGTGAGTGTCGGAGACTGCCGATCGGATCGACTGGATGTTGGTGCGGCGGTTGGCAGTGATCGCGGCGGTCAGGTCGTCGTGGAACCTTGGGGAGGGTTCTACGGCGATGACGTGGCCGTGGGGGCCGACGGCGTGGGAGGCAAGGAGGCTGAAGGCGCCCCGGTGGGCTCCGACGTCGATGAAGGTGTCTCCGGGGCGGAGCCGGTCACGGAAGAAGGTGCTCAGGTTCGGTTCCCACTCACCGAACAGGTATGGGTAGCGCTGGATGACGTCGCTGGTGGTGAGGCCGATCTTGTCGCCAGATCGCAGCCTGACGGTGGTGTGGACGGGGTGGGTGCGCAGGTGTTCGTCGAGGAAGCGGCCGACGAGCCGGGCCTTGCCCACCGTTCCTGGGGCGTAACGGACGTAGGCCCGCAGGGCGCGGGCGAGTGCGGAGGCGGACACGGGCGGCTCCTTCGGGTGGTGGTGAGGAGGAAAGGGGCCTTGGGCCGACCGACGGTGGCAGACTGACCAAGGGACGCTGGTGGTGTTGAGGGGGGTCGGCGGTGACCGAGCGCACTCCGGTGGTATTCCTGCTGGTGGGGCTCACCGGCTCTGGGAAGACCACTTATGCCCAGCGGAAGTTGGAGCCGGAGGGCGCTGTGCGGCTGTCGGTGGACGAGGTCGTCCATGAGCGGCACGGTCGGTACGGCGTCGACTACCCGGAGAACACCTACTTCGAGAAGGAGGCTCCGGTCGTCGCCGAGCTGCACGAGCGGCTCGCCGACCTGGTCGACGAGGGCCGGGATGTGGTGTGGGACCACGGGCTGTGGCCGCGTAAGGACCGCGACGCGATGAAGGATCTGGTGGAGGCGGTCGGCAGCCGGTGGCGGCTGCTGTACTTCCCGGTGGAGCACGACGAGTTGCTGCACAGGCTGGCGGAGCGTAATGAGCGGGAAGACGCCAACGCGCTGGTCGTGACCCCGGAGGCACTGGACGACTTATTTGCTCGCTTCGAGGAGCCTCAGGACGAGGGCGAAGAGATCGTGGAGCCGGGCTGGCTCTGAGCCGTGTGCGGGCGCCAGACGGCTGTGATCTTGGCGGCTTCGACGGCCCAGTCTCTCGGCAGCCGATCAAGCGTGACGTGACGGAAGGCCAGACGCGGGTCGGCGACATCGATCCGGCCGTTGTGGCGGTCGATGTGCTGCAACAGGCGGGACGCCTCGCTGCGGACGGCCGGGGTGCGCTCGGCCCACTCGCCGGACGTGAACCGGTCGACCCGTCGGCGCAAGTCGTCCAGGACGCCCGAGCGCCACTTGAAGTGGTGCACGCATGCGAGCGTGTCCGGGTTTTGCTCGTGGCCCGGTGCCCGGTGGTTGCCGGACGCAATGGCTACAGAGGAGTGGGCAAGAACGATCTTTCGGGGGTCGCCCTTGAGGAGCCGGTGGGTGAGGTGCCCGCCGAGCGGGAAGGACCGGTCCAGTCCGGTTTCGGGGCCCCAGAGCGCCAGACGGCCGTCGTTCGTGGCGCGGTCGAGCATCAGCCCGCCGGTCACCTGGTGCTTGGCGGACTCGGCCCGGGCGATCATCTCGGTGAGCGGGGTGGGGTAGGTCTGGAACTCAGGTGCCAGCCGGGGCCCGCCTGCTCGCGCGGGAAGTCGCGGAGCTGGGTGTTGGTGTGCTCGTGCCAGGGTCCGGTGCTGATCCGGGCAGGGACGATGCCGAGGTCGTGGCTGGCCGCGATGAGCTGGTGCCGCCAGGCGTCGTGGACGTGGTCGGGGAAGTGGAAAGCGAGGTGGAAGCGATCGATGCCGAGCCGGCGGTAGTGGGCGGTCCAGGCGGCCAGCAGGGCCGGTTCGACCGGGCCCACCACCGCGACCAGGGCTGGAGAGACGGGCGTCTTCATCGGCATTCCTTGGTCAGGCGGGTGTAGGTGTCGGTGAGGAAGGTGGCCTGGTCGGCCGCCGAGTTCATGTCCAGAGCCCCGCACGCTGACGGGCCCGGGAGGGCGGGAATATCTGCCGTGAGCTGGTCCAGCGCGTTGGCGAGGGCGTCCGGATCACCGGCCGGAAAGAGCCGGGTCCAGGCTTCCTCGGCGAGGCGGGCGAGGGCCGTATCGACGGTGGGGATGTCCTTGTACAGCCACCAGCCGCCGACCACGCACACCGCCTTCGCGTCTGCGGGGATCGTGAAGGCGCTGCGGGCTCCGCCGCGCTCGGAGTCGGCAAGCGGGCGTCCGTCATCAACCGCGAACGCCCGCACCTCGCCGGGAAGGTGAGGGAAGTGCGGTCCGACCTGGTCACGGACGGCGGCGGTTGGGTACAGCGCGATCACCCGCTTCTCGCCTTCGCGGGCGAGCCGGCTCAGCTACCGGACGGAACGGTCTTCGGTGGTGACCGCCTCGTGGACGAACCGCAGGTGCGGGGCGCCGCCGAGCAGGGCGGTGGCACCGTGCAGGGCCTCGCTCGCGCTGAGGATCACCACGGACGAGGCTCGCGGGGCGAGACGGCGTGCGGTGCGAAGGCAGGCGGCCTCGGTCAGGCACCGGGCGAGAAGGGTGACCTGGTGCGGGGACCTGCGGACCGTCTGCGGCCAGTTCCGGGAGGCGAAGACCCGCTGACCGGCGGCAGCGACGCGGGCTACGGCCCGCGCGACGCCCAGAAGGATCCTCGCTGCCGGTCCGGCCGGACCGGCAGCGACTCGGGCGCCCGACCGAACCAGCGGGGCCATGTCCTCGCTCAGGCCGCCGGGGGCGATGACAAGGCTGCTCGGCCGTTCGGCGGCGAGCGCCGCCAGCGTGCGCTGGTGGTGTCCGCCGCCCCGGTGTGCGTACGGCTCGATCAACACCAGCGGCCCGGGAGCGGTGTTCACCCGGTGACCGCCTGCTCGCCGTACACCGTGGTGAAGTGCTGGTGCAGCCAGGGCGGGTCATTGAGAGCCTCGAAGCGCGGAGCATCTCGGGCAGCAGCCTTGGTGAAGTCGAGTCCGTCACGGGCGCCGGCCGCCGCATAGGCGGCGAATTCGCCGTCGCGGCTAGCCGTCGCCCTGGTGCATGCGGATGCTGGCGACGTGGCGGGAGTCGAGCAGGGCCCGGACGGTGCCCTGGGTCCATTCCTTGCCGTACACCGTCTTGATGCCGCGCTTGTGGAGGACGAGGGCGATGGCGACCGGGCTCTGGCCCTTGAGGTAGCGGTCGAAGACCTCGCGGACGATCTCGGCCTCGTCCTCCCTGACGGTCATGCCGTCGGGCTCGTACCCGAACCGCCGCTTGCCCAAGTGCGGCGTGCCGGTCTCGGCCCGTTCCGCGAGCGCGGACTTCAGGCGGCGGAGGTGTCGTCGGAGGAGCGGCAGGCGTGGGCGACCTCGATGCGGAGGATGAACCGGTCGTCGGGGTCGGAGAGGTTCCGGCGGTTCGCCTCGCCGTGCAGCACGATCTCCTGCTCGTCGGAGACCTGGAGCAGCTCCTCCAGGTCGCGCGGCTGCCGCATGAGCCGGTCGGGGTGGTACGCGATGATGTGCCGGAACTCGCGACGCCGGGCGCGTCCGAGGCGCGGAACATCCCGGGCTGTGTGCAGCGCCCCCGGCTGCCCTTCGCTGTCGCCGCGACCGGCCCGCGCGGGCTCGGGCTCGCGGCACGGTACGGGCAGGCGTGGGTGACGACGGGCGACCCGAAACTGTTCGAGGAGGGCACACCGGCACAGTCGGACGAGGCGCTCCGCGGGCAGGTCCAGCGGCTCGGCGCGGCCTGCGCCGAGATCGGCAGGGACGCCGGACCGATGGACAAGATCCTGCTGACGGGCTTCACCCCGGAGCGCGGTCGCCCCCTGGACTCGGTCGACGCGTTCGTCGACTTCGCGGGCCGCCACCATGATCTCGGCTTCACCGAACTCGTGGTCCACTGGCCGATCCCGGACTCGGACTTCGCCGCCGATCAGACCGTCTTCGAGAAGATCGCCGCGGAAGCCTTCGCACAGCTCGGCTGAACCAATCGAGCGCGGGGGACGGTCCGGAGAGTCCACTCCTTCGTCGGCCGGGGTGCTGCCGGCGCCCGGGCCGTGGTGGTCAGCCGCGGAAGCGCAGGAACGCGGGCGGCACGGCGGCGGTGAGCCAGACGCCGTTGGCGCTGACGCAGAAGGTATGGCCCGCGCGGTGCATCGCGGCGGCGTCCACGGACAGCACGACGGGGCGGCCGCGCCGTGCCCCGACCCTGGTCGCGGTCTCGCGGTCGGCCGAGAGGTGGACGTGTGTGCGGTTCATGGGGCGCAGGCCCTCACGGCGTATCGCGTCCAGCGCATGGCCCACCGTGCCGTGGTAGAGGTACGCGGGCGGGTCGGACGGCGGGAGGCCCAGGTCCACCGGGACGGTGTGGCCCTGGCTCGCACGGATACGGCCGCCCTCGACGGCGAAACGCTGTTTGTCGTTGGTGGCGACGACGTGGTCGAGCTCGGCCCGGGTGAGGGGGACATTGTTGCGGGCCATGGCGCGCAACAGCTCGTCGATGGGCACCCAGCCGTGGGCGTCGAGGGCGATCCCGAGCCGCTCCGGCTGATGGCGCAGATGCTTCGAGAGGTATTTGGACACCTTGACGGTGCGTTGCGCGTCCATGACCACAGCCTCTCCGGATGGCTTCCGGAGCGCATCCGCATTTCACCATACATTTGCTTTGGTAAATTCTTGTTAAGAGGTTTGATCCACAGCCAACTGCGGTTATCCACAGCGTGATTGACGATTCTGTGGACAACGCGGTTGCCTTTCAGGTGCTTTGGTCAACTTGTGCCGATGTGCCGTCCGGTGAGACGAGTGCGTCCAAGGTCCGTGCCCGGAGCTCGCGTTCGGCGGCAATCGTGATGAACGCGGAGGTGTTCTCTTCGCCGACGAGGCGCCGGACGGCGGCGATTGTCTCCGCCGGCAGCGACAGGCGCTCCTCCTCGGCGGGCGCGGTCACGACTGCGAGCGCCGTGTCCTCGCCCAGGTGATGACGCAGGTGAAGGGTGGCGAACGTGCGCATCGCACGGGCGAGTTCGGCGTCCACCGTCAGTTGGGCGAGCGGGCGCAGTCTGCGCACCATGGCGGCGGCCTCGGCCGCGTCCACGTCCGTCGGCGGGCGGTGGCCCAGGTAGCGGGCGAAGACGTGCTCGGTGGTGAACTCCAGGAAGCGCGAGGCGATCTGTTCCACCTGCCCGCGAAGTTCCCGTAAGTGTCCGGAGATCGCCCCGAGCGGCACGCCCGCGGTGTACAACTCCACGGCCACCGCGAGTTCCTGGGGGCTGGGTACGAGGAACTCGTCGTCCCGCCCCGGGACGCGCTCCAGCACACCGAGGTCGACCGCCTCGGCCACCGCCTCGTCGTCCGAGGTGCCGCCGAACCTGGCGTCCAGCTCGGCCCGGGTGATCCGGTCGGCCCGCTCGTCGGTCCAGGGGCCGTGCACCTCGGCGACGAGGCCGAGCACTCCGCCCAGGCCACGACCGGTGTCCCAGGCGTCCAGCAACTCCTTGATGCTGGCCAGGGTGTAGCCGCGGTCGAGCAGATCGGCGATCTGCCGCAGCCGGGACAGATGGGTGTCCCGGTACACATTGGCCCGACCGCGCCGTTCCGGCGTCGGCAGCAGGCCGCGGTCCTGATAGGCCCGGATCGTGCGGACCGTGGCACCGCTGGCATGGGCCAGGTCCTCGATCCGGTACTCGGCGCCGGACCGGCCGCCCGCCGCCGACCGCCCGGTGCCGCTCACAGCGGCGGCTTCAGCCGGGCGATGCCGCGCAACGCGCCGGGGCTGAACCGGGCAAGGAGACGGGCCCCTCGGGCCTCCGGGGTCACCGGCACGACGGCCTGGTTGCGTACCACCGCCTTGAGGACGGCGTCGGCGACCTTCTCCGGGGGATAGTTGCGGAGCCCGTACAACCGACTGGTTCGCTTTCGCAACCGGGTCTCCTCCGCCGCGTCCGCGCCGGCGAAGCGCGCCGCGGCGGTGATTCCGGTGTTGACGATGCCGGGGCAGATCGCGCTGACCCCGATCGACCGATCGGCGAACTCGGCCCGCAGACATTCGCTGAGCATCAGTACCGCCGCCTTGGAGGTGCTGTACGCGGGCAGCGCCCTGGAGGGCTGATAGGCCGCGGCGGACGCGGTGTTGACGATGTGGCCGCCCTGGCCGCGGTCGGCCATCTGCCTGCCGAAGATCCGGCAGCCGTGGATGACCCCCCACAGATTCACATCGAGTACGTTCCGCCAGTCCTCGCTCGTGGTCTCCAGGAACGACCCGGACAGCCCGATTCCCGCGTTGTTGACCAGGACGTCGACGATGCCGTACTCGGCGGCGACCTTCTCGGCGAGCTTCTCCATCGCCTGCTCGTCGCTGACGTCGACCGCTTCGCCCCAGGCGGCCGGGGACCCGATCAGCCGGGCCATCTCCGCCGTCCTGGCGGCCCCCTCCGCGTCCCGGTCCACGGCCACCACCCGGGCGCCCGCCTCGGCGAACGCGAAGGCGGTGGCCCTGCCGATTCCGCCGGCCGCGCCCGTCACCAGGACCAACTGACCGCCGAACCGGTCGGCGTACGCCCCGGCGGGCGCCGAGTCCTGCACCGGCCGCCCAGCCTCCCGGGCCGCCTCGTTGGCGGCGACGAACTCGCTGATCCAGGAGGCGAGCCGGTCCGGCCTGGTCCGCGGCACCCAGTGCTTGCCCGGCAGCGAGCGGCGCACCAGCTGCGGTGCCCACAGCTCCAGCTGGTCGTACAGCTTCTCCGACAGGAAGACGTCACCGGTCGGCGTGATCAACTGGACCGGCACATGCGCGTAGGCGTCGGTGCGGGGCCTGCTCAGCCTGGTCCGGACGTTGTCGCGGTAGAGCCAGGCGCCGTGGGCCGCGTCGTCGGGCAGGGAGGGCGTCGGGTAGTCGCCCGCGGGCACCTTCTCCAGCCGCTCCAGGATCCTCGGCCACCGCCTGCCGAGCGGACCGCGCCAGGCGAGCTCGGGCAGGACCGGCGTGTGCAGCAGGTAGACGTACCAGGACTTGGCGCCCTGGCCGAGCAACTGACCCACCCGGCGCGGGGTCGGCCGGGTCATCCGCTGCTTGATCCAGTGCCCGAAGTGGTCCAGGGAAGGCCCGGACATCGAGGTGAACGAGGCGATCCGGCCCTCGGTCCGCTTGACCGTGGCGAACTCCCAGGACTGGACCGACCCCCAGTCGTGCCCGACCAGATGCACCGGGCGGTCCGGGCTCACCGCATCGGCGACGGCCAGGAAGTCGTCGGTGAGCTTCTCCAGGGTGAAACCCCCGCGCAGCGGTTTCGGCGCCGTGGACCTGCCGTGACCGCGCACGTCGTACAGCACGACGTGCCACTGATCGGCAAGCTGCCTCGCCACGTCCGTCCAGACCTCCTTGCTGTCCGGATAGCCGTGGACGAGCACGACCGTCGGACGCAGTTCGTCGCCCAACTCCGCCACGCACAGGTCGATTCCGCCCGTACGCACCCGGCGCTCACGCGCTTCCGGCAGACCCTGCGGACTCATGCCGCCTCCCTCTCCTCGGCCCAGCGCCGCACATGCGGCAGATCGTCGTCCAGCCAGAAGGCGCTCTGTTCGGGGTCCTTGGAGTCGGTGACCACGAGGATCTCCTCGAACTTGGCGCCCGTACCCCGGAATCCGAGGTGGGGTTCGACCGCCCACAGCCCCGGCCGCGGCGGATGGTCGGAGAAGCGGTGGGGACTCCACAGCGGTGACCAGCCGTCCCGGTGCCCGTGCAACGCATCGCTCAGCAGTCCCTTGAGCGACTGGGCCCCGAACCCGAACACCTGCGGGGACCAGCGGCGTTCGGAGACACGATTGATCTTGTGGGCGATGACGCCGAAGGGGTACGCACGATGCCGGTTGGCATACCCCTGTCTGACCATCAGGCGGTCGACGTCCTCGTAGATGTCCCGTAGCGGACGACGCTCCCGCACCTCGCGCAGGATCAGCTCGCGATGAACTTCCAGATCGCTCATGAGCTTGTCGTGCAGGCGGTTCGGCCCGAGGCAGCCGGAGTACCCGATGTCCGCCGTGAATCCCCGGTACACCGGGGCCATGTCGAGGATGAACGGCATCCCCGGCTCCAGCTCGCGGTTGGTCGGAAAGAACTGCAGGGGCACCTTGAAGCCGGTGAAGGCCGTGCGGTCCCCGAACCAGGCGAAGGGGAGGTGGAACCAGTCCCGGACCCCGCGCTCGCGTAACCAGTCGCGCTGCATCCTGGCCGCCTCGCGCTCGGTCACCCCCGGGGCCAGCCGGCCGGCGACCGCCTCGGCACAGGCGTACGCGAGGCGCTGCACTTCCCTGAACCCCCGCAGCTCCGGGGATCGTTCGTCCTTCACTGCCGACGCCATGCCACCGTCCGTTCCCTGCCGTGTGCGGTACGTGTCCGTAACGTGACACTGATGAATGTGACAATGTCCGACGGCTGCGTCAAGGGGTGTGCGGAGACCTGTGGACAACTCGCCCGTCCCGGACCCGCGGGAGACGGGCGGGGCTCCCGGGCTCCCCCGTGCGGTGGGCCCCCCTACGGGGCCGTACGCCTGGAGTCTGATGGGGATCCAGCCGCCAGGGCTGATGTCGGGTGTGGCCCCCGCCCCTATCGTCGAAGCGTGACTGTGATCGCGACCGAAAGCCTGAGCAAGCGGTTCCCACGGGTGACCGCGCTTGACCGGCTCTCCCTGGACATCGGACCCGGTGTGACCGGACTGGTGGGTTCCAACGGAGCCGGCAAGTCCACGTTGATCAAGATCCTGCTGGGTCTGTCCCCCGCCACCGAGGGCCGGGCCGCGGTGCTCGGTCTCGACGTCTCCACCCACGGCGCCGCCATCCGGGAACGCGTCGGCTACATGCCGGAGCACGACTGCCTGCCACCGGACGTCTCGGCCACCGAGTTCGTCGTCCACATGGCGCGGATGTCCGGTCTGCCCCCGACGGCCGCGCGCGAGCGCACCGCCGACACCCTGCGCCACGTCGGTCTCTACGAGGAGCGCTACCGCCCCATCGGCGGCTACTCGACCGGCATGAAGCAGCGCGTGAAGCTGGCCCAGGCGCTCGTCCACGACCCGAAGCTGGTGCTGCTCGACGAGCCCACCAACGGCCTCGACCCGGTCGGCCGCGACGAGATGCTCGGCCTGATCCGCCGGGTGTACGCGGACTTCGGCATCTCGGTCCTGGTCACCTCGCACCTCCTCGGCGAGCTGGAACGCACCTGTGACCACGTCGTCGTCATCGACGGCGGAGCCCTGCTGCGCTCCAGTTCCACCAGCGACTTCACCCAGACCACCACGACCCTCGCGGTCGAGGTCACCGACAGCGACACCCACCCGGACGGCACGGACGCGCTGCGCCGGGCCCTCGTCCGGGCGGGCGTCGGTCTCGTGGGGCAGGACGGTCTCGACGGGCAGGGGCTGCCCGGCGCGGGCCACATCCTGCTGGTCGAGGCGACCGGCGAGGAGACGTACGACGTCGTCCGCGACAGTGTCGCGGAACTCGGGCTCGGCCTCGTGCGGATGGAACAGCGGCGCCACCACATCGCCGAGGTCTTCCGCACCGAGGGGGAGCCGGGGGCCGTCGCGCAGTCCGCCTCCGCACACGCGTACCCGGACCCGGCCGCCGGAACCGTGCGGCACAAGGGCCTCGAAGCAGAAGGGGAGCGGTCGTGACGAGCACGCAGACCGGGACCGCGGCCGCCGCCGGCGGCGAGACGTCCAGGATCCACAACATCGGGTACCGCTCCTACGACGGCCCGCGCCTCGGGCGCGGATACGCGCGGCGTTCGCTGTACTCGCAGTCCCTGCGGGGAGCCTTCGGACTCGGGCGTTCCGCCAAGTCCAAGGTGCTGCCGATGCTGCTGTCCGGCGTGATGTGCATCGTCGCGGCGATCATCGTCGCCGTCGCCGTCGCCACGCCGGGGTCCACGGCGCTGCCGATCAAGTACACGTCGTTCGCGATCTATCTCCAGGCAGTCATCGGTCTGTTCCTCGCCGCGCAGGCACCTCAGTCGGTCTCGCGCGACCTGCGTTTCAAGAGCGTGCCGCTGTACTTCTCGCGGCCGATCGAGCGGGCCGACTACGTCGTCGCGAAGTTCGCCGCCATGGCGTCCGCGCTCCTCATCCTCACGGGGGTGCCGCTCGTCATCCTCTACGGGGGCGCGCTGCTCGGGAAGTTCGATTTCGCCACGCAGACCAAGGGGTTCGGGCAGGGGATGGTGTCGGTGGCGTTGCTCTCCGTGCTCTTCGCCGGACTGGGACTGGTGATGGCCGCGCTGACGCCGCGCCGCGGGTTCGGCGTCGCCGCGGTGATCGCCGTGCTGACCATCTCCTACGGGGCGGTCTCCACCGTGCAGGCCATCGCCTGGAGCACGGGTTCCGAGGGCGCCGTCGCGTGGCTGGGACTCTTCTCCCCGATCACGCTGATCGACGGCGTGCAGAGCGCGTTCCTCGGGGCGGCATCCGCCTTTCCCGGGAGCGACGGTCCGGGCGCGGGGCTCGGCGTGGTCTATCTGATCGTTGTTCTCGCGCTCATCGCCGGCTCGTACGGCGTTCTGATGCGCCGCTACCGGAGGGTCGGGCTGTGACCACCATCGAGATCGACCACACCTCGCGCTGGTTCGGGAACGTGGTCGCCGTCAACGACGTGAGCATGACGGTGGGGCCGGGCGTCACCGGACTGCTCGGACCCAACGGCGCGGGCAAGTCCACGCTGATCAACATGATGGCCGGCTTCCTCGCCCCGTCCACGGGCACCGTCACGCTCGACGGGCAGGCGATCTGGCGGAACGAGGCCGTGTACAAGGAGATCGGGATCGTGCCCGAGCGGGAGGCGATGTACGACTTCCTGACCGGCCGCGAGTTCGTCGTCGCCAACGCGGAACTCCAGGGGCTCGGCGACGCCGAGGCGCAACGGGCGCTGGCCACGGTCGAGATGGAGTACGCGCAGGACCGCAAGATCTCCACGTACAGCAAGGGCATGCGCCAGCGCGTGAAGATGGCGTCCGCGCTGGTCCACGAGCCGTCGGTACTGCTGCTCGACGAACCGTTCAACGGCATGGACCCGCGCCAGCGGATGCAGCTGATGGAACTGCTGAGGCAGATGGGGGCCCAGGGGCGGACGGTGCTCTTCTCCTCCCACATCCTCGAAGAGGTCGAACAACTCGCCTCGCACATCGAGGTGATCGTGGCGGGGCGGCACGCGGCGTCCGGTGACTTCCGGAAGATCCGCCGACTGATGACGGACCGCCCGCACCGCTATCTCGTGCGCTCCAGCGACGACCGCGCCCTCGCCGCCGCGCTCATCGCCGACCCGTCGACGGCAGGCATCGACGTGGACCTGGGCGAGCGGGCCCTGCGCATCCAGGCCGTCGACTTCGGGCGTTTCACCGAACTGCTGCCGAAGGTCGCACGCGAGCACGGAATCCGTCTGCTGACCGTTTCGCCGTCCGACGAGTCCCTCGAATCGGTCTTTTCCTATCTCGTAGCGGCCTGAGTAGTGGCCTGAAAGGAGCTGTGAAGCGTCATGTACGACCCCACAGTCGCCCGGCTCACCTACCGGGCCCTGCTCGGCCGGCGCCGGGCCGCCATCATGTTCGTCCTGCCGGTGCTGCTGGTGGCCATCGCGGTGGCGGTACGGGCCTTCGCCGGGGCCGACGACCAGGTCGCGGCGGACGTGCTGGGAGGCTTCGCCATCGCCACGATGGTGCCGCTGATCGGTGTGATCGCCGGAACGGGCGCCATCGGCCCCGAGATCGATGACGGATCGATCGTCTACCTGCTGTCCAAGCCGGTGAAGCGGCCCACGATCATCTTCACCAAGCTGATCGTGTCCATCGCGGTCACGATGGTCTTCTCCGCACTGCCCACGCTGATCGCGGGCCTGATCCTCAACGGCAACGGCCAACAGATCGCGGTGGCGTACACCGTCGCGGCCCTGGTCGCCTCGATCGCGTACAGCTCGCTCTTCCTGCTGCTGGGCACCGTCAGCAGGCACGCGGTGGTCTTCGGACTCGTCTACGCGCTGGTGTGGGAGGCGCTGTTCGGCAGTCTGGTGCCCGGGGCGCGCACGCTCAGCGTGCAGCAGTGGTCCCTCGCGGTCGCCGAGAAGATCGGCGGGACCGGAGTGATCACCTCCGACGTCGGACTGCCGACCGCGACGATCCTGCTGGTGGCCGTCACCGTGGGCGCGACCTGGTACGCGGGGCAGAAGCTGCGCACCCTGAAGCTGGCCGGGGAGGAGTGAGCCGGGGCCGGCCGGTCTCCGGCCGGTCGGCACTCGGCTCCCGCCCGGTTCCCGCTTGACCGCTGCGCACGCAGTCACACGTCAGCCGGTCACCGTCGTCATACCGGTGGTCCGTCGTCAGCCCTCGCCCTCCGGGCGAGGGCTGACGCATTTCGGATAGCGGCTCTGAGCTGCGTGAATCCCATGGACATCGTCCGCATCGACGGCAGGACGGACGTTCTCGCCCGGCACCCGAGGGACCTGGAGCGCCGCACCGGCAAGCGGCCCCGAGCGGACCGGCGCCGCTGACACGGCGGGTCGTGCGGCCCTTCGGGGACGTCCGGAAAATGGATGGCGCCGAAGGGCCGCACCCGGCAGGGTAGTGGGGAGCACCGTGGGGTGCGGGCACGTGTCGGCGCGGTACGGAGGGGACGGAAGCCCACCGCCGTGCGTCGATACGCCCACCACAGACCGGGAGGGGAGCGCGGCGATGACCGACAGTCCGAGTCCGTCGAGTTCCCGACTGGGCGGCTCCGAGCCGGCACCGGAGTAGTCACCGACACTCCGCCGCTGCCGATCGGGCGGGACGCCCGGGGCGGCACGTCGCGCCATTGCGCACTGCCGCCCTCCCGGAGGATTGGCCGAGTGGTAAGGCAGCGGCTTGCTAAGCCGTCGTCGGGGCCGTGAACCCCGCGCGCGTTCGATCCGCGCATCCTCCGCAGAACCGTGCACAGCCGGTTCCGCGCACGCGGACGCGCAAGCGTCCTCGTCCGTGCCGTGCCCGGTACATCGAATCCGGATACGGCACGAACGGGTGCGGCATGGACGGACACGTCACGGACGGGGACGTCACGGACGGGGACGGGTCAGAGCAGCCGCTCCAGGACCTCGGCGATGCCGTCGTCCTCGTTGGACGCGGTGATCTCCTGCGCCACGGCCTTCAGGTCCTCGTGCGCGTTGGCCATGGCCACGCCGTGCTGCGCCCAGGCGAACATCGGGATGTCGTTCGGCATGTCCCCGAAGGCGATCGTCTCCGCGGCCTTCACACCCAGCCGACGTGCGGCGAGCGAGAGCCCGGTCGCCTTGCTCAGCCCCATCGGCAGGATCTCGACCACGCCCGGACCGGCCATGACCACGTCCACCAGATTGCCGACGGCCGCGCGCGCGGCCGTCGCCAGTGCGTCGTCGTCCAGATCGGGATGCTGGATGTAGACCTTGTTCAGCGGGGCCGCCCACAACTCGGCCGGGTCCTTCGCCACGAGAGCGGGGAGCGGTCCCTCCTGAACGCGGTAGCCGGGGCCGATCACGACCTCGCCGTCGAGCCCGTCGCGGCTCGCCGCCAGTGCCAACGGGCCGACCTCGGCCTCGACCTTGGACAGCGCGAGACCGGCGAGCTGCCGGTCCAGCGTCAGTGACGTCAGCAGCCTGTGCTCGCCCGCGTGGTACACCTGCGCGCCCTGGCCGCAGACCGCGAGGCCCTCGTAGCCGAGGTCGTCCAGTATGTGGCGGGTCCAGGGAACCGCACGGCCGGTGACGATGATGTGCGCGGCACCGGCCGCCGCGGCCGCGGTCAGTGCCGACCGGGTGCGTTCCGAGACCGTGTCGTCGTTGCGCAGCAGCGTCCCGTCGAGATCGGTCGCGACGAGCTTGTACGGAAAGGTCACTTGGCGACCGGTTCCAGGACCTCGCGCCCACCGAGGTAGGGCCGGAGCACCTCGGGCACCCGTACCGAACCGTCGGCCAGCTGGTGGTTCTCCAGGATCGCCACGATCGTGCGCGGTACGGCGCAGAGCGTGCCGTTCAGCGTGGCCAGCGGCTGGAGCACCTTCTTGCCGTCATGGGTGTCGCGCATCCGGACGGACAGACGGCGTGCCTGGAAGCTGTTGCAGTTCGACGCGGACGTCAGCTCGCGGTACTTGCCCTGTGTCGGGATCCAGGCCTCGCAGTCGAACTTCCGGGAGGCCGAGGCGCCCAGGTCGCCGGTGGCGACATCGATCACCTGGAACGGCAGCTCAAGGGCGGTGAGCCACTGCTTCTCCCAGTCCAGCAGCCTGCGGTGCTCGGCCTCGGCGTCCGCCGGGTCGACGTACGAGAACATCTCGACCTTGTCGAACTGGTGGACGCGGAAGATGCCCCGGGTGTCCTTGCCGTACGTACCGGCCTCGCGGCGGTAGCACGGCGAGAAGCCCGCGTACCGCAGCGGCAGTTTGTCGGCCTCGATGATCTCGTCCATGTGGTACGCGGCGAGCGGGACCTCGGAGGTGCCGACCAGGTAGTAGTCGTCCTTCTCCAGGTGGTACACGTTCTCCGCGGCCTGGCCGAGGAAGCCGGTGCCCTCCATGGCGCGCGGCCGGACCAGCGCGGGCGTCAGCATCGGGATGAATCCCGCCTCGGTGGCCTGGGCGATCGCGGCGTTGACGAGGGCCAGCTCCAGCAGTGCGCCGACGCCCGTCAGGTAGTAGAAGCGCGAACCCGAGACCTTGGCGCCGCGCTCCATGTCGATGGCGCCGAGCTTCTCGCCGAGCTCCAGGTGGTCCCTGGGCTCGAAGCCCTCGGCCCCGAAGTCGCGGATCGTGCCGTGGGTCTCCAGGACGACGAAGTCCTCCTCGCCGCCGACCGGCACGTCCTCGTGGACGATGTTGCCGAGTTTGAGCATCAGGCTCTTCGCCTCGGCATCGGCCTCGTCCTGCGCCGCGTCGGCCGCCTTGACCTCGGCCTTCAGCTGCTCGGCCCGCTTGAGCAGCTCGGTGCGCTCCTCGGGCGAGGCCTTGGGGATGAGTTTGCCGAGCGCTTTCTGCTCGGAGCGGAGTTCGTCGAAGCGGACGCCGGACGACCTGCGCCGCTCGTCGGCGGAGAGCAGGGCGTCGACGAGCGCGACGTCCTCTCCACGGGCGCGCTGGGAGGCGCGAACACGGTCGGGGTCCTCACGGAGCAGGCGAAGGTCAATCACCCCTCCAGGCTACCGGTGCGTGCTTCTACCGCTCGAACCGATATTGCCGCGCGTGTCATTTTGCCCGAATTGCCCGAATTGTTAAATGGTGGGGTCTATTGGGTGCCCGTTGATCGGCTCGGCCGGTCAACGAAAAAGAGTTTACCCCTCCAAAAGGGGCATTGAGTACTGGTCTTCTTGACGCATCTGCCCCCCGTGGAGGGGGAGTTGGGACCCGCTTGTCCACAGGCGCCGAATTTTTCTCGGGTTATCCACAGGCTGTGAGGAAGTTCTGTGGATACCGAAGAAGGGTGTACCGCGCAAGGCGCTGAGGCGCGCAGGTTTTCCTCTCAAACTCGCTTCGGGCGCTCGTTCGGGTGGAATTACCTGCCTCGACGCGTTGATCGTTGAAAAGGGGCTGGCGGTCGGTGGCCCGGTCGGTCTCGTGGTCTGTGGATGCGCCCGAGGCGACTGTGACGATATGTCGATCATGTCGCACGAGGGCGTCGACTTATCCCCAGGCCTGGGGGCGCCTCTGTGGATAAGTCTGTGGATGCCGAAGATCCTCAGATGGCGAAGATCCGTAGAAAGCATTCCACCAGGGACGGGGCGCGGCGGCACCGGCATGCCCGGAACGATTCGCCCGGGCGCTGCCGTCCGGCCGTCATCGTTCCCCGGCCGTCGTGGTTCGTCGGCCGCCATCGCTCCCCGGCGCTGTTGCCCCCGACGGTCATCGTCCGGTGGCTGTCGTCCGGATCGTGGCGGCCGACAACGGGCCGGGGTCAGGCGCGGCCGTCGAGGTTCCGGGCCAGCCAGTCGGAGGCGTCGGTGAATTCCGTGTCGGACGTACCGTGCCGCAAGGGCCGTACGTCCTGCGGATCCACCCCTGCACGCGGGTACGAGCCGAGGAACCGTACCTTCGGGCAGATACGCTTCAGGCCCATCAGGGCCTCACCGACCCGTCGGTCCGCGATATGGCCCTCGGCGTCCACAGAGAAGCAGTAGTTGCCGATACCGGCCCCTGTCGGCCGCGACTGGATCAGCATCAGGTTCACCCCGCGGACCGCGAACTCCTGGAGGAGTTCGAGCAGCGCGCCGGGCTGGTCCTCACCCAGCCAGATGACCACCGAGGTCTTGTCCGCGCCCGTCGGCGCAGCGGGCCGGGCCGGGCGTCCCACCAGAACGAAGCGCGTCTGCGCGTTCACCGCGTCGTGGATCTCCGTCACCAGAGGTTCCAGACCGTACGTCGCCGCCGCGAACTCACCGGCGAAGGCCGCGTCGTACCGTCCCTCCTGCACCAGCCGGGCACCGTCGGCGTTCGACGCCGCGGATTCCCATACGGCATCCGGCAGATGGGCGGCCAGCCAGTTGCGCACCTGCGGTTGCGCGGCCGGGTGCGCGGTGACCGACTTGATGTCGGAGAGTTTGGTGCCGGGGCGGACCAGCAGCGCGAAGCTGATGGAGAGCAGCACCTCGCGGTAGATCATCAGCGGTTCGCCGGAGGTCAGCTCGTCGAGCGTCGCGGTGATGCCGCCCTCGACGGAGTTCTCGATCGGCACGAGGGCCGCGGCGGCGGCCCCGTTGCGCACCGCGTCCAGCGCCGCCGGTACGGAGACCATCGGTACGAGTTCGCGGGTGGCGGCTTCCGGGAGCGTACGGAGGGCGACCTCGGTGAAGGTGCCTTCGGGGCCGAGATAGGCGTAGCGCGTGGCGGACATACCGTCACCCTAAAGCGTGTTCCGAAAGACGCCTGCCGGGCGACGCCTGGCACGCACGCTCGCCGTGTTGTCGGGGCCGCCCCGATACGCTCAGCATCGGGGCGGCCCTCCGCCTTGCGATCGCACGGCACCGGACGTCGCCCGCCTGCCCTTCGGGCAGACGGCGCCGCTTTCGGAACACGCATCGGTAGGCCCGGTCCGGTTCAGGATTCCAGCAGCCGCTGCCCCACGTACTCGCCCCGCCCCGCCCCGCCCGGCACCGCGAACAGGCCGCTCGCCTCGTGCCGGATGAAGGGGGACAGCGCGTCGCCCCGGTCCAGCTTCCGTTGCACGGTGACGAAGCCGCGCAGCGGATCCGCCTGCCAGCAGACGAACAGCAGTCCGGCGTCCGGGGTGCCGTCCTCCGCGATGCCGTCGTGGTACGAGAAGGGGCGCCGCAGCATGGCCGCGCCGCTGTTCTTTCCGGGGGAGGAGATCCGGGCATGGGCGTTGTCCGGAATCAGCAGCTTGCCGTCGGGGCCGGCCTTGTCGAGGTCCATCTCCGTGGACTCCGAACCGCCGCTCAACGGGGCGCCGTCCTTCTTGCGCCGCCCTATGACCTGCTCCTGCCGTTCCACCGGAAGCTTCTCCCAGTCGTCGAGCAGCATTCTGATCCGGCGTACGACCGCGTACGACCCGCCGGCCAGCCACGCGTACGCGTCGTCCGCTCCGGCCGGGACGAAGACGCGCCGGTCGTAGTCGTTGTCGGTGGGCTTCGGATTGCCGGTGCCGTCGATCTGGCCCATGAGATTGCGGGCGGTCATCGGCCGGGCAGTGGCGCCGGGGGTGCGGTTGAAGCCGTTCATCTGCCAGCGGACCCTGGCGGTTCCGGCGCTCTCCTTCTGTACGGCACGCAGCGCGTGGAATGCGACGAGCGCGTCGTCGGCGCCGATCTGCACCCAGAGGTCACCGTTGGAGCGTCGGGTGTCGAGATGATCGTTGGAGAAGGGGGGCAGTGGGTCGAGTCCGGGCGGGCGGTGATCGGCCAGCCCGGTGCGGTCGAAAAAGGTGTGCCCGAAACCGAAGGTGAGGGTCAAGGAGGACGGCCCGGCGTCCAGGGCGATCCCGGTGTCGTGGGCCCCGCCGTCCGCCGTGCCGCCGCCCGCGGGTTCACCCGTCATCAGGCGCCGGGCCACGTCCGACCAGCGGCGCATCAGGGTGGCGGCCTCCTTCCGCCCGGCACCCGGTACCAGGTCGAAGGCGACGAGGTGACCACGTGCCTGGAGCGGAGTGGTGATCCCCGGCTGATGTTTCCCGTGAAACATCACCTGGGTGGAGCCGACCGCGGTCAGGGCGGTCGGCTCCTCGGGCCGGGTCATGGCGTAGCCGGTCGTGCCCCCGGCCACCCCGACCAGCAGACCGGCCGCACCCGTGGCGCCCGCTGTGCCGAGCAGCCGCCGCCGGGTGAGGGCACGGTCGTCGGTACGGGCCCCGTCGTTCGCGCCGTTCCCCGCGGCTCCGCCGTCTCCCGCGGTTCTGTCCTTCCCCGCGGTCCCGCCGTCTCCCGCGGTTCTGTCCTTCCCCGCGGTCCCGCCGTCTCCCGCCGTTCTGTTCTTCCCCGCGGTCCCGCCGTCTCCCGCGGTTCCGCCGTTCCTCGCGGTCCTGTTGTTCCCGGTGGTCCTGTCGTTCCCGGTGTATTCGCCGTCCGCACCGGTCAGGCTGTTCGTGCCCGCCGCCGTCGAGGGCGTCGTGGCCCTCCGGTTGGCTGCGGAGGGCTTGCGGCTGCCCGGCAAGGTCTTCCGCCTGTTGTTGCCGCTCACCATGTGCCGCTCCCGCTCACGATCCTGCTCATCCGATCTTCACGTTCTTGTCGACGGTCGTCTGATCGATGTCCGACGTGCGCACCGTCACCGCGACCTTCCAGTCGCCCGCCATCGGGATCTGTACGCCGCTCGCGGTCCAGTGACCCTCGGTGAGCCGGGTGGGGGCGACCGGGAGCGGGCCGATGTCCTTGGACTCCAGAGTGAAGGCGACCTTCAGCTCGGGGACGTCCATGGCCTTGCCGTCGGCGCCGTCGACCCAGATGTGGAGCTCATTGACGCCGGTGCGGCCCGGATCGAGATCCATGCGCACCGTTCCCCTGCCGTTCTCGCCACCCGTGTCGAACGGCACGGTCAGACCGACCGGCCCGGCGGCCACCGGGGCGGTCGCCGCCGTGGAACCGCGGGCCTCCTCCTCGGTGCGGCCCGGTTCGGTCGAGGTCAGTACCGTCGTCACGGCCAGAAGCACGACGGCGACACCGACTTCGGCGAGTACCGAACGGCGCAGGCCGGAGCGGTCCGGGTCGGCGTCGCGGACCCGCTTCCTCTCGGCGTTGGCCACGGCGGCCCGCTGCCGGGCGAGCTGCGCCGCCCGTGCCGCGTCTCCGGCACCCGGCACCGGTGCGCCGTCCTCCGTTGATCGGGGCGCCCCGGTCCCGGAGTCCGCCGCCCCGCTTCGGGCGTCGGCCCCCTCACCACCGGCCCCCGTTCCGACCGTCCCGGCCGTATGCTCCGGCGCCCGGCGATCGGTCTCCGCCCCGGCCCCGGCCATCTCCGCCCCGGCTTCCCCGGCCATGACGTCGTCCCCGGCGCCCTCGGCCCCATCCGCTTCGCCGGCCCCATCCGCTTCGCCGGTTCTCCCGGCCTCGCCGGTCTCATCGGCCTCCTCGCGCCCCGCACCGCTCCCGCCCGTGATCAGGCGTGCGGTCCAGCGGCGCGAGCCCCAGGCGATGGCGACGAGCACGGCGACGAGCGCCACCTTCACGAGCAGCAGCTGCCCGTATCCCGTACCGGTGAGCGCGGACCAGGTGCCGACCTGGCGCCAGGACTGGTAGATCCCGGTGGCGGTGAGCACGACCACGCTGCCGAACGCGATACGGGAGAAGCGCCCCACTGCCGCCGCCTCGACGTCCGGGGTCCGGTACAGCGCGACGAGCAGTGCGGCGAGCCCGCCCAGCCAGGCGGCGACGGCCAGCAGGTGGAGTACGTCGACCGGCATGGCGATGCCGGTCTGGAGGCCGGTCGAGGCGTGTTCGGAGAGCGACCAGGTACCCGCGATTCCCGCGGCGATCACCACACCGCCGATCGACAGCCCGAAGGTGAGGTCCCTCGTCTCGCGACGGTCCTCGCGCCGCGCGTACGTTCCGAACAGCACGGCGACGAAGAGCGCGGACGCGCCGAGCAGCAGGAGCCGGGACACGAGCGCCGCCCCGGGCTTGGTGTCGAGGACGGCCTTCAGCCCGTCGAGGTCGAAGGCGTCCGCGAGTTTCCCGGAGCCGGTGTAGGGGTTGCGCAGCATCAGCATGACCAGGGTGGCGACGGTGAGCGTCAGCCAGCCGCGTACGACGAGGCGTTGCAGGGGGCGTGCGCCCGCACCGCGCTGCCAGCAGGCCAGCACGAAGGCGGCGCCGCCGGCCAGCAGGACGAAACCCGCGTAGGCGGCGTAGCGGGCGATGTCGTAGAGGGTGCCGACGAGACCGCCCCCGGCCTTGTCCGTCGGGAGGGCGACGGTGGTCTTCGAAGGTGCGCCGATGGAGAAGGTGAAGGCGCCCGACACGGGGTGGCTGTCCGCCGAGACGGCCTGCCAGGCGACGGTGTACGTGCCGTCGGGCAGCTTGGTGCGCAGCGGGACGCCGTACTTCACCGTGGAGCCGCTGCCCAGATCACGCGGGGCGGTACTGGTGTCGGCCCGTTCGCCGGTGGGGTCCAGGATCCGGATGGAGTCGTTGCCGAGTGCGACCTGTTCGGAGAAGGTGAGCGTGATCTCCTTGGGGGCGGTGGCGACCACCGCCCCGTCCTGCGGATCGCTTCCGGTGAGCGCGGCGTGCGCGGACGCGGGGCCCGCCCCTACCAGCACCAGGCCGAGTACCAGGCCGACGAGGGCGGTGAGGAGCGCGGCCGTGGTGAACGGCCGACGGGCCGCGGGGGAGGACGGGGACGTTCCGAAGTGCGGGGCGGTGGCTGTCATGTCGTGTCAGTCCCTCACTGCTTCTTCGGGTTGTAGGTGGTCTCCTTCACGGGAAGGTCGACCGTGATCGGGTCGGCCTTCTCGAAGTGCAGCTCCACGGACACCTTCTCGCCCTGCTTGGGCTGCTGCTTGAGCTTCATGAACATGATGTGGTTTCCGCCGCGTTCCAGATCCAGCTCGCCGCCCGCGGGAACCTCGAAGGACGTCACCATGCGCATCGCGTTGTTCTTCGTCTCGTGGATCGTGACGTCGTCCGAGAGCGGGCTGGTGACCGAGGTGAGCCGGTCGGCGGCACCGCCGCTGTTCTCTATGACGAGGAAGCCCGCCGCCATGTCGCTGATGGGCTGCGGCATGAACGCGCCGGACACCTTCAGTTCGGGTGCGCCGTCCGACGACGAGCATCCCGCCAGTGCCAGTCCGCCGACGAGGGCGACGACACCGGCGAGGGTGGTGCGGCGGTTCACGGGTTCTCCCCCTTGGCGATCTTGGGGAGGTCCTTGGTGTAGTCGTCGGGCGTGGTGTCCTCGCTGTACACGAGGTACCCCTTGTCGGTCTTCGGGGAGAACGCGATGACCTGGGAGCCGTGCATCGAGACGACGGTGCCGTCCTTCTCCTTCTTGGGGGCGTCGATGCCGATGCCGATCTGGCGCGCGCCCGCCTGGATGGTCGGGAAGTCGCCGGTGAGACCGATGAAGGAGGGGTCCTGGGAAGCGAGCCAGGTGCCCAGCGAGGAGGGAGTGTCCCGTTCGGGGTCCGTGGTCACGAAGATGACCTGGAGCCTGTCCTGGTCGGCCTTGGGGAGGGCCTTCCTGGCGATGGCGATGTTGCTCATGATGAGCGGGCAGACATCGGGGCAGTTGGTGTAGCCGAAGTAGATCAGCGTCGGCTTGCCCTTGGTCTGCTCACGGAGGTCGTACTTCTTGCCGTGGGTGTCCGTGAGAACGAGGTCGGGCTTGGTGAACGGCTGGTCGAGCACCGTCGCGGCCTTGGTCTTGGTCGGTACGGACACATCGGCGAAGGGCTTCTCGGCAGCGTCGTCGCTGCCGCCGCACGCGGACAGGGAGAGTGCGGCTACGGCGGCGAACGCTATGGCCAGCACTGATTTCTTACGCATGGAGCACTGAGTCCTGGTGGGTCGATGGGGCAGTGGGGCAGTGGAACTGATGGTGCCTGTGGTGAGGGTGCTCGGGGCCGGGGGGCCGGAGGGTGTCCCGGGCTCGGGTGGCGCCCCGGGCCCCGGCGGGGTGCCGTGGTGCCGAGCGCCCCGGGGTGTCGTGGTGCCGTGCGTTCCGCGGGGCCGTGTGTCCGGTGGGACCGTACGGCCCCGCGGGTGGGAGCCGCCCTCGGTCAGGCGGTGCGGCGGCGGCCGGCGAGGACGCCGAAGGCCACGCCCGCGGCGCCGACGACGATGCCGACGATGCCGAGGACACGGGCCGTGGTGTCGCTGTCGGGCGAGTCCGACGCGGCCGTCGTCTGCTTGTCCGCCGCCTGCGTGGCACCGCTCTTGTCGTCGGCGGCACCGTGGTCACCGGCGGCCGGCGCGGTCAGCTTGAGGACGGGCGCCGGGCTCTCCGGCTCGTCGGCGCCCTCCTTCTGCTCCTCGATCCACCGGACGACTTCCTTGTTGTCGTACGTCTGGACGGCCTTGAGCACCAACTGGTCGGCGTCCTCGGGGAGCTGGCCGAGGGAGAGCGGGAACTGCTGGAAGTAGCCGGGACGGATACCGGCGTCGTCCTTGCCGCCCGTGGCGGTCCAGGTGACCTTGGAAACCGCCTCGTTGATCTTCTGGCCGTGCATCTCCAGCGGCTTGGCCAGCTTGCTCCTGGTGACCTCGATGTCCCAGCCGGGTACGGCCTGCGGTGTCACCGAGGCCAGCGGGTGGTCGGTCGGGAAGCTGACCTCCAGCTTGATCGTCGAGGCGTTGTCGCGCTCGTTGGGGACCTTGATGTTCACGGTCGCGTACCCGCCCTTGGCGGCCTCGCCCTGCGGCTGCACGGACACGTGCGCGGAAGCGGTGCCGGCGAGAAGCAGCACGGTGGACGCGGCGATACCGCCGGCGAGGGCGATGCGGGAAATGTTCATGGCAGGGATCACTCCACGGAAGCACATGGGAAGGGTGGCCCGGCGCGCGTGTGCGCGACGGCATCGCGACACCTTCTTCCCCGCACGCCGCGCGCGTGCACCGACACGTGGGACGCCGGGCGACGGTTGCGCCGGGCGGGTGTGCGTCGGGTGACTGCGCGGCCGGGTGCCGGGTGACCACGGGGGCGAACGTCCGAGTGGTCGACCGGCCGGGCGGCGGGTGTCGCGTCAGGCTGCGAGCGCGTACGCGGCGGGCGGGCCGCGCCTGATCACCATGTGCTGCAACGGGTCCCCGGTGGCGGGCAGCGGGGCGTCGACGGCGGTACGGGGCGTGCGCGGTCCGGTCGTCGTGGATCCCGGCAGCCCGGCGCGCAGGGCGTCCACGAGCGCGAGAGCGGCGCGCAGGGAGCGCAACCGGGCCCCGGCCGCAACCTGTTGGGCCCCGTGCGCGGACAGCCGGGCCAGCTCGAACAGGGCGATCTCGCCGCGCCGCAGCAGCCAGCCGGTGGCCACGGCGGCCAGCAGGTGACCGAGCAGCATCGGCAGGCTGGGCAGCAACCCGGCGAGGGGCCCGGAGTGCGCGCCGACCACGGGGGCGAGATGCCGGGGCCCGCCGCTCACCGACGCCGGGTCGATGCCGGCGGTGGTGACGATGCGGTGGGCCTCGGCGGCGTTCAACTGGGCCGGGCCCATGCCGCACACGAGGCTCGCCGCGAACCGGATCAGCGGGTCGTCGCCCGTCGCGGGGGCCGTCGACACGGCGGGAGTGCCCGCGCCGAAGAGGGAGTGCAGGGCGATCTGCCCGCCGGTCAGTACGGCGGCGATCGACGGCAGCGAGCGCTCGCGCCCGGCGAGCGGTGCCACCACCGCGAAGATTCCCAGGAATCCGGCGACCAGCGTCCACCAGGGGACGGCCGCACAGGAGGCCAAGCTGTGGCCCGCCGCGGACAGCGCGACGCAGACCGCGGTGAACACCGTGGCCCTCAGGAGCCTCAGACCGGCCCCGGCGCGTGCGACAGGCATAGACATGGCGGGGCCCATCATCGCATCGTGCCTCGCGCCTGTGCACGGCAGGTCCGGAAGGTCACCGTCCGTCCGATGTGCCGGAGAGGGCCCACGTTTGCGGCCGACGCACACGCGGGAGAGGGCACCGCAACCCGGACCGGGGCGATTCGCCAGGTCAACGCCCCGAGGCCCGGAACGGGCACCGTCGGCCGGGGCGTCGGACCGGGGCCGACCGCCGAACTCGCGGTCCGGTTCGGCATACACGGGTACCTGGGGTGCGGGTATCCGCCGAATGAGCGGTGTCACACCCGGTATGTGCTTACGAAGGGTTCGGCAGGGCAATACGTATCGGTAGTCGAGCCGCAGCCAGGAGGCTGGAGCATGAGCATCTGGTGGTCCCTCCACTTGCGGCGCGAGGCTGCGAGCGTCCCGCTCGCCCGTCGCTTCCTGCTGGGGACGATGGAGACCGCGGGGGTGGATCCGGAGATCTCCTTCGACCTGTCGGTCGCGCTCACCGAGGCATGCGCGAACGCCGTCGAGCACGGCGGCGTCCGCGAAGCCCGGGAGGACCGGCCCCGGGAGGACCGGTTCCAGGGGGAGCGGTCCCGGGAGGAACGGCCCCAGGAGGAACGGAACGCGGGACGGAGCCCTCGGGGCGTACCGAATGTATCGGGCGTACCGGATGCACGGGGCGAGCGGCCCGGAGCCGCCCCCGGTCAGTACCGGGTCACCGCGTATCTGGACGGCGAGATGTGCCGCATCGAAGTCACCGACTCGGGGCCGGGCTTCCCCGCCCGGCGCATGCTGCGCCCGTCGGCACAGCAGCACGGATCACCGCCGTACCCTTCGCTCAGCGCCGAGAACGGCCGCGGTCTCTGCCTGATCGAACAGCTCGCCGACCACGTCCACTTCGGCAACCGACCCGGACACGGTGCCGTGGTGAGCTTCGACAAGGTGCTGAAATGGCGCGAGGGCGCCCTGCTCATGGTGTCCTGAGCGGGGCGCCCCCGGGCGCGTGAGCCGTTGCCCACCGGACCCCGGACGATCGGTCCGAGACGATCGGTCCGCGAGGGCCGGTCGGTGACGGTCAGCCCTTGAGACGCGCCATCCACGCCTCGACCTCGTCGGCCTGGCGGGGCAGCTTGTCCGAGAGGTTCCGGTTGCCGTCCTCGGTGACGAGGATGTCGTCCTCGATCCGGACGCCGATGCCCCGGTACTCCTCGGGCACGGTCAGGTCGTCGGCCTGGAAGTACAGGCCGGGCTCGACCGTGAGGCAGACGCCGGGCTCCAGCGTTCCGTTCACGTACGTCTCGGTGCGTGCCGCCGCGCAGTCGTGGACGTCCAGGCCGAGCATGTGACCGGTGCCGTGCAGCGTCCAGCGGCGCTGGAGGCCCAGCTCCAGGACCTTGTCCACGGACAGGTCGCCGAGCAGACCCCACTCGACGAGCTTCTCGGTGAGCACCCGCTGCGCCGCGTCGTGGAAGTCGCGGTAGTCGGCACCGGGCCTGACCGCCGCGATGCCCGCTTCCTGGGCCTCGTACACCGCGTCGTAGATCTTCCGCTGGAGCGGCGTGAACGTGCCGTTGACCGGAAGCGTGCGTGTCACGTCGGCGGTGTAGAGGTCGTTGGTCTCCACACCGGCGTCGAGCAGCAGCAGGTCGCCGGAGCGCACCGGGCCGTCGTTGCGCACCCAGTGCAGGGTGGTGGCGTGTGCCCCGGCCGCGCAGATCGAGCCGTAGCCGATGTCGTTGCCCTCGACGCGGGCGCGCAGGAAGAAGGTGCCCTCGATGTAGCGCTCGCTCGTCGCCTCGGCCTTGTCGAGGACCTTCACGACGTCCTCGAAGCCGCGCGCGGTGGCGTCACAGGCCTTCTGCAGCTCGGCGATCTCGAACTCGTCCTTGACCAGCCGGGCCTCGGAGAGGAAGGTGCGCAGCTCCTCGTCGCGCTCCGCGGTGACCTTGTCGGTCAGCGCGGCCTCGATGCCGGCGTCGTGACCGCGGACGTTGCGGACCGGTCCGGTGGCCTCGGTGAGCGCGGCCGGGAGCTCGCGGACGTCCTTCGCCGGGATGCCCAGCAGCTGCTCGGCCTCGGCGAGGGAGTTGCGGCGGCCGACCCACAGCTCGCCCTGGCCGTCGAGCCAGAACTCTCCGTTCTCGCGGTCGGAGCGCGGCAGCAGATGGATGGTCGCCTCGTGCCCGTCCGCGGTCGGCTCCAGGACGAGGACGCCGTCCTGGGTCTGGTCACCGGTGAGGTAGGCGTACTCGGTGGAGGCGCGGAAGGCGTACTCGGTGTCGTTGGAGCGGGTCTTCAGGTTGCCCGCGGGGACGACCAGGCGCTCGCCGGGGAAACGCGCGGAGAGCGCGGCGCGCCGGGCGGCGGTGTGCCCGGCCTGGGCGATCGGTTCGAGGCCGTGCAGCTCGGTGTCGGCCCAACCGGACTTCATGTTCGCGGCGAGTTCATCGGAGACGCCCGGGTACAGGCCGTTCTTCCGCAGCTTGATCGTCTCTTCCGCTTCGGTCTCCGGGGTCTCCGGGGTGAGCTCCTCAGCCACGGCTTGTCTCTCCTTGATACGACACTGGACCCCGTCCATCGTACGGGTGTACGGAAGGGGGCACAGGGCCGGAAGACCTGTTACACGGTCGTGGCCGCGGCGGCGCCCCTCCGGGCCGATTTCGGCGCGGCGCCGAGGACACCTTCCGGTGCGGTGGGGCACCCGCCGCGCGTTCAGGCGAAGGCGAACCGTGCGGCGAGGACGACGACGTCCTCCGTTCCGGCGTCCAGATCGAGTCCGTCCGGCAGCATGGTCCTCAGCACGTGGTCGGCGACGGCCTCGGGGGTGTCGCGCAGCGCCTTCGGCACGCGCGCCGCCGCCGAGTGGAGCCGTGCGAACGCCCGGTCCGTCGAGTCGCCGGTGCGGCGCAGCAGCCCGTCGGTGTAGAAGAGCACGGTCTCGCCGGGGGCCGGGGTGATCTCCACACTGGGCGCCTCCCAACAGGCGAGCATGCCCAGCGGGGCGGAGACCGTGGTCTCGACGAACTCGGTGCGCCGGTCGCCGATCACGAGCGGAGGCGTGTGGCCCGCACCGGCCAGCAGGATCTTGTGGCGGGACGGTTCGCAGTAGGCGAAGAGGGCGGTCGCGGAACGGGCGGGTTCGGTGAGCCGCAGCAGCAGTTCGAGGTCGGAGAGCACGGCGACCGGGTCCTCGCCCTCCATCACGGCGTACGCCCGCAGACCGGCGCGCAGCCGGCCCATGGCGGCCAGCGCACTGGGCCCGGAGCCGTCCACCGACCCCACGGCGAGACCGAGAGCCCCCTCCGGCAGGGCCAGCGCGTCGTACCAGTCGCCGCCCCCCTGCGGCGCCGCGCGGTGACGTGCCGCCAGCTGTACGCCGGGAACCCTGGGCAGCCGGGTCGGCAGCAGCTCCTCCGCGACGGTGGCGACATCGGCCCTGGCCCGCTCCAGTTCCAGCAGTCTGGCCAGGTGCTCGCCCGCGTATCCGGTGTAGAGGCCGACGAGATGGCGTTGGCGCTCCCGGGGTTCGGCCGGTTCGTCGTACAGCCAGACGGCGGCGCCGAGCCTGCCGGTCGCCCCGGCGGTGATCGGCACGGCGTAGCTGGCGGCGTATCCGAGCCGGGCGGCGACCTCGCGGCGCCGGGGGTCCAGGGCGGTGTCGCCGAGCAGATCGGGGGTGGTCTGCTCCTTCTCGGCGTCCGGGAGGCCCTCCAGGATCCGGCCGTAGGAGGTGGCGCTGCGCGGCACCGTGGCCATGTGCCCGAGTTCGGCGTGCGCGAGCCCGAGGCCGATGGTGCTGACGGGGCCGCGGCGGTCGGACGGTTCGAAGGCGACGAGGCCGCGGCGGGCACCGACGAGCGCGGCCCCGGCATCGAGCAATTCGTGCAGGGCGTCGTCGAGCGTGCTGGTCCTGGCCAGCCGCTCGGTGAGTTCGTGCAGCGTGGTGAGATCGGAGACCCAGCCGGCCAGCCGGTCCTGGATGAATGTTCCGGGGGCGGCCGGTACCGCGGACAGAGAACCGGCAGTCTGCGCTGAAACAGGAATCGTGGGATCGATTCCAGCCACTTTCGGCAGGTGCGGGGCGCTCATGGCAGTCGGCTTTCCCGCCGGTGCGCCTCTGGGAATAGCATCGCAAACCCCCATGTCATTCTGCGCCGCTATCAGTGCATCCACATGTACACGTAGCATCCACATGTACACGTACAAGTAAGGCGATGTCCAGCATCGTCCCCGCAGGATTTGCGGTGTCCGGACGTCTGTTAAGTTGGCTGAAAAATGCACCTTGCGGTCGCCATTTGCGGTCGACTGGGTGTGCTCGACAGGGGGTGTTCTCGGGGTGAAGTCCCATAGGGAGCGTCATTTCGGGCATGCTGGGTACGTGAACGACGATGGCCGCGGGCAGTTCTGATCGCCCCGGGAACCTGGCAGCGGGTCCGGACGTCCTCTCATGTGACGGCCACGCCCCCCACCCCCGAGCGGCGGGGTTGCACTGCACCTCGGGGCGGTATGCGCGACACGTGCGCTTCTCCTCGCCACGTTTGTGTTCCGACCCGTCTCACCCCTCTGTTCGAACTGGTTCGGCGCACGCTCGGTACGACGACCCGCCCGTGCGGCGGGGCGAAAGAGCGTGTACGCATGGTGAAGTGACGCACGCGCGGTGTGACAAGCGCGTGGTGTGATGTGGACCCTCGGCGTTCAACGGAAAGGAACGAGCGCTCATGCGCGAGATCCTCGGAAGGCGACGCAGGCTCCGGCGCAGGGCAAGGCCCGCTCCGCTCGACGCGGTCCTGATCTGTGCCACGGCATGGCAGTGGCCGGTACTCCCCGGTGTGGGGCTGGAGGCGGCCGGCGGCCGCGGAGGCCGTGGCCGCGGGTGCGCCTGCCCCGATCCCGAATGCGCCGTACCCGGCGCGCACCCCTTCGATCCCGGTCTTCTCGCGGCGACCACCGATGAGCGCATGGTGCGCTGGTGGTGGACCAACCGGCCGACGGCTCCGATCCTGCTGGCCACCGGAGGGCACGCCCCCTGTGCGCTGAGCCTGCCCGCGGTGGCCGCCGCGCGGGCGCTGGCGGAGTTGGACCGGATGGGCGTACGGATCGGCCCGGTGGTGGCGACGCCGACCCGGTGGTCGCTGCTGGTCGCGCCCTACACCCTCGAACGGCTCGGTGAGCTGCTGCACGCCCAGGACCGGGTGCCCAGCTCGCTGCGCTTCCACAACGAGGGCGGGTACCTCGTTCTTCCGCCGTCCGAGGCGGGGACGGGGCAGGTGCGCTGGGAACGGGCGCCCGCGCCGTCGAACTCCCGGCGCGATGCGAGCGGCAGCCACGACCGAAACCGTGCCGCCTGCGACACGGCTCCGTGGCTGCCGGACATGGGGACGGTGCTCGACGCGCTGGTCGAGGCGAGCAACGGCGCGTCCGACGGCGACAGCCGGCTCGCGTACTGATCCCCGGCGGTCCAACCGGATCGGTTGAGCCGGATCGGTTGAGTCGGACCGGTTGAGCCGGACCGGTCACGCGGAGCCGAGCAAGTCGAGCGAGCTCGGTGAGCCGGGCGAGTTCAGCGAGCCGAGTGAGCCCAGAAGGTTCGGCGCGCTCAGCGGATCGAGCAAGTCGAGCGGGTTCAGCGCGCTCAGCAGGTCGAGTGAGTTCAGCGCGCTCAGCAGGTCGAGCGAGCGAATGAACACGGTGAATCGAGGGACCGGTGACCGTCGGCTGATCGGTATCGGGATTCGTGCGTGCCGGAGACGGTCCACGGGTCCCGATGTACGTCACCGCCTTCTCCCGAAATTTCCTCTCGGGTCGACCTTGTATGGGCACATGCAAAGTCTGCCGCTGCAAAGTTCCGTCGACGGGCGGCTTTCTGATGGCTCTTTTGAATCGCATCCGTGGAATTATTCGAAGATTTATTCGAGCAATAAGGAGGGGGCTGCGCAGCGAGGTGCGCGGTCCTCTCCGCCGCGGGCACGGCCGCCTCGGTGGCCCCTGCTGCTCGCGGGGGCCGGCGCGGAGGCGGCCCGTGCGGCGGAACAGGGCGTCAAGCCGGAGTGTGTCGTGCCCGGTTGGCGGCGTGGCGCGGGACGAGGGCCGGGGACGGTCGCGAAGGGCGGGTGCGGCGACTCGGAGGGGCGGGCGGATGGCGCCGCGCCGGTGGTGTGAGTGCGCGGGCTCGTGCGCCGCACCGGGAAATGAGGATGCCCGATCGCTGGCGACGGGGGATGCACCAGCGACCGGGCTTCTAGAACGGTAACAAGAGATCTGCCGTTCGCAAATTCGATCTCGCGTATTCGGACAGTGATTTACCTGTCAGTACGGCAAGTTGTGACGCGCATCACGCAATCGGTCTCGTGATCGTCACTGTCAGCTGAGCGTCACTTGGCGGTTGGTGAGCCCGCCCCGGGCCCGTCGTTCCTCGGCGGTGAGCGGCGCGTCCGAGGCCAGCGCCGCGGTCAGCCGTTCCGCGAACTCCACTGCGGGCTTTTCGCACTCGGCCGCCCCCATGGCGCTCGGCAGGTCCCAGACCGGAACCATCAGTCCGTGTGCCCGGAAGGAGCCGACCAGCCTCGTTCCCTCGCCCAGCGACGAGGTACCGGCGGCGTGCAGTCGGGCGAGCGCGTCGAGGAGCTGCTCCTCGGGGTGCGGCATGACCCAGCGCAGGTGGTTCTTCTCCGGGGTCTCGCACCAGTAGGCGGCGTCCACGCCGGAGAGCCGCACCGTGGGGATCGCCGCCTCGTTCGCACGTTCCAGGGACGCGGACACCTCGGGCGCGGCGTTCTCCGAGTCCGGAACCCAGAACTCGAAACCGGAGTGCACAACGGGCTCGAACGTCGCCTCGGGGGCGAGCACGTCCTGCAGCCTCGGCCCGTCGGCCGGTGCCCGTCGGGCGGTCACCGGTGAACCGGGCTCGGCCTCCAGGGCCTGCCGCAGTGTGTCCGCGAGATCGCGGCTGAGGTCACCGGACGGCGTGTCGTTCTGCAGGCCGAGCAGCACCGAGCCGTCGTCCCGGCGGAGGGCCGGCCACGCCATCGGCAGGACGGTCGCGAGCGTCACGGAGGGCACTCCCTCGGGGAGTCCGTCCTTGAGCGTCAGCTCTACCGTGGCGGCCGGCACCAGTTCGCGCAGGGCGACCCAGTCGCACTCACCGGCCAGGCCCTCGAAGGGGCGGGGAACCAGTTCGGTCACGGCCTGGACGGCGGCACGGCCATGGCACGCCTTGTAGCGGCGGCCCGAACCGCACGGGCAGGGCTCGCGAGCCCCGACCACCGGGATCTCGCCGTCCTCGCGTTGCTGCTTTCCGGCGAGTTGTTGCTTCCCGGCCTTGGTCTGAGGGCGCTTCTTGGCCATGGTGGGCTTTCTCCCGATTGCGACAGTGCGGTCTGGCCCGCGAGCCTAGCGGCCGGTGCGGAGTCCGGAACACCTGTGCCCGCGCACCGCGAGCGGCGCGACGCCACCCGTGTCGGATCGCACCACCCCGACCCGCGTCCTGGTCCGTGTCCCGACCGGGGTCGTGGACCGGAACCCCGGTCGGGGTTCGCCCGTGCCCCGACAGACTTCCCCCGCGGCCTGGATCGAGTGCCGCCCGTGTCGCGGACCGGGCTCCGGACCGGATCTCCGCCGGCATCCCGGACCGGATCTCGCCTCGTGCCGCGGATCGCGTTGCGGGGCGCGTCCGGCGCCGGACCTCAGCCCACGTCGTCGAGGGCCTCCGCGAGCCCCAGTCGGCCCAGCCCCGCCCGGCCCGCCCGGCCCGCAGGGCCCGGCACGCCCGTCACGCGTGAGGCACCCGGCAGACTCGGCACGCCCGGGGCCCCGGACGCGCCCGTCGAGCCGCCCGTTCGCCGATGTCCCTCGTGGACGAGTACCCAGACGGTGACCTCGCCGGCGGAGCCGTCGCGTACGCCCCAGTCCTCGGCGAGCGCGCTGATGATGTTGAGTCCGCGGCCGCCGCGTGCGGTCACCGACGGTGTGGCCGGAACCGGTCGGGTCGGCCCTCCTCCGTCGGTCACCTCGACGGTCAGCCCGCCCGTACCGTCCACGCGCCACGCGGCGCGGATGTCGCCGTCCCCCACATCTGTGTGCCGCCCCAGCGGCCTGCCGTGCCGGCAGGCGTTGCTGAGCAGTTCGGAAAGGATCAATACAGCATCGTCGACGACCGAATCCGGCATGCCGCGACTGCGCAACTGCTCACGCATCCGGTGCCGCGCCTGACCCACGCCCGCAGGGCCATGGGGTACGGCCATGCTCGACGACGTGGGCACTTCCTGTGCCACCACCAACGCCACCCCCGAGACCTCCTTTGCCCCACGCCACGGAGTGGATGCCCCCCTGGGCGGGGCCGGAAACCGCCTGGTCGTCTGCCGGTGACGCACTCGTGACGATCGAATACGGTTCGAATGCGCCGGTGTACCCCTCGTGACGAGAATCAGAGGCGTCCCAGCTGCGCGAGAACCTGTTTGGGGCGGTTCGTGATGATTGCGTCAACGCCGAGGTTGACGCAGAGTTCCACGTCCTCGGGTTCGTTGACGGTCCAGACGTGCACCCGGTGGCCCGCGCGGTGCAGACGTTCGACGTAGCCGGGGTGGCTTCGGACGATCCGCATCCCGGGGCCGGCGATCCGTGCTCCGGCCGGTAGCCGTCCGTCCCGCAGGCGCGGCGAGACGAACTGCATCAGATAGACGGTGGGCAGGGTGGGGGCCGCGGCCCGGACGCGGTGCAGGGAGCGAGCGGAGAAGCTCATGATCCGTACCGGTGACGGGCCGTCGGCGGGCGGGGCGTCGAGTGCGAAGCGCTTCAGCAGGTGCAGCAGCCGTTCCTCGACCTGGCCCGCCCAGCGGGTGGGATGTTTGGTCTCGACGGCCAGCTGGAGCGGGCGCCCGGTGGCCCGGGTCTCGGTGACCAGTTCGAGCAGTCGCTCCAGCGTGAGGACCGAGGTGAGTTCCCCCGGTACCGGATCCCAGTCGGGGGACTCCGATTCCTCGCGGTCCTTCCAGGAGCCGAAGTCGAGCGCGGCGAGTGCGGACAGTTCCAGGGCGGAGACGGCGCCGCGGCCGTTGGAGGTGCGATTCACGCGGCGGTCGTGCACGCAGACGAGATGTCCGTCCGCGGTGAGTCGCACATCGCACTCCAGGGCGTCGGCGCCGTCCTCGATCGCCTTCCGATAGGCGGCCAGAGTGTGCTCGGGGACGTCGTCGGACGCGCCTCGGTGGGCGATGACCTGGATGGAATGGTGCGTGGAGTCCTGCCGTGCGTGGGTCACCGCGCCATCGTGTCACCGAGGAGCGGATGCTGTGCACGCCTCTGCGCCCGGGGGTGCGCGCGACGGCGCCCAAAGGTACGCGCGATGACATCCGGGCGGGGTGCGGGGGAGGAGCGGTGCCACGCGTCGCCGTCGCGCATGCCCGGGGCCGGGAGTCCGTTTCGCCGGATGTAAAGATTGCTGTGCGAACGCACAGGTCCTGCTTACAGTGGCCTGACGTGCTGTGGGAAAAGCTGTCCCAGGACACGTACACAGCGGATCTCTTGCCGAACATGATGTGGAATCGAGGAGTAAAAAGCTGTGAGCACAGAGAACGAGGGCAACGAGGGCACCGCGGGCGAGGCCGTTCCGTCCGTTCCGTCCGTACCTCCAGTGCCGGCCGATGCTCCGAAGGGACCGCCCACGTCCGCCCCCGCCCCGGCGCATCCGCAGACGCCCGAGGGGTCGGCCGCGCAACAGCCTCCGGCGGAAGGGCCGGCCTTCCCCCCGGCGGACGAGACGACCGCGACCGCCCCCATGGGGCCCGTCCCGGCCTCGGCACCCCCCGGTTTCCAGTCGGCCGCCGAGGCGAACTGGCCCCCGCCGCCTCCCCCCGTCCCCGCGTACGCACACCACGGCGCGGGTGGCGGCGGCCCGGTCTGGGGCGCCCCGGACCAGCTCCATTCCCCGCAGGGTCCGCGGAAGCGGGGCATGGGCGGGCTGGTGGCCGCGGTGGCCGCCGCGGCACTGATCGCAGGCGGTATCGGCGGCGCCCTCGGCTACTGGGCGGCCGACCGGAACAACTCGTCCAACGGCTCGACCACGATCTCCGCGTCCTCCGATCCGCAGGGCTTCAAGCGCGATCCCGGCACGGTCGCGGGTGTGGCTGCCCGGGCGCTGCCCAGTGTGGTCACCATCGACGCACAGACCGGTGACGGTGACGGTGGTACGGGTACCGGCTTCGTCTACGACAAGCAGGGCCACATCCTCACCAACAACCATGTGGTGGCCTCCGCCGCGGACAGCGGTCGCCTCACCGCCACGTTCTCCAACGGCAAGAAGTACGACGCCGAGGTGGTCGGCCGGGCGCAGGGCTACGACGTCGCGGTGCTGAAGCTGAAGAACCCGCCGTCGGGGCTCGCCCCGCTCTCCCTCGGCAACTCGGACCGGGTGGCGGTCGGCGATTCGACGATCGCGATCGGTGCCCCGTTCGGCCTGTCCAACACGGTGACCACGGGCATCATCAGCGCCAAGAACCGTCCGGTCGCCTCCGGCGACGGCTCCAGCGGCAGCAACTCGTACATGAGCGCCCTGCAGACCGACGCGTCGATCAACCCGGGCAACTCCGGCGGCCCGCTGCTCGACGCGCGCGGAGCGGTCATCGGCATCAACTCGGCCATCCAGTCGACCGGCAGCGGCATGGGCCAGGCGCAGGCCGGTTCCATCGGCCTCGGCTTCGCCATCCCGATCAACCAGGCGACCAACGTCGCGCAGCAACTGATCAAGACCGGCCAGCCGGTGTACCCGGTGATCGGTGCCACGGTCACGATGGACGAGAGGTCCGGCGGCGCCGCCATCTCCGACCGGGGCACGGGCGATACGGAGGCCGTGGCGAAGGACGGCCCCGCGGACAAGGCGGGTCTCCGGGCGGGCGATGTCATCACGAAGTTCGACGACACCGTGATCGACAGCGGTCCGACCCTGATCGGCGAGATCTGGACGCACAAGCCCGGCGACCGCGTGACCCTGACCTACCAGCGCGACGGCAAGACGGCCACGGCCGAAGTCACCCTGGGGGAGCGCAAGGGCGACAGCTGACCGGCTAGGCTGTCCTCGCGTCGGCCACCGCCCCGATGGGGTCGGCGACGCGGGGTGGGTTGCCCGAGCGGCCTAAGGGAACGGTCTTGAAAACCGTCGTGGCGCGAGTCACCGTGGGTTCAAATCCCACACCCACCGCACCAGACGAACGGCCCCTGACCAGGCGTGACGGTCAGGGGCCGTTCTGGTGTCCGCTGCCCGACAGCCACCGTGTCCCCCTTTGGATTCCCGCCCGATCGGGCAGTGCCGTTCTCACCTTCGACACCGTCGAACCGGCGGATGCTCGGTCACTTGCAGTGCGTGCCCTTGCAGGGTTCACCACGGGTGTTGCTGACGGTGGTGGAGAGGACGGGGTTCTGCTCGGTCAGTTCGTAGGGACCGGTGACGGGGTTCCCGGGCAGCAGGTAGCCCTCGGGGACGGCGATCTCCTGCAGGTGGAAGGCGCCAGGTTCCAGACCGCCGAACGTGCACAGGCCCTGCTCGTCGGTGGCGCAGGCGCTGCCGACCGGGGTATCGGGATTGCTGCTCGTTGTCTGGAGCCCGTCGATGTTGTTGGTCTCCCGCCACAGCTGGAAGACCGCACCGGGCAGCGGCCTCCCGTTCTTCACATCGGTCTTCCTGACGGTGAGTTCGCCGTTGGCGGGAGCGCAGGGTTCCCACCGGAAGGTGGCTTCGCCGTTGCCCTGGCGTGCACCGGTGACGAAGGCGGCACCTCCGGGCCCCGTGCTGGATCCTCCGCCCCCACCGGCCCCGCTGTTGTAGGCGGTGGGAGACGCGGCGCCTCCGCCGCCCCCGGTGGCTCCGCCGCCGCCTCCACCACCTGCGCCGCCGTGCGGGTCGCGGATGCTGTCGCCGCCGCGCCCACCGACCGGTCCGATGGCCGGGGACCCGTTCTGCCCGTTCGGTTCCGTGGTCGGAACGTTGATGCCGCCCTGGCCGCCTTCCCCGCCAGGGCGCCCCGGCTTGCCCTCGTCGTCCCCGGCCAGACCGATGCCCGGCTCTCCGGTTTCTCCACCGTCCCCGCCGCCCATGTTCGAGGAGAAGAACGACGCACCCCCGCCGCCGCCTCCGCCCGCCACGATCAGCGGGGTCGAGCCTGTGCTGATGACGGTCCGGCCGCCACCGCCTCCTGCGGTGATCCCGCGGATCTCGCCGTTCACCCGGTAGGCGCCGCCCATTCCTCCACCGCCGTAGCCGCCTCGGGTGGGCTCATCGGGGTCGTCCCCGCCGTGGCCCGCACCCCCGACGTCGACAGTGAGGACCTGACCAGCCGTCACGTTCAGCGGCGCGGAAACCTGCGCCCCCTGCCTCCCGGCACCCCGTACTGACCGGTGCCTCCGGCTGCCCCGTACGCCCACGAGTCTTGTCTGTGCGAGTCTCGTGATCGCAACATAGGTGTGAGAACCGCACAAACATGCTGAGGCGAGGGCACGTCCCGGCGTGACGACTCGAATGGCCTGTTCCGCCGCCGAGTTTCTACCGGCGCCTGGCGGGGCACCCGGCCGGCCATCACGGCCATCACATCCTTCGGACAGCAGCGGCGCCGTCGCCGGTCCGGCGCGCACCTCGGACAGCGTCGCTTCGTCGGTGCCGGTGGTGCCGGTGGTGCCGGTGGTGCCGGTGGTGCCGGTGGTCCCTGTGGTGCCTGTGGTGTCGGTGGTGCCTGTGGTGTCGGTGGTGGTGGACGTGCGGCGTGCCCGGGCCTTCGGCGCAGTATCGATTCATTCCGCTCCCGGCTTCGGTTCCGCAGATGGAGTGCGGCCCGGAACGCCTTTGCGGCGAGGGTCCCTGGACCTACGGTGTGAGGGGCGGAGCCGTAGCGCAGAGGTCGTCGCGCGCGGTCTCCAAAATCGCGAGGACGCCGGTTCGAATCCGGTCGGCTCCGCCTTCTCGGAGTGCCGAGTGTGCCGGGTGTGCCGGGTGTGCCGGGTGTGCCGGGTGTGCCGGGTGTGTTGTGTGTGTCGTGTGTGACAGATGCGCCAGGTGTGACAGGTGTGACAGGTGCGTGATGACGGGCATGACGGGCGCGGGATGTCTGTCCGGCGTGGCCGGTGCGTCTGCGGCGTCCTGAAGGTCACGGGCTCCGACCGCGGGCCACTGCCGTGCGCACAGTCGGTCCCGGCTCCCGGCCCCGGCTTCTATCCACCGGCCCCCATCCCCCATCCCCCGGCTCCGGCTCTGGCGTGAGCCATGCCGACGGTGCGGTGCGACGCGGTGCGGTGCGACGCGAAGGAATGAACTCTCTCGGTGTGTCGGCGCCCCGGTGCGATGGCTGAGGGGCGCCAGGGGGTGAGGTCGGTCTCCTTGACAGTCACCATGAATCTGACGGACAGTCAGATAATGAGTCCGAGACCTTGATTCGTATGCCCGCGCCCGGGAGGCCGCCGCCGTGCACCTCGCCCAGACGGAGCGACAGCGAGAGCTGCGCGCCGAACTCCGCACCTACTTCCGCACGTTGATGCCCAGGAGAGAAGGGGCGCGGCCCGGTGCCGAGGACCCGGCCGAACAGCGTCGGCTGCTTCGCCGGATCGGCGCGGACGGGATGCTCGGGCTGGGCTGGCCCGTCGAGTACGGCGGCCGGGGCCGCGGCGCCGACGAGCAGTTCGTCTTCTTCGACGAGGCGTACCGGGCGGGAGCGCCCGTATCGATGGTCACCCTCAACACGGTCGGCCCGACCTTGATGAAGTACGGAACGGCGGAGCAGAAGGCCTATTTCCTGCCCAGGATTCTCGGCGGCGACCTCGTCTTCGCCATCGGATACAGCGAGCCGGAGGCGGGTACGGATCTGGCGGCGCTGCGCACCAGGGCCGTACGGGACGGTGATTCCTGGGTGATCGACGGGCAGAAGATCTTCACCAGCAACGCGCAGAACGCGGACTGGATCTGGCTCGCCTGTCGCACCGACCCCCGGGCGCCCAGGCATCAGGGCATTTCGATCATTCTGGTTCCTACGGAGACCGCGGGATTTTCCTGGACGCCGATCGAGACCGTGGGCGGGCTGACCACCACGGCCACCTACTACGACGGGGTGCGGGTACCGGCCGGCCACCTGGTCGGCGAGGAGAACGGTGGCTGGGGTCTGATCACCAACCAGCTCAACCACGAACGGGTGGCACTCGCCGCGATCGGGATGCAGGCCGAGGACTTCTACGCGTCGGCTCTCGCCTTCGCCCGCACGCCCGATCCGGCGACCGGGCTCCGTCCGGCCGACGAGCCGTGGGTACGGGCCCGGCTGGCCGAGGCGTACGCGCGGCTGGCGGCGACGCGGCTGCTCAACTGGCGGCTGGTGGGGGACGTCGGTGCCGGCTCGTTGGCTCCCGGTGACGCGAGCGGCGTGAAGTTCGCCGGGACCGAGAGCGCCGTCGAGGTGTACCGGATCTGCCAGGAGGTCGTGGGGGACGCGGGCACGGTGCGGGGCGGTTCGCAGGGGTGCTTCGGGGACGGGGAGCTGGAGCGGATGAACCGGGCGGCGCAGATCAACACCTTCGGGGGCGGGGTGAGCGAGGTGCAGCGGGAACTCGTCGCGACCATGCGGCTCGGCATGAGGAGGGGCAAGCGGTGACGGGCACGCCGGAAGAGGAAGAGGCGGAGGGGCGGCCGACGTCGTCGGGGCAGGACCCGTTGTACGCGCGCCTCAAGGCGTACGAGGGGCGGGCGGCGGCGACCGCGGGCGTCGGCAAGGACCCGGTCAACGAGCCGATGATCAGGCACTGGTGCGAGGCGATGGGGGACACCCACCCCGCCTACACCGGACCGGAGGCGGTCGCTCCGCCGACGATGCTCCAGGCATGGACGATGGGCGGGCTGTCGGGGCACACCGACCGCTCCCCGGCGTACGAGGAGTTGTTCGGCCTGCTCGACGGGGCGGGGTACACCTCCGTGGTCGCGACCGACTGCGAGCAGGAGTACCTGCGTCCGCTCCGGCCCGGCGACCTGATCACCTTCGACGCGCTGATCGAGTCGGTCTCGCGACGGAAGACGACCAAACTGGGGACGGGCTACTTCGTCACGACGCGCATGGACGTGCACGTGCGGGGCGAACGCGCCGGGACGCACCGCTTCCGGATCCTCAAGTACGCGCCGGCGGCGAGGAGGCGAACTGCGGAGGAGCCCGGAGCGGCCGATGCGCGGAAGCGGTCGTCGGGGGGTGGCGAGGGGCGACCGCGACCGCGCCCGGTGATCAATCGGGACAACGCGGGCTTCTGGCAGGGGGTCGCCGAACACAAGCTGCTGATTCAGCGGTGCGGCGAGTGCCGGAAGGCGCGCTTCCCCTGGTTGCCGGGCTGCAACGCGTGCGGCAGCCAGGAGTGGGACACGTTCGAGGCGAGTGGCGAGGGCACTGTCTTCAGCCATGTGGTGATGCACCACCCGCCTTTTCCCGCCTTCGCCGCGGATGGGGACGGCGGGCCGTACGCGGTGGGGCTGATCGAGCTGGCGGAGGGGGTACGGATGGTCAGCAACGTGATCGGTGTGCCGTACGACAAGGTACGGACGGGGATGCCGGTGCTGCTGGAATTCCTGCGTGCCGACCCGGAGTTGGTTCTGCCGGTCTTCCGAGGGGGTGAGGGCTGACATGGACTTCGTCCCCACCGAGGAACAGTCGGCGGCGCAGGGGCTGGCGGCGCGGATCTTCCGGGACCTGTCGACGCACGAGCGCCTGGTCGCGGCCGGCACGGGGATCGACACCGCGCTGTGGAAGGAGTTGTGCGCGGCGGGACTGACGGCGGCCGTCGAGGAGATCGGGTTGCTGGGGCTGGTGCTGCTGCTGGAGGAGCAGGGCCGGACCACGGCCCAGGTGCCGTTCGCGGTGAACGGCGTGTACGGGCTGCTCGCGGTCGCCGCCCACGGCACGGACGAGCAGCGGGAACGGCTGTTGCCCGGGCTGCGGGACGGCACGGATGTCGCCACCGGGGCCTTCCCGGCGCGCGGCAGGGTGCACACGGACGGCGGGGGGCGGCTGAGCGGTCGGGTGCCGTACGTGCCGTGGCTGCGCGACGCGTCACTGGTCCTGGTCGCGGATGCGGACCGTCGGCTGTGGATCGTGCCGACGGAGGCGGCGGGGGTGGCGTCGGAGCCGGTGGAGACCACGGCGCCGTGGTCGGCGGCGCGGCTCGTCCTGGACCGGGCGGCCGGGGAGCGGATCGGCGGCGCGGGGGCGTACGAGGCGGTCCTGGCCGTGGGCCGGATCGCGTTCGCCGGGCTGCAGGCCGGAGTGTGCGCCGGTTCGCTGGCCCGGGCGGTCGCCCACACGAACACCCGCGAGCAGTTCGGGCGTCCGCTCTCCACCAAACAGGCGGTGCTGATGCGTGCCGCCGACGCCCATATGGACACCGAAGCGATCCGGGTCACCGCGTACGAGGCTGCGTGGCGCCACGACATGGGGCTGCCGTACGCGCCCCAGGCGCTCACCGCCGCGTGGTGGGCGGCGGAGGCGGGGAAGCGGGTGGTGCACGCCGGGCAGCACCTGCACGGGGGGACGGGCGCGGACCTCGACCACCCGGTGCACCGGCACTTCCTCTGGGGCCGGCAGCTCGACGCCCATCTGGGCAGTGGCAGCGAAGTGCTTCAGGAACTCGGTCGACTGCTGGACGAGGAGGGACCGGAGTGAAGATCGGCACCGGGGCGGAGGGTGATGCCGGTGCGCAGGTCGGCATCGGAATGGCACTCGGCGAGGAACTGGAACCGCTGGAGATCGAGGTGACTCGCACCCTGATCGTGGCGGGTGCCATCGCCTCCCGCGACTACCAGGACGTGCACCACGACGCGGAACTCGCCCGGGAGAAGGGCTCCCCGGACATTTTCATGAACATCCTGACGACCAACGGCCTGGTCGGCCGGTACGTCACCGACCGCCTCGGTCCGTCGGCCGTGCTCCGCAGGGTTGCCATCAGGCTGGGCGCACCCAACTATCCCGGCGACACCATGGTGCTCACCGGCACTGTCACCGCACTCGGTGACGACGGGACGACAGAGGTGTCGGTCGTCGGGACCAACGGCCTCGGCAGACATGTCACCGGCACCGTCGTCGCCACCGTCATCACCGCCGACGGCGATGCCAGGGATACCAGGGATGCCGGCGGTGCCGGTGCCGGTGCCGGCGGTGCCGATGGTTCTCGGAAGGGGACGGCATGAGTCTGCGCAGGGCCGACTCGCTCGGTGGCAGGGCGGCGGTCGTGGGCGTCGGGGCGACCGAGTTCTCCAAGGACTCCGGGCGCAGTGAGCTCAAGCTGGCGGTCGAGGCCGTACGGGCCGCCCTCGACGACGCCGGGCTGACCCCCGCCGACGTGGACGGCATGGTCACGTTCACCATGGACACCAGCCCGGAGATCACCGTCGCTCAGGCCGCCGGGATCGGCGAGCTGTCGTTCTTCTCCCGCGTGCACTACGGGGGCGGGGCGGCCTGCGCCACCGTGCAGCAGGCGGCGATGGCCGTGGCGAGCGGGGTGGCCGACGTGGTGGTCTGCTACCGGGCGTTCAACGAGCGCTCCGGGCGCAGATTCGGCTCCGGGGTGCAGCAGCGCGAGCCCACCGCGGAGGGCACCGCACTCGGCTGGAACCTTCCCTTCGGGCTGCTCACCCCGGCCTCCTGGGTCGCCATGGCCGCCCAGCGCTATCTGCACACCTACGGGCTGACCCCGGACGCCTTCGGACATGTCGCGGTCACCGACCGGCGGCACGCCGCCCGGAATCCGGCCGCGTACTTCTACGGAAAGCCGATCACCCTGGCCGACCACGCCGCGTCGCGGTGGATCGTCGAACCCCTGCGGCTGCTCGACTGCTGCCAGGAGACCGACGGCGGACAGGCGATCGTCGTCACCAGCACCGAGCGGGCCCGCGACCTGAGGAGGCCGCCCGTCCCCATCGTCGCGGCGGCCCAAGGGGCGGGCCGGGCGCAGGAGCAGATGACCAGCTTCTACCGGGACGGTCTGACCGGCCTGCCGGAGACGGCGGTGGTCGCCCGACAGCTCTGGCGGAGCTCCGGGCTCTCCCCGGCCGACATCGATGTGGGCATCCTTTACGACCACTTCACACCGTTCGTGCTGATGCAGCTGGAGGAGTTCGGCTTCTGCGCCCCTGGGGAGGCCGCCGACTTCGTCGCCGCCGACGCGCTGCCCCTGAACACGCACGGGGGTCAGCTCGGGGAGGCGTATCTGCACGGGATGAACGGCATCGCCGAGGCGGTCCGGCAGATCCGGGGCGCGTCGGTGAACCAGGTTCCCGGCGCGGCCACCGCCCTGGTCACGGCAGGTACCGGCGTACCCACCTCGGGTCTGATCCTGGGCGCCGGCGGGTGAACGCGGCAGACCGCCCGCGCCCGGCGGGCCCCGGCGTGCGCCCGCCCGTTCCCGGCCGGTCGTCGCGACCCGCCACCATGCCCGTGGCAACCCTGAGCGGCCCCGCCGACGGCTCCACCTTCAGGAGGTGGGACGGGCCCCACCCCTACACCCTGAGGCGGACGCCGTTTCGGGACCTGGGGCCGATCCCCGGAGCGACGCCCGCTTCTAGCGTGGAGACATGACCACGCCAGTCTGCACAGGCATCACCGGGGGAGCCGCCGGCACCGAACATGTCCCGCACGGCTCACCCGCCGTGCACACGCCGCGCACCGTACCCGCGCCGCGTGCCGCGCACATCGCGCAGGCTTCGTACACCGCGCAGGCTTCGTACACCGCGCAGGCTTCGCACGCCTCGCGGCCGCAGTACGCGCCGTACCCGTCGTTCTCCTCGTTCGTACGGGCCCGCGGACCCGTACTGTTGCGTGCGGCCCGCTCGCTCACGGCGAACCCGTGCGATGCCGAGGATCTGCTGCAGACCGCGCTCACCAAGACGTATGTCGCCTGGGAGCGGATCGAGGACCACCGGGCGCTGGACGGCTATGTCCGCCGGGCGCTGCTCAACACCCGGACCTCGCAGTGGCGCAAGCGCAAGGTCGACGAGTTCGCCTGCGACGAACTGCCGGAGCAGGAGGCGCTCGGCGCCCCCGATCCGGCCGAGCACCAGACGTTGCACGACGCGATGTGGCGCGCCGTGCTGAAGCTGCCGGACCGGCAGCGGGCCATGGTCGTCCTGAGGTACTACGAGGACCTGAGCGAGGCCCAGACTGCCGAGGTGCTCGGGGTGTCCGTCGGTACGGTGAAGAGCGCGGTGTCGCGGGCGCTCGGCAAGCTCAGGGAAGACCCCGAACTGACCCCGGTCAGGTGACAGCGGAGTCCGGCCCGGCGTCAGCCTCAGCTCGGGGTCTGTCCGGAGACCCGAACCGGTGCCCGTCCGGAGACCTGAACCGGGGCCCGTCCGGAGACCCGAACCGGTGCCCGTCCGGAGACCTGAACCGGGGCCCGTCCGGAGACCCGAACCGGGATCTGCCCGGAGACCCGAACCGGGGCCCGTCCGGAAACCCGGCCGGGAAACCCGGCCCGGAAGCCGAACCGAGCACTCGATCCGGACTGCTCCCCGGATGACCTGGAAATTCGTGGTCCGAAACTAGTGACATACCGCCCGGTATGCGCGCAGAATCAGCGGAACCCTACTGCCGCGTAGCGCCCACCGGGAGGACGCCGTGCTGAGCACCATGCAGGACGTACCGCTGACTGTCACCCGCATCCTCGAACACGGGATGACCATTCACGGGAAGTCTCAGGTCACGACCTGGACCGGCGAGCCCGAGCCGCAGCGGCGCAGTTTCGCCGAGATCGGCCGACGGGCCACCCAGCTGGCGAACGCCCTGCGCGACGAACTCGGCATCGACGGCGACCAGCGGATAAGTACCCTGATGTGGAACAACGCCGAGCACGTCGAGGCGTATCTCGCGATCCCGTCGATGGGCGCGGTCCTCCACACGCTCAACCTCCGGCTCCCCGCCGAGCAGCTGATCTGGATCACCGAGCACGCCGACGACAAGGTCGTCATCGTCAACGGTTCCCTGCTGCCGCTGCTCGCGCCGGTTCTCCCCCGCATGGCGACGATCGAGCACGTGATCGTCACCGGTCCCGGTGACCGCTCGCTCCTCGACGGCGTGCGGCCCCGGGTGCACGAGTACGAGGAACTGATCGCGGGCCGCCCGACCACCTACGACTGGCCCGCACTCGACGAACGCCAGGCTGCGGCCATGTGCTACACCTCCGGCACCACCGGCGAACCCAAGGGCGTCGTCTACTCCCACCGCTCCATCTACCTGCATTCCATGCAGGTCAACATGGCCGAGTCGATGGGCCTGACGGACAGGGACACCACGCTGGTGGTGGTCCCCCAGTTCCATGTGAACGCGTGGGGGCTGCCGCACTCGACGTTCATGTCCGGCGTCAACATGCTCATGCCGGACCGGTTTCTGCAGCCCGCACCGCTCGCCGACATGATCGAGCGGGAGCGGCCGACCCATGCCGCCGCCGTTCCCACCATCTGGCAGGGGCTGCTCGCCGAAGTCCTGGCCAACCCGCGCGATCTCACCTCCATGGCCCGCGTCACCATCGGCGGCGCCGCTTGTCCCCCGTCCCTCATGGAGGCGTACGACAAGCTCGGCGTGCGCCTCTGCCACGCCTGGGGCATGACGGAGACCTCGCCGCTCGGCACCATGGCCTTCCCGCCCGCCGGCCTGACCGAGGAGCAGGAGTGGCCCTACCGCGTCACCCAGGGCCGCTTCCCGGCCGGTGTCGAGGCACGGCTGGTCGGCCCCGGCGGCGAGCACCTGCCGTGGGACAACGCCTCGGCCGGTGAGCTGGAGGTGCGCGGTCCCTGGATCGCCGCCGCGTACTACGGGGGCGCGGACGGCGAGGCTCTGCGCCCCGAGGACAAGTTCAGCGAGGACGGCTGGCTGAAGACCGGTGACGTCGGGGTGATCAGCGAGGACGGTTTCCTCACCCTGACCGACCGGGCGAAGGACGTCATCAAGTCCGGGGGCGAGTGGATTTCGAGCGTGTCGCTGGAAAACGTGCTCATGGCGCACCCGGACGTGTCCGAGGCGGCGGTCGTCGCCGTCCCGGACGACAGGTGGGGCGAGCGCCCGCTCGCGACGGTCGTGCTCAAGGACGGCGCCACCGCCGACTACACGGCGCTCCGGGACTTCCTCACCGAGTCCGGCATCGCCAAGTGGCAGTTGCCCGAGCGCTGGACCGTCATCGAGGCGGTGCCGAAGACGAGCGTCGGCAAGTTCGACAAGAAGGTGATCCGCAAGCGGTACGCGGAGGGCGAGCTGGACATCACCCGCCTCTGACCTGCCGACCGGTCGGGTACGAGGGCGCGGCACGGCGATGAGGTGCGGCGGTGCGGTACGGCTGTGCGGCGGTGCGGTGCGGCGGTCAGGCGCTGTGGTGATATCTCGGTGCCTCGGTGCCTCGGTGCCTCAGTGCCTCAGTGCCTCGGTGCCCGATGCCGGGTACCGAGGTTGGGACAGTCATGACGCGGGCGGGACGCGGCGATGCGTGCCGCCCGCGCGTCGTGCGTCGCGGCCGATTGCCCCAGTCCGATCGACGACGGTCCGACCCGCCCTGGTCCGACGCGGTCCGGTCCGACTCGACTCGACCCGGTCCGGGCGGACCTGATTCGATCCGGCCGGGCGCGCGCCCACTCGGATCCGGCTCACGCCGTTCCGGATCGGCGCGCGGGACCAGCCGGTACGCACGGATCTGCCGGTACGCACGGATCAGTTGGTGCGAACGTCTCTGCCCGTACGTACGGATCAGTTGGTGCCGATCTTCGCGAGCAGGTCGACGATCCGTGACTGCACCTCGTCGCTCGTGGAACGTTCGGCCAGGAAGAGGACGGTCTCGCCCGTGCTGAGCTTCGGCAGGTCCGAACCTGTCATGTCGGCGGAGGTGTAGACGACCAGCGGAGTCCGGTTCAACTGGCCGTTGGCGCGCAGCCAGTCGACGATCCCGGCCCGGCGGCGGCGCACCTGCATCAGGTCCATCACCACCAGATTGGGCCGCATCCGCCCGGCGAGGGTCACCGCCTCGTTGTCCGTGGCGGCCCGCGCCACCTGCATTCCGCGGCGTTCCAGCGTCTCCGTCAACGCCAGGGCGATCTCCTCGTGCTCCTCGATCAGCAGTACTCGCGACGGATGCTGCTCGCTGTCGCGTGGGGCGAGGGCCTTGAGAAGCACGGCCGGGTCGGCGCCGTACGCGGCCTCCCGGGTCGCCTGGCCCAGGCCGGCCGTCACCAGCACCGGGACCTCGGCCGCCACCGCCGCCTGTCGCAGCGACTGGAGCGCCTTGCGGGTGATCGGCCCGGTGAGCGGGTCGACGAACAGCGCGGCGGGGAACGCCGCGATCTGGGCGTCCACCTCCTCGCGCGAGTGCACGATCACCGGCCGGTAGCCGCGGTCGCTCAGCGCCTGCTGGGTGGAGACGTCGGGCGCCGGCCAGACGAGCAGCCGACGCGGGTTGTCCAACGGCTCCGGGGGCAGCTCGTCGTCGACCGGCTGTGGCGACGGACGGTTGGACACCTCGACGGCGCCGCCCGGCCCGTCCAGCGGCTCCGGTCCCTCGGCACCCTCGTCGGGCGCCCCTATCGCGTACGCGCGCCCCTCGGCCTCCGGGGCCTGGAGCAACTGCCCGTGGGCACCGTGGGGCGCGTGACCGCCCTGGGCCGCCGCCTGGACCGGCACCGGTGCCGCTCCGGACTGAGGGGGCGCGGGCTGCGGGGCGCGCTCCTCCTCCGGCGGGGCGGCGAGCTTGCGTCGCCGCCCGGCACCGCCGGGCGCCTGGTTCGGCTGCTGCGCGATGTGCTGGGCGAACGGCACGCCCTGGCCGAGTGTCCGCACGCTGAACGCGCGTCCCTGCGTCGAGTCGGACGAAGCACCGGCCGTCGGCGCCTCCGCGGGCAGCGGCTGCCGCCGCCCGTCCGGACCGGACATGAGGTCGTGCCCGTGGCCGTCCGACGACGCGGGGGCCTCGGCGGCAGCCGACACCGGCGTGGAGCCCGTGGCATGGGTGGTCCGGCCGACCACGGGGTGGCCCGGATCGTCGCCGGGGCGGGTGCCGGGCTGGTTGCCGGGCGTGCCGACAGCCCGTTCGTCCGGGGCGGGCGGCACAGCGGTGCCGTGCCCCGGGGCGTCGTACTCCGGCTGTCCGCCCTGCCGCGCGGTCTGCTGCTCCGGGCCGTGGCCCGTGGCCGCGTCCTCGGGGCCGGCGGCCTGCTCGGGCTGCTGGGCGGTGTCGCCGTGACGTGCCCGACGCCGTCCGGTCGGTACGGGGTGCGCCCGGGGCGGAGTGTGGCCGTCTCCCGGCGCGACATGTGCGGCGTCGTGACGTCCGGGGAGCGAGGCGTCCGCTTCGGCGGGCGAGGCGGCGTTCCGGTCCGCATCCGCGGGCGGCAGGGCGAACGGCGTGCGGGGACCGGCGGGCTCGGCCTGGGCGGACCGCTCCTGCGCGGCCGCCAGGGTCCGCCGGGCCCGTCGCCCGGTCGGCTGCGGCACCGGGGCGGCGCCGTCACCGGTCCGTGGCAGCCCACCGTCGACGGAACCATCGGCGGAAGGAACGGAAGGAGCGGAGGGAGCGGAGGGAGCGGAAGGAGCGGCGGGCAGGGCCAGGGCCGACGGGTTCTTGCCACCGGGGCCCGACTGACCGGGCAGGTGCGCACCACTCGCCGGAACGGGAACGGGCGTTCCGGCCGGAACACCCTGCGGCGGCACGGTCCGCCCGCGCTGCGGACGGTCGGCGCCTCCCTGCGCGCCCTCGGCCGCGGTCACCACCGCCCCCTCCGAGGGCGCCGATGCCGCGGGCAGCGCCAACGCCTGGCCCGGACCCTGCCGCTCCGGTGCTTGCTGTCCCGGTGCCTGCTGTCCCGGTGCCTGCTGGGGCAGTGACGGCAGTTGTGCCGGGAGCGGGTGCAGACCGGATTCGGCCGGACTCGGCCGCCCCCGCCTGCGCCCCGATCCCTCGCCCTGCTGAGCGGGAATCCTGTCGTGCTGCCCCTGACCGCCCGCGGTCTCCGGGGCACCCTCGCCCTCCGGAGCGTGGCGTGCCCGCCGCCGCCCGGTCGGCTCGGCCACCGCGTTGCCGCCGGACGTGTCACCGGTCCCGGAACCGATACCGGAGCCGGAATCCGCTACCGCACCCGCGGCGCCCACAGGGCTCTCCAGGAACGCGTCCGTGGACGGCCGGCGGGCCCGCCGCCGCCCACTGCCCGGCACATCCGGACCGGTTTCCGGCCCCGGCCCCGGCGCCGGGGCGGAATCCGTCCCGGACTCCTGTCCCGCGTCCGGCGTCGGTACGGGTGCGGGTGCGGGTGCGGGCATCGGCTCCGCCGTCGTCGCGGTCGCCACCGTTCCCGAGCCCGCGCCCAACGGCACTTCGAGCACGTAGGCGCTGCCGCTCATGCCCGGAACCTCGTGCGTCTGCAGCACGCCGCCGTGCGCCTGCACGATCCCGCGCACGATCGGCTCGTGCACCGGGTCGCCACCGGCGAACGGTCCGCGCACCTCGATCCGTACGACCTCACCGCGCTGCGCCGCCGCGACGACGACCGTCGAGTCGACATAGCCGCTCCCCGGCACCAGACGGGCCTTGCCGGTCGAGTCGACCCCGGCGACGTCCGCGACCAGGTGGGCGAGCGCGGTCACCAGCCGTCCCGCGTCCACCTCCGCCTCGATCGGCGGGGCGTGCACCGCGAACTGGGCGCGTCCCGGACCGATCAGTTCGACGGCGGCGTCGACACCGGCCGCCACGACCGAGTCGAGCAGCACGTTCGTCTTGGACAGCTCCTCCGCGCCGGAGTCCAGGCGCTGGTAGCCGAGCACGTTGTCGACGAGCGTGGTCATCCGGGCGTAGCCGGCGGCCAGGTGGTGCAGGATCTGGTTCGCCTCCGGCCACAGCTGGCCGGCCGGGTCGGCGGCGAGCGTGGAGAGTTCGCCGCGCAGTTCCTCCAGCGGGCCGCGCAGCGACTCGCCGAGCACGGCGGTGAGCTGGGTGTGCCGGGCGGTCAGCGCCGCCAGCCGTTCGGCCTGCTGCTCCAGTTCGGTCGTGTACCGCTCGGCCCGGTCGGCCAGTTCCGCCTCGTGCCGTTCCGTCAGACCGGTGACCTCGGAGTCGTGCTTCGTGGTCAGCCCGTCGATCTCGGCCTTGTGCTGTTCCTCAAGCTCTTCGTGGGGCCTGCGGTCGGTGAACGTCATGACCGCGCCGACGAGCTGGTCCCCGTCCCGGACCGGTGCGGTGGTCAGGTCGACCGGAACCCGCGCCCCGCTCTTGGACCACAGGACCTGTCCCCGCACCCGGTGCTTGCGTCCGGACCTGAGGGTGTCGGCGAGCGGCGACTCCTCGTACGGGAACGGCGATTCGTCCGCCCGCGAGTGCAGGACCAGCGTGTGCAGTTCCCGGCCGCCCAGGTCGCTGGCGCGGAAGCCCAGGATCTGCGCGGCGGCGGGGTTGACGAGGACGACCCGGCCGTCGGTGTCCGTGCCGACGACGCCCTCGGCGGCGGCCCGCAGGATCATCTCCGTCTGCCGCTGCGACCGGGCCAGTTCGGCCTCGGTGTCGACGGTGCCCGACAGGTCCCGTACGACGATCATCAGGAGCTCGTCGCCGGTGTAGCCGCCGCCGTAACCGCTCGGGGAGTCCTTGTACGCGGCGTGGCCGTCCTCCAGCCCGGCGCTGCTGACCTCAGCCGGATATTCGGTGCCGTCGGTCCGGCGGGCGGACATCCGGGTCGGCTTCGTGCGGCCGTGCGTGTTGGCTGCGGATTCGGGCCGGCGCATCGACCCGGGGATCAGCCGGGAGTCGAACTCCGGCAGCAGGTCGAGAAGCCCGCGCCCGACCAGCGCGGTGCCCGGAGTCTCGAACATCTCCAGGGCCACGCTGTTCGCGTTGACGACCGTGCCGTTGCAGTTGACGAGCAACAGCCCGTCGGGCAGGGCATCGAGTATGGCTGCGAGGCGAGCAGTGCCTCGGGACGGCCTGCTGCTCACGACGACGCTTCCTCCCTGATTACCGCACCTTGCCGACAGCGGGCCCCATCTTGCCCCTCGGGCCGCGGGCTGTCACGGAAGGAGTCTAAAGGCAGGGGGAGGGCAGGGGGTGGCGGATGAGGGGGAGCTCTCACCAAGGTTCGGTGTACGCGGCGTGGTGCGCCGGTCCGACGGCACCGGGCGGGACGCCCGGGCGGGGGGATCACGGGGCCGGGTACCACCGGCCGGGCGGGCGTGTTCACCGGATGTCCGGCAGCACCGGTCGCAGCGTGTTCCAGCGCGAGATCTCGCAGCCGTCAGCCCGGTTGAACGCCGCGTCGACGTGCCGCCCCTGCCAGGTTCCGGTGATCCGGGCGGTGGCCGGCCCCCCGTACTGCAGGGTGCACATCGTGCCCCCGGGCACCGGAGTGAACGGGTCCGTTCCCTCGGCCGCCAGCTCCTCCAGCCGGTCACAGCCCCGTCCTGCCGCCGGATGGCTGCCGCCCGTGGGCTCGCACTCCAGCTCGAAGACCCCCTCGGCCGAGGGATTCCCGACTTTCGCGACTGTCACCGTCAGCCGGGTGCGGGCGCCGTCGGCGCCCTGCGGCAGGTGCAGCGGCCACGGAAGCGGGACCGGGACCGGGCCGTCGGCGGCCGCGGCGTCCGGGACCGCGGCGGACAGCACGGCGAGGGACGCGACGGCGGTGAGGGCGAGGCGGCGCAACATACGGGCTCCTGTGCTTGTGTCCTCCGGCGAACGAAGCCGTGCGGTATCCGGGACGAGGACGGGAACGGGCGGAACGGGGTGGAATTGGGCGGAACAGGGTGGAACTGGGTGGAAGGCCGGGAGGCCGGGGACTCCTTCCCTGCTCACCAACGCGCGTCACGCCCCGGCGTTGCGGGCCCCGAGCACTTTGCCCTCGCGCCCGACTGCCTAGTACCGTAGGCATCGATTGGTGGCACGACGCTCGACTGTGTCATCATCTGCACGCACCGTTCGCGCTTGCGCGAGGTGTGCTGGAGGCGTCGCCTAGTCCGGTCTATGGCGCCGCACTGCTAATGCGGTTTGGGTCTTAAAGCCCATCGAGGGTTCAAATCCCTCCGCCTCCGCTCGACGACTGAAGCCCCGTGCCATCGGCACGGGGCTTCAGTCGTACACGGGCCTCGGTCGATCCGTGCGTACCCGCTCTCATGTTCCGTGCGTACCTGTCCGCGCCCGGCTCGGCACGGCTCGCGGGCTCATCCGGACGGATGCGGTCCGGTGGTGACTCGGCGGTGGTCCCACACGGGTCGGACCGCGAGCGCCACACGCCGCAAGACAGCGCGTTTCCGCAGGTCAGAGGTGGTTTGGCTAATGGATTTCGCGCTACGCCGCAGGTCATGTAATGTTGTTCCCGCAACGCCGACCGGGAAGAAAAAAACCGGGAAGCACAAGCACTCGTAGCTTAACGGATAGAGCATCTGACTACGGATCAGAAGGTTGCAGGTTCGAATCCTGCCGAGTGCACACAGCTGAGAGGCCCGGACGAAAGTCCGGGCCTCTTGCGTTATGCGGCGTACAGCAACCGCCCCGACTGCTGGCGGCCGTCGTCGGCCGATGACACCGTCCATGGTGCTAGAAGAGGTTGGCCGGGGTGCCCTGCGCGAGGTTCTTGAGGATTGTGCGCAGCCATGGGCTGCGCACGGCTGGTAGCCGGACCAGGGTGTGCTGGAACGTTCCCCAGTCGGCCCGGAGCAGGTAGTTGGGGAGCAGCGGGAGCGGGTCGTCGCGGAGGACGTCCTGGGGTATGCGGCCCGACGCGGGAACCGGCAGGCAGGGCCGGGGGGAGACCAGCCACAGCCACACACCCAGCGGCAGGGGTACCGGGTACGCCGACGCGGGTGGGGTGGCGGGGGACCAGGTCCGACCCGTCTGGGGATGGAGCGGTACGAGGAGGATGTCGACGCCCGCGTCCGGGGAGGGCTGTCCCGGTCCGGCCAGGACGGCGTGCCGCTTCGGGGGGCCTGCGGGCAGCAGGGCGTCGAGCGCGCGTTGGAAGACGTCCGTGGTCAGACCGTCCGGGACCTTCACCGGCTGCCCTCGGGAGGCAATCAGCAGGTGGGCGAGCGCCTTGCCGACTGCCGCCTCCCACTGCGGACTCCACGACCAGTAGTGGTTCGACCCCAACCGCCCTCCCCACGTGGCAATCGGCTCGAACGGGGGCGTTTTCTCCGCCTTCTCTGCCAGCTCCGTCCAGGAGAGGGGTGCGGCGTGGATACCGTCAACGGGGACGCGGTGCACGGTGTCCGGGCTGAGCCGCACTGTCTGCCAGAGCGAGCAGTCGTCGACCCTGGTCGCTACCGGGAGGCCGCATGTCCCGCAGACCATGTTGGGCCCGTCGGCTCCGTCGAGGCCACAGCAGGCACCGCCGCGCTTCTCAGGGATCAGGCGGGTTCCACGGATGTCACCGGGCGCGATGACACTCGCCCCGGGCGTGCCGTCGGACAGGGCGTGGACCGGCGCGTAGATGCCGCGTGCCTCCGCCTCGCCCGGATCGATCTCGTCCCACATCCGCCACGGCCCTCCCCAGGGGTCCGGGTCGACGGCGAACGTCCCTGACCGCATGAGCACGGGAAGCTGGGTTCCGTTCCCGTACTTCTGACGGGCGTGGACCGGCAGTGAGACCTGGGACAGCGGAGTGGTCAATTCGGCGCCGCATCCCGCACACACGAAAACGAACAAATATCCTCCGCCTGGGAAACGGACGCATCTTCGCAGCTCGTTCGGCAGCCGGCCAACATGTTTTCTCATCCGTTGCGGTAGGGGGCGCCTGCCACCGACGTGGCGCATCGACGCGGGCAGTGCGGGCACGTGCCGTTCGCGCCCCCGGTCGCGGCAGGCGACTCACTCGGCGTTCGGATTCCCGGTGCGCTGTGGTGCCTCCCGAAGTGGCGGACATCCGCCCGTTCTCGTGAACGAGGCCGAGGGCCTGCGCGCTTCCGGATATCAGTGATTCTTGATGTCGTTCGGGAGTGCAGGCGTCTCCTTGACCTGAAGTCCGATTGAGCTCTTAGCGTGTCCCGGAGTTGCCCAACTGACGACGGGAGAACGCGCTCATGATCCTGGTGACCGGGGCCACCGGAAACATAGGAAGTGCATTGCTGGGGGAATTGCACGCATGCGGTGCGGGGCCGCTGAGAGGGTTCACCCGTGACGCCTCACGGGCGGCGTTTCCTGCGGAGGTCGAGGCCGTTGAGGGCGACTTCACGGTGCCGGGGGCGTTGAAGCCCGCTCTGGGCGGGGTGCGCTCGCTGTTCCTGTTGTCGCGTGTGGGCCCGGACGCGGACATCCTCGCGGCAGCCCGCCGGGCGGGTGTGGAGCACGTGGTGCTGGTGTCGTCCATCACCGTCCGGACCCATCCGCACCTGGGTCCCGCAGACGAGAACCGGGCGGTCGAGCGGCTGCTCAAGGACAGCGGCATGGCCTGGACGATTCTGCGGCCGACTCAGTTCGCCTCGAACGCTCTGATGTGGGCGGCGGCGATCCGTGACGGTGAGACGGTCCGCGCACCGTATGCGGACATCGGGCTGCCCACGATCCACCCCGCGGACATCGCGTCGGTGGCGCGGGTCGCGCTGACCGAGCCCGGTCACCGGGGGCGGACGTATGCCCTGACCGGTCCGGAGCCGGTGACAGCCCGGCAGCAGGTCGAGGCCATCGCGGCAGCACTCGGGCGGGAGGTGCCCTTCATCGAGATCAGCCGACAGGAGGCCCATTCTCGGATGGCCGGGGTCTTCGGGGACGAGGCAGCGGATGCGGTGCTCGACGTCACGGGCGGAGACGTCAATGACGAGTTGCTCTCGGTGCGTGACACGGTCTCGCAGATCACCGGCTCGCCGGGCAGACCGTTCCGGCAGTGGGCCGCGGAGAACGCCGACATCTTCCGCTGAGACGCTCGGCCGGTCATCGCTGAACTCGTCGAGGGACACCAGGCAGGTGGTCCGGCCGGCGACAGGTGAGTAAGGGTACCCTTACTTGCGTAAGGGTGATCGTTTCCTCGTGGATTCGGGGTGAGGCATGTCGGGCCGGTTTTCGGTTGCTTCCGTGCGGGGGTTCGCGGAACTGGAACGGCAGTACCGCGCGTTCTACGCGGCCATCGCCGTGCGGCGGGAGCTCGGGAGCGGGGCCGTGGTGCACGAGGTGCGGCCCGAGGTGGGGGACGGGCACATCACGGTGTACGAGTTGCTCGAAGGGGTCACGCTGACCCTGTACGACGTGGCGTTCCACGACGAGCTGGTCCTCGATTTCGACCTCGGCGGCGAGTACTTCGAGCTGGAGTACTGCGTCGACGGTCTGATGCTGCTCGAAGAGGCGGGTACGGGGGCGTCGGTCTTCGGGGCGGGGCAGTTGTCCATCTCGCACTCGCGGGCCTCGGCCGGGCGGCTGACGCGCCCGGCCGGGCAGCGCTACCGGGGGGTGTCGGTCGCTGCCGAACGGTCGGCGACCGCCGCGTTCTTCGGGAGCGTCGGGGCCGGGGCCTGGCAGGAGAGCGTCGAGGGGATGCCGGCCGCGGAGCGGGACGCGCACTATCTCGGGCGCCAGGCCCCGCCCGAACTTGCCGCCGCCTTCGGGGACCTGTTCGTGTGCACGCTGCCCGTCCGCTTCAGGGCGCTCTACTTCGAGGCGAAGGTCATGGAGATCTTTGCCCGGATCGTCTCCCGCGACGACATTCCGCGGGAACCTGCCCAGCTGCCGCTCGCGGAGTACGAGATCGAGCGCATCCGGACGGTTCCGACGCTGTTGATGGAGAACCTGCACGAGCAGCACACCGGCGAGTCCCTCGCCCGCGCCCTGCGGATGAACCCCAAGCGGCTCAGCCACGGGTTCAAGCAGCTCTACGGCGACACGATCTTCAGCCATCACCGCAACGAGTGCCTGCGCCGGGCCTCGTTGCTGCTGGTGGAGACCGACCTCAGCGTGGCGGCGATCGCGTTGCGGGTCGGTTATTCCAGCCCCAGCAACTTCTGCTACGCCTTCAAGAAGCGGTTCGGGCGGACCCCGCGGCAGTACCGGGCGGAACGGAGCGGCGTGGGGCGGAGCGGTGCGGGCGTGCGGGGTGTGGGGCGGAGTGGTGTGGGCGTGCGGGGCGGGGTGGGCGTGGACGCCGCGTAGCCAGGGGTGCGCCGGGCGTTGACGCCTCGTGGACCGAGGGGCGCGGGCACCTCCGTGACCGAGGGGCGCGGGCGCCTCTCGTCCCGTGACCGGTCCGGGGCCGTGGCGGCGACGCGGTCGTAGGGGTCGTGGGGGCGGTGGGTGTAATGGGTGCCGGGCGCGTTCGCTCCACATTTCGGGGGAGCGCTCTCCGTACGGTTTTCGCTTTCGTCCCTTTCAGCATGAGGCCGTGGCCGTCGCCACGCCCGGCTCGAAAGGACATCGTGAACGTCTCCCCGATACGCGTCTGCACCGCGCTCGCCGTCGGTGCGGCTCTGTTGCTCAGCGGTTGCTCGACCCCGGCGGAACCCGCCCCCGGGCGGACCGGCGCGGCGGCGCCGTCCGGTCACTACCCGGTCACCCTCGACGTCGTCGACGACGCCGGCGGGAAACTCACCCAGACCGTCGAGAAGAGTCCGGAGCGGGTGGTGGTCATCGGGCAGGCGCTCGCCGAGTTGATGATCGAGTTCGGTCTGGAGGACCGGATCGTGGGCGTCGGCTATCTCGACAACTCGTATTCGGCCTACGCGGACCGGATCAAGAAGCTGCCGAAGATCTCCGACCAACTGCCCTCCAAGGAGGCGATCCTCGAACGGCGGCCGGATTTCGTGCTGACCATGTCGTTCGCGCTGAAGCCCGACAAGATCGGTGAGGTCCCGTTCTGGAACACCCGGGGCGTGGAGGTGCTGCCCGCCGTGAACTACACGGTGGGCCGGGACCTGGACAGCTACTACGAGGACGTGCGCCATGTCGGCGAGGTCTTCGGGGTGACGAAGCGGACCGAGGCCTACATCGCGGAGCAGAAGGCGAGGATCGCCGCCATCGCCGAGCGGGCGAAGAAGGCCCAGGACTCACCGAAGGTGCTGCTGGTCGCCAGCGGCGGTCGGGACACGTACGACTACTATTCCCCGTCGCTCGGGCTCGTGGACGAGATGGTGAACGGGGCCGGCGGTACGTACATGGAGCTGACCCGGGACACCTACGCGCAGCTCTCGCTCGAATCGATCATCTCGGCGAACCCGGACCGGATCGTCGTGACGGAGTTCCAGAAGTCCGACGGGGAGAAGTCCCGGGACCGGCTGCTGCGTGATCCCCGGCTCAGGAACGTCACCGCGATCAGGAACGGCGACGTGATGATCGCGGACTACACGACCTCCATCCGCGGCTCGCTGGCGCTCGCCGATCTCTGTGAGAAGGTCGCGGCGTTCGTGCATCCCGACCTCTTTCCCGCCTCATGAGCGGGCCCGGTGGGAGTGGGTCCGGCGTGAGTGGGTCCGGTACGCGTGTGCGTGGCACGGGCGGGCCCGCTGCGGGGGGTCCCGAGGAGATGAGCGGCGGCGACGTCGGCGTCGGCATCGGTGCCGTTGCCGTTGCCGTTTCCGTCGCCGGACGGGAGCGGCGGCGTGGTGGGGCGCGGGGGGTGCCGCTGCCCGTTCTCCTGATCGTCCTCGGGCTCGCGCTGGGGGTCTCGGTCGTGGCCTCGGTCTCGATCGGGCAGGTCGGCATCCCCTGGGGGGAGTCGTTCCGGATCCTGTCCGGCAAGCTGACCGGGACCGGTGCGGGCGGTGATCCGATGGCCGTGGACGTGGTCTGGAACATCCGTTTTCCCAGGGTGCTGCTGGCCGCCGTGGTCGGGACCGGGCTCGCGCTCTGCGGAACGGTCATGCAGGCGGCGCTGCAGAACCCGCTGGCCGACCCGTTCGTGCTCGGCATCTCCTCCGGTGCCTCGCTCGGTGCGACCTTCGCCCTTCTCGTGGGGTTCGGGGCGGCCGGGGTGCTCGGCGGGATCAGCGGCTTCGGCGTCCCGTTCTGGGCGTTCCTCGGGGCGCTCGGGGCCGCGGCACTCGTGCTCGGTGCCGGGAGCATCGGTTCGCGCACGTCGCCGGTCAAGCTCATCCTCGCCGGAACCGCGGTCAACGCCCTGTGCGGGGCCGCGTCCAGCGCGCTCGTCTACTTCGCCAACAGCGCCGAGGGCATCAGGTCGGTCACCTTCTGGACCATGGGCAGCCTCGCCTCCGCCGCGTGGGACACCCTGCCGGTCGTCTCCGGGGTCGTCCTGGCCGCCACGGCCTTCTTCCTCTTCCAGGGCCGGGTCATGAACTCGATGCTGGTCGGCGACGAGGCCGCCGTCACGTTGGGGATCAACCCGGGGCTGTTCCGGCGGATCTACCTGGTCATCGCGGCTCTGGCCACGGGGGTGCTCGTCGCCTGCTGCGGAATCATCGGCTTCGTGGGCCTGATCGTGCCGCACATCGCGCGCAGTGCAGTGGGCCCCGATCACCGCAGGCTGCTGCCGGTCACCGTGCTGTCCGGAGCGCTGTTCCTCGTCTGGGCGGACGTCGTCGCCCGGGTCGCCGTCCCCAACGCCGAACTGCCGATCGGCATCGTCACCTCGGTTCTCGGCGCCCCCCTGTTCATGTACATGCTCATCCGGAAGGAGTACGGCTTTGGTGGCGCGTGACGCGGGGGCCGCCGTCCCCGGGCGGGGCCCCGATCTGTGCGCGGAGCACGTGTCGGTCCGGCTCGGCGGGACCCCGGTCGTCCACGACCTGTCCCTGCGGGTCGCCGCCGGTGCCTTCGTCGGAGTCGTCGGCCCGAACGGCTGCGGCAAATCCACGTTTCTCAGGAGCGTCTACAAGGTCGTCCGGCCGCACTCCGGGACGGTGACCCTGGGTCAGCTGGACGTGCTGGCGAGCCGGCCGGCCGCGGTCTTCACCGAACTCGCCGTCGTGGCCCAGTTCAACGAGCTGAGCTTCGATTTCACCGTCGCGGAGATGGTCGCGATGGGGCGCACGCCCCACAAGCGCCTGTTGGAGACCACCGGCTCGCACGACCGCGCGATCGTCGCGGACGCGTTGCGCCGGGTCCGGATGGAGGCGTACGCCGACCGCACCTTCCAGTCGCTGTCCGGCGGCGAGAAACAACGTGTCGTCCTCGCGCGGGCCCTCGCCCAGGAGCCCGGCTTCCTCATTCTCGACGAGCCGACCAACCACCTCGACATCAAGTACCAGTTGCAGATCCTGTCCCTCGTCGGGGGGCTCGGCATCGGGGTGCTCGCGGCCCTGCACGACCTGACGATGGCGGCCCGCTACTGCGATGAGCTGTATGTGCTCAAGGACGGTTCCGTGGCGGCACGCGGGGCGCCCGAGGAGATCCTCACGCCCGCACTCGTCCGCGAGGTCTACGAGGTCGAGTGCGAGACGTACCGGAACCCGGTGACGGGGGAACTCGCCCTGGCCTTTCTCGACGGCCGCCGTGACCGGAGTGGCCACAGTGACCGGAGTGGTCGCAGTGACCGCAGTGACTGCCATGACTGTCGTGATTGCCATGACTGTCGTGACCGCCGCGTTCGCCGGGTCCGCCAGGGGAACTCCACCATCGAGGAGCGCTCGTGAGCCCACGTCATCAGATGCCCCTCGTCGTCTCCTGTCTCGCCACCTTCCTGCTGCTCGCCTACGCCACGATCGTGACGGTGGCCATCCCCGCCGTCGCCGACGGGCTGCACACCGATTTCGCCGCCCTGCAATGGGTCGTCGACCTGTACACCCTCGCGCTCGCCGCGCTCCTCGTCGTCGCCGGTGCGGTCGGTGACGTGATGGGGCGTCGCCGGGTGTTCGTCGCCGGGTTCGCCCTCTTCACGCTCTCCTCGCTCGCCTGCGGACTCGCTCCGGACGTCGGGGCGCTGATCGCGTTCCGGGGCGCCCAGGGTGTCGGTGGGGCGGCGATGTTCGCGACCACGCTCCCGCTCATCCGGGCCTCCTACAGCGGTCGGGAGCAGCATCGGGCCTTCGCCGTCTGGGGTGCGGTGGCAGGGCTCGCGGCGGCGGTCGGCAACGTGTCGGGCGGACTGCTGGCCGAGGCGCTGGGGTGGCGGTCGATCTTCCTGCTGGCCGTCCCGCCCGGCGTGCTCGGTGTGGCCCTGGCCGTGCGCTTCCTGCCCCGCGACCCGGAGCGCGACGAGCGCCGCGTGGATCTTGCCGGAGCCGCCCTGCTCGGCACCGGACTCGCGGCTCTGGTGGTCGCCGCGTTGCTCTACGGCGAACACGGTGCGGGGCCCGATCCTTTGGCGGCGGTACTTGTCGCGTGCGCGGGTGGCGTCGCCTTCGTGGTGCGGGAGCGCCGTACGCCCGATCCGCTCGTCGACCTGGCACTCTTCCGCCACCCCCGGTTCCTCGCGGTGGTCGCGGTGGCGTTCGGCTACTACTTCGCCGCGTTCGGGCCGCTGACCGTGCTGTCGTCCTGGTTCCAGGGTGCCGCCGGGCTCGACGCCGTACGGACGGCCCTGCTGCTCTCGGTGCAGCCGGCCGTCTTCTTCGTCGTCTCGGCGCTGGGCGGGGCCGCGCTCCAGCGTGCCCCGTTGTGGCTGCCGCTCGCCGTCGGCACCGCTCTCTGCGGCGTCGGTTGCCTGACTTTCCTGCTGCTCGGCCTCGCGTACGGGCCTGCGGCGCTGGTGCCGTCGTTGGTGCTGACCGGGGTGGGCGCGGGCATGGTCTCCCCGGTGCTGCCGTCGGCAGCCATGCGGGACGCCGACCCGGCGCGGGCCGGAGTGGCCTCCGCCGTGGCGAACACCGCGCGGCAGGTGGGCCTGGCCCTGGGGGTCGCGGTGTGCGGCGGCCTGTTCGTCGGGCTCTCGGCCCCGGGACGGGCCGCGTACACACGGGTGCTCGGCGAGGTCGGTGCGGTCGCGGGGGCGGTGGCCCTCGCCACCGCGGCCCTCGCGGTCGCGCTGCTGCGGCGGCAACGCGACCGGGTACGAGCCGTCGACGCGGAAGCCGTGGGGTCTGCGGGGATCACGGATTCCGCCGGGTCAGCCGATTCCGTGGGGTCGGTCGGTTCTGCGGGCCCACAGGTTCCGCCGGGTCAGCCGGGACGAGCGGGGCGGAGTGACACCGACCGGTAGCATCGCCGGGTCTCTCAGCAACCGCGAAACGGCCGGAGTTCAACCATGGGCTGGCAGTGCACGGGGCTGCGGTGGCCGACGGAGGACGGCGGGCCCGCGCTCGGCTGGCAGCGCGGCGGCACCGTGCGGTGGAGCACGCTCGCTCGCGGGACGGAGCTCGGATTCCGGGTCGCGGGGCCGCGGCGGTGCACCGGTGCGCGCGGGCACCCGTGTCCGGTGGGGGCCGTGGTGGCCGGGAGGAGCACGGGAGCGCGATGCCCGGAGTGCGCGCGGCTGGACCGGGCGCACTCGGTGGCCGCCGACACGATCGCCGACGATCCCCGGACGTACCGCGTGTACCTCGCCTGGTTCGGGCCGGGGATGGTGAAGGTCGGCATCACCGCCGAGGAGCGGGAGGCGGCACGGCTGCGGGAGCAGGGGGCCGTGGTGTTCAGCTGGCTCGGCCGGGGGCCGCTGATGGCGGCGCGGCGCACCGAGGAACTGCTGCGGTCGGCGCTCGGTGTGCCGGACCGCATCCCGTACGCGGCGAAGCGGGCGGTACGCGCGGCGCTGCCGAACGCCGAGGAACGGCGGGCGGAGGTGGCGGAGCTGTACGGGCGGGCCGTGGCGTTGGAGGGGGCCGGGTGGCCGGAGTCGTTGCAGCGGCTGCCGTTCGGGACGGTCGACCATGCCGGGCTGTTCGGGCTGGCCGGTGACGTCACGGTGACGTGCGCGGTCACCGAACTGGTGGACGGGGGCGTGGTCGCGGGACGACTGGTGGCGGCGGCCGGTCCCGATCTGCATCTGGAGACGGGGAGAAGCGGGGACGAGGAGAGGGAAGGGGAGAAGACGGAAAGGGAGGGGGCGGATGCGGAGGCGAGGAAGGGGGAGGCGAGGGGAGTGACGGAGAGGGGGGTCGTGGTGGTGGATACCCGGTTGATGGTGGGGTGGGTGCTGGAGGGGGCCGATCCACGGGCCGCGGTGGACGTGCCGGTGACCGGCATCGGGGCCGGTGGTGTGCAGGACGGGTTGTTCTGAGATCGTCGGTTCGGCAGGGGCGGGGCAGACGATGCCGGGCATGTGGTCGGGAGGCCGTGATGAGTGGTGACGCCGACGCTGTGGTGAGTGGTGACGCCGACGCCGTCGTGAGGTTCTGGGGGCGGCTGGGGCTGCCGGGAATCATCGATGTGCACACGCACTTCATGCCGGAGCGGGTGCTCCGCAAGGTCTGGGCGTACTTCGACTCCGCCGGGCCGCTGACGGGCATGGAATGGCCGATCGAGTACCGGCACGACGAGGACGAGCGGCTCGCACTGCTCCGCTCGTTCGGTGTGCGCCGGTTCACCTCGATGCTCTATCCGCACAAGGCCGGGATGGCCGCCTGGCTGAACGACTGGGCGGCCGGGTTCGCGCGCCGGGTCCCGGACTGCCTGCACACCGCGACGTTCTTCCCGGAGGACGGCGCCCAGCGGTATGTGAGCGAGGCCGTGGAGGCGGGGGCGCGGGTCTTCAAGGCGCATGTCCAGGTGGGTGCGTACGACCCCAACGACCCGTTGCTGGAGCCGGTGTGGGGGCTGCTCGCGGAGGCGGGCATTCCGGTGGTCACGCACTGCGGATCCGGACCGGCGCCGGGAAAGCACACAGGGCCCGAACCGGTCGCCCGGCTGCTGGCCCGGCACCCGCGGCTGCGGCTGGTGGTGGCGCACATGGGGATGCCGGAGTACGCGGATTTCCTGGCGCTGGCCGAGACCTACCCGGAAGTGCGGCTCGACACGACGATGGCGTTCACGGACTTCACGCGGGACACGAGTCCGTTTCCGGTGGACGGACGCGGGCGGCTCGCCGCGCTCGGGGACCGGATTCTGCTGGGGACGGACTTCCCGAACATTCCGTATCCGTACGCGCACCAACTGCACGCGCTGGAAAGGCTGGAGCTCGGGGACGACTGGCTTCGGGCGGTCTGTCACGGGAACGCGGCGGAGCTGTTCGGCGTGGACTGAGGACACGAGGACACGAGGACACGAGGACACGAGGACACGAGGACACGAGGACACGAGGACACGAGGACACGAGGACACGAGGACACGAGGACACGAGGACACGT